>NZ_JBEXYP010000018.1:0-124975 GCF_040630995.1 Micromonospora sp. NPDC005710 | reverse complement strand
CTGCTGACCCTCGGCCTCACCCAACTCGGTGCCACCACCCTCGGCCAGTCCGACCTGTTCACCCAGCGCACCGACTCGGTCGACGGCCAGGCCGCCACGCCAGAGTGGTCTCGCTAGGTCTGGGGTGCCGCGCTCTCCTGCGCCGCCGGCGCCCCCGAGGACGGCTTCTTCGTCGGCTCCGCCGCCGGCTCCTCGTCGGGCTCCTCCGACGCGGCTCCGGTCGGTGCCGGCGTCGAGCCACCCGTCGACCCACCGGTCGGCGCCGCCGTAGGGCTCTCGGACGAGGTGGGCTCGGACGCACCTCCGGTGCTCTCGCCGGTCGGTGTGGGCTGGCCGACCGGCACCGCCGAAACACGCGCTGTCGGGGTCGGTGAGCCGGTCGCGCGGACCGGCAGCCCCGCGGAACCGCGGGTGGCCGGTTCTCCGCCTCCGGCGCCGGGGCCGGGCTCGCGTTGCGAGGGGCCCGTCGGCGACACCGGGGGTGGCGTCGACTGGTGACCGTTCGGGCCCGTCATCATCCCGGTGGGGTCGGCGAGCACCAGGACGGCAGCCGCGGCGGCCATCGATCCGAGAACCACAGCGAGCACCTTCGGCTTAGAACCACCCGGACGCCTCGCCGCGCCCCCGCCGACCGACCGTCGGACCTCGGTGCGTTCGACCGCAGCCCCGACCGGCGCTCCGACAACCGTCCGCACCATCTGCTCGGACTCATCGGCGAGCAGTTCGGCCGCTGTGGCCAGGCCCGCCGCCGTCGGGAAGCGGCGGGTGGGTTCCTTGGCCATCGCTGTGGCGACCAGCCGCTGGACCGCTTCCGGAACGTCCGCGGGCAGCGGCGGCGGTTCCTCCTGGAGATGCCGCAGCGCCACCGCCAGCGCGGTCTCGCCCTCGTGCGGCGGCCGGCCGGCCAGACAGTGGTAGACGACCGCCCCCAGCGCGTAGATGTCGATCGCCGAGGTGATCTCGTTCCTGGTGACCTGCTCGGGGGCCATGTAGAGGGCGGTCCCGACGACCTGGTTCGTGGCGGTCAGGCTCGCCGCCTCCTGGGTCACCGCGACGCCGAAGTCGACGAGGACGACGTGCCCGTCCGGCTCGATGATCAGGTTGCCGGGCTTGACGTCCCGATGCACGACGCCGGCGTCCTGGGCGGCCTGGAGCGCACGGGCGGTCTGCGCGGCGATCGACATCGTCTCAGCGACACCCAGCCGGCCGACTTCGGCGATCCGCTCCGACAGGGGCTGCCCCTGCACACACTCCATGACGATGTACGCGAGGACCGACCCGTCGGACCGGGACACCTCACCGTAGTCGTAGACCTGCGCGACACCCTGGTGACGCAGGGCGGCCATCGCCCGGGCCTCGCGACGGAACCGTTCGCCGAAGCCGGGGTCGGCGACCAGCCGAGGTCGCAGCATCTTGATCGCGACGCAGCGGTCCAGGGTCTCGTCGACCGCCCGCCAGACGTCACCCATTCCACCGCTGGCGATGCTCTCGACCAGACGGTAGCGGTCTCCGATGACTTCCCCCACGATCGCCATGACACCGTCGGTACCCCGGACTTCCCGATCTCAAGCACCGTGACGCCGGCCGGGCTCCGCACGAGCTGGCCCCGCCGCTTTCGACGGGGCCAGCTCGAAACGGTCGGGGGGTGGGTCAGCTGTTCAGCCTGGCCAGCAGGGCGGTGGCCATGCCCTGCTCGCCCCGCGCGTTGGGGTGGAAGGGCGCGGCCGAGTTCTGCGGCACCAGGCCCTCGACCCAGCGGGTGCTGCTGCTCTTGCACGCGTCGCGACCGATCGACGGGGTGTAGACGTCGGCGTAGGTGGCGCCGTTGGCGCTGGCCGCGCTGGCCAGCATCGCGTTCAGCGACTTCTCGATGCCACGCAGGTACGGCACGTCCTGATAGGCGATCGGCACGACCGGCCAGCAGCCGTAACCGCTGTCCGGCAGGATCGCCGGATAGCCGAGCACCACGACCCGTGCGCCCGGTGCGGCCTGCCGGACCGCCTGGAGCACTGCGGTGATCTTCGGCGTGGCGGCGACGATCCGCGCCTGCAACTGGTCGACACCCCCGGCGGTGTACCGGTTCTTGCACGGAGATCCGAGCGGACTGCTGAGGCTCGCCTCCGCGCAGTCACCGATGATGCCGGAGAAGCCGATGTCGTTGCCGCCGATCTGCACCGTCACCAGCGAGGTGTTCGACGTCACCGCGTTGAGCTGCGGTGGCAGTGAGATTCCCAGCGCGCCACTGCCGCCGTAGAGGATGTCGTCAGTGGTGGCCCCGGAGCAGCTCACGTCGGCGAACGACGACGAGCCGGCGGAAGCCGCCACGAGCGCCGGGTAGTTGCGGTTGGACCGCAGGCAGTTGAGGTCGACCTGAGTCGGGATCAGCGGACCTGAGGTGTACGAGTCGCCCAGCGCGACGTAGCGGCCGGTGGGCACAGCGGCGCTGGCGGGGGTGGCGACGGTGAGCAGCACGCCGACGGTGGCGACGGCGAGTGCGGCCAGCCGGCTGGCTGTCCGCAGGCGGGGACGGGTCATGGCGCCTCCCAGGAGGGGGATCACGGGGGTGGTGGTGCCCGAGATCCTTTCGCCGTCGACGTCAACCGTCAATATCGATGAGCCTCACTAAACACTGGTCCGAAGTGTGGAGGGCATCGGTGGCGGTCACTCCAATGGTGCGTACCACCGGGCACCGGTGACCCGGATCCGTCGCGACTGCCGACGGTTCCACTCCACCCGCATGCCGTGTCTGCGGAGCACCGGAAACGCGACCTCGTCGAGCAGTCGTTCCAGGTCGGCCTGGTAACGGGCCTGCCGCTCGGCCTCCGACAGGCTCTCGTAGGCGACCTCGTCGAAGTCGGCCGGGGGATAGACGCCGTAGCCCAGATAGACCTCGCCGTCCGCACTCTCGAGCAGCGACTCGGTGTCCTGCTGGTGGTACCAGAGGAACCCACGCCAGTGCCGGGAGTCGTCCCGCTCGTCGTCGATCTCGGCGCTCGCGCAGGTGCCACAACAGCTGAAGTTCTCCCGGGCCAGCACGCCCAGATCGTTGAGCTCGGCGAAGGCGCGGGTGAGATTGCCACGCACCTCACCCCACTCGCGCTGCTGCTCCCGCCGGACCGCCACCGCCGTCTCGCACGCCGTCCTGAGCTCGTCGTCGGTGGCGCCGCAGCGCTCCTCGTCGTCGTCGAAGAAGTCGACGAACTCGTCCGCGTCGGCCTCGCCCCGCACGACCCAGGCCCACAGCTCGTCCTCGACGGCGGTGCGCCCCGGCTCGGGGATCCGGTCGGTGAGGAACCTGACGCCGGCAGGGCGATCGTTGTACGTCCACTCGGTCACGACGGGATCTTCACATGGGCGTACGACGGCAGCGCTCCGGGAACGGCCGGCGCGGCGGCCGTCCCGGAAACGCGACCTGAGATGCCATGTCACGGACGTCGGTGGACAAGCTGCCTAGTTGCCGCCCGGCACCTGGTCCTTGACCTCGTCGTAGCCGACCGGTGCTGGCGCCGTGCCCAGCGCGTAGATCACGCGGAGGACGCCCGTCGGGAACGCTTCCGAGGCCACCAGTCGCAGGTGGTACGCGGCGTCGCCTTCGTCGAACAGCTTGCGGCCCTTGCGGGCGGCCACCGGGTGCACCAGCAGGCGCAGTTCGTCGACCAGACCGGCGGCGAGGAGCTGCTGAACCACGGAGATCGACCCGGGGACGAGAATTCCCCGGATGCCCGCGTCGGCCTTGAGCGCGGTGACGGCGTCGAGAAGGTCGCCGTCGATCAGCTCCGAGTTTCGCCAGGAGAACTCCAACGGCTGGCGCGAGGCCACTACCTTCCGCATGTCGCCGAGTTGCTTGGCGAACGGCGCGTCCTCGCCACCCGCTGTCTCCCGGCCTGGCCAGGCCCCGGCGAAACTGTCGTACGTCTCGCGGCCGATGAGCAGCACATCGCCGGCGTCGTAGTCCTCGGTGACGGCGCGACCCATGTTCTCGTCGAAGTAGGGGAAGTGCCAGGCCGGGTCGATCTCGGCCACACCGTCGGCCGAGATGAACAGCGTGGAGATGACCTTTGCCATCGTGAGGATCCCTTCGAGTCGGATGATGTCGGCTGGAGCGACCGGCGCATCATCCCAAACCCGTCCGACACCGAGCCGTCCCACCTGCGGATGTCGTAGCGCGTCTTCAGTCGGCCGGGCTCGCGCTGCGGGCGGGCTCGGCGTGACGCCGAGCCCGCCCGTTCCAGGTCAGTCAATCTTGATCAGAACCGGTCAGCGCTGCAGGGTCAGCAGACCCGGCCGGTACGGCAGCAGCCCGTAGTCGCCGCCGGAACTGGGGGAACGACCTTGGTAGAGCAGTTGCAGGTTGCACGGGTTGACCGTCATCGTCTGGTCGGCGTTGGTGCGCAGCAGCTCACCGTGGCTGATGTCGTTGGTCCAGGTGGCACCGCTGTTGACCTTGCCGGCGAACGGGTTGCTCTCGCTGGCGGCCTGCGGCGTCCAGGAACCACCCAGGCTGGTGGCGGTGAACGAGCGGAAGTAGCGGCCCTGCGAGCCGATCGCCTCGACGATCATCAGATAGCGGCTCTGGCCCTGGAGCTTGTACACCTGAACGGCCTCGAAGAGGTTGTTGGTGCTGTCGCTCATGATGGTCGTGTAGTTGGAGCCGAAACTGCCCGGGAAGTTCCCGATCGGCATGCTCGCCCGGTAGATCTTGCCGTTGTCACCGGCGAAGAACAGGTACATGTTCTGGTCGTCGCCGATGACCGCCTGGTCGATCGGGCCGGTGCCGGAACCGGTGATGCTTCCGCTGAACAGCGTCTGCGCCGCCGACCAGCCGTTCGGGTTGGTCGGGTTGGTCGAGGTCCGGTACGAGAACGCCGGCCCGCCCCACTGGTAGGTGAGCACCCAGATGTTCTTCGGCGCGAAGTAGAACAGCGACGGCGCGACTGTCGCGTTGTTCATCGCGTTCTGGCTGGCCGAGGCCATCTGCGAGTAGTTCGTGAAGAGGCCGAAGTTCATCGAGCCCCACCTGGTCCCGGTGTCGTGGGTGGTGGCGTAGACGAGTTGCTGGCCGTTGTAGGGGGCGACGGTGAAGTCCTTGAGCGACACCCAGCCCGACCTCGGGGTCGCGAGTTGGCCGGTGGACGACCAGCGGTACGTCGACGGGAGGTTGCACGTCTCGGTCGGTGGCGGGGTGGTCGGTGGCGGGGTGGTCGGTGGCGGGGTGGTCGGTGGCGGGGTGGTCGGCGGGGGGTCGGTCGGCGGCGGGGTCGTCGTGCCGCCGGTGCAGGCGACACCGTTCAGAGAGAAGCTCGTCGGGGCAGGATTGCTGCCCGTCCAGGACCCGTTGAACCCGAACGACACGGTGCCGCTGGTCGGGATGGAGCCGTTGTAGCTCACGTTCCTCGCCGTCACCGCCGACCCGCTCTGGGTCAGCGTCGTGTTCCAGGCCTGGGTCACCGTCTGCCCGGCGCCGTATGACCAGGTCAACGTCCAACTGCTCACCGGATCACCGAGGTTCGTGATCGCCACGCTGGCGCCGAAGCCGCCCTGCCACTGCGACGACACGGCGTAGTTCACCGAACAACCCTCGGCCGCGGCGCCGGCTGGCAGCGCCGCGACAACTGTCGACGACAGCAGCAGACCGACGCCGGCCGCAACCAGACCTACATTGGCGGCCCTGGATCTGGTCATATAGCACCCTCCTCACGGGATGGCGGCCTAGACATTGGTGGTGGTCGTTGCTCGGTGACCGATTGTGAGCGTTAACAGGCCGCGTCACGTATGTTACGGGAGCGCTCCCATACCCTCAAGCGCATCTATCTCTCCAGGCGGTGCGGCGGCCACCCGGGCGCGGCCCTGTGCACGGCCGTGAGTGACAGTGCTCAGCGACGATCAGCCTGCGCTGGCCCGGAACCCTCGGCGATCGCCACGGGAGTGCCGAGCTCGACGGTGCGGGAGACCGTGCACAACCGGTCATGCGACTGCTGCAACGACCGGGGCAGCGCGGCCCGGGCGGCGTCCCCGTCCGGGCTCTCCGGGAACGTCACAGTGAACTCGACCCGCAGGTTCCGCATCCGGTTGCCGCCGCCCTCGTCCCGGATCTTGTCCCCGGTGACGGCGACGGCGAACTCGGTCGGCTCGGCGCGGCGGCTCGTGATGTGGTCCACGTCCACCGCCGTGCAGCCGCCGATGGCGGCCAGCAGCAACTCCACCGGCGTGAAGCTGTCGTCCTCGCCCGTGCCCAACGACACCGACCCGCCCCGGGAGTTGCGCACGACGTAGTTGCCCAGGCTGGTGCGCTCGATAGCCACCGAGCGGAAGGTGTCCTCAGTCATGACAGAAAACTACCGGCATCCGCGATCACGAGTACATGAGATGCAACGTCATCCCGGCATCGGCGTGCGCCAGGTTGTGGCAGTGGTTGGCCCACCCTCCCGGGTTGTCCGCCCGGAACGCCACCTCCCACACCTCGCCCGGACGCACGTCGAACGAGTCCAGCCACAGCGGGCTTCCGGTCGCCGACTCCCCGTCGCGGGCCAGCACCAGGACGTGGTGGCCGTGCAGGTGCCACGGATGCACGACCTGCGACCGGTTGACGATCGTGAACCGCACGACGTCGCCCCGGCGGACGACCTGCGGTCCGATGTCCGGGTCGGCCGCGCCGTTGACGGTGTGGGCGTATCGGGGCAGCAAGCCGCGCAGGTCGAGGCCGCGATCGAGGACCAGTGTGAACGTCTTGTCGAAGCGGGACCAGGGCACCGCGGCGGTCGCGCCGTAGCCGAGGGGGTCGAGCACCGGCCAGGTGCCGATCACCGTCGACACCGGGCCGGTCGAGTAGACCGCCCGCCCGTCGACGAACAGCGACACCGGCGTCCCCGGCGCGTCGAAGACCAGGTCGTAGCGGCCACCGGCCGGGATCAGCACGGCGATGTCCGCCAGCGGCGTCGCACCCCTCAGGTCGACACCGTCGATCGCGGCCACCCGGAACGCGGTTCCGGCCAGGGCGTACCGGTGCGTCGTGCTGTCGGTGTTGACCAGCCGCATCCGTACCGGCACGCCGGCCTCGACCTGCTCCGTTATCGGCGCGGGCAACGGACGGCCCGCCAGGGTGTGCACCGGCACCGTGACGTCGAGGCCGGTCACCGGCCCCGGTCGCACCACAAGCACACCGTAGAGACCCATCCGCACGCCGACATCGGAGGCCGAGTGCGTGTGGTACCAGTACGTTCCGGCCTGGTCGGCCCGGAACCGGTAGACGAATTCCTGGCCGGGACGCACCGCCGCCTGTGTCACACCGGGCACCCCGTCCTGGTCGTTCGGCACGTCGTACCCGTGCCAGTGCAGTGTGACGCCGCGCCCGATGTCCCGGTTGTGCAGCGTCACCTCCAGGACGTCGCCCACCGTGGCGGTCAACTCCGGTCCGGGCACCTGCCCGTTGAACGCCCAGGCCGCGACGTTCCGGCCGTCCGCCTCCACGATGGCGGTCCCCGCGGTCAGCGTGAACCGACGGGTGGGTTCGTCGGCGATCCGGGCCACGGGAAAGTCATGATCGTGCGGTACGGCGGGCGCGGCGCCCGGGGCGACGGTCAGCCCGGTCCCGGTCAGCAGCGCCGCGACCGCTACCACGAGAGCCACCCGGGACACCGTCCGGGTCGGACGCGCACCCAGCGCACGCCCCGAGACCACCGTCGCCGCCACCACCCCGGCGACCGCGAGAAGTCCCACCCCCGCCGACGCCGGATAGCCGTGCAGGATGGTCACGAGCAGGGCGCTGCTCGTGGCGTACCCGGCGAAGAGCAGCGGGAGCGCGACGGCCCTGATGTCACCCGGGGCCCGCAGTACCCGCGGACCGGCTACGCCCACCGCCGCGAGCGACAGCGGGCCGGCGATCAGGACCTTCTCCGCGGCGAACCACCAGCCGGCGCGGGCGAGGGCGGTGATCGTGACCGCGCGGGCGAGCGTGGCGAGCAGCGCGACGACCGCCAGCCCCAGTGCGAGGGGACGGCGGCGGGCGGCGGACGCGGCACCACCCCCCAACCAGGCGGCGGTCGCGAGGACCGCGATCACGAGGTCGGCGACGAGCAGCGACCCGGTGGTCATACCGGCTCTCCTTCCCGGACGACCAGGCGGGCCTCGCCGCCGGGCACCGGGTCGGCCAGCTTCCGCGCCGCCCGACTGACGCCGACCATGACGTGCACCGCGACGATTCCATTGAGGGCGTGCAACCCACCGATGGTCAGGCCGAGCGGCGTGCTGACCCCGGACGCGTCAGTGGACGCGTCGGCCAGCATGGCGATGAGCGGCTGGAGGACGACGAGGCCGAACGGCAGGAGCGCCAGGCCGATGAGCTTTCCCGGGGCCTTCGCCAGCGCGGCGAACAGGGCGGTCAGCACCGTGAGGATCGGGATGACCGCCATGCCGTTGACGCTGTGCAGGGCGTACGCGTCGTCGCTGGCGGGTCTGGTGAACCCACCCACTGCGGCGAGGACGAACTGCAGGGCGAACGCGAAGAGCGACAGGACGCTGACGATGACGAGTGCCTTGCGCATGGGTTACCTCCTAGCGGTGCGCCGAGGCGAGGGCCTGGGCGACGTGGTCGGTGGCCGCGATCGCCCCGTAGGCGACCAGCCGCACGAGGTCGGCGTCGGCGGGGTGGGAGAGCCGCCAGAGCGCGACGTCGCCCGGGCTGATCGCGCTGGGCGCGAACGCCGCCAGCAACGCGATCCGCGTCGCGATGCGGTCCTTGCCCGGCACGTCCCGGACCAGGTCGACGGCCCAGTCCGCAGGTCGGGCCGGGAACCGTCCGTCCTCCCAGCGCACGGTGGCGGTGACGGTCTGGCGGGCCACGTCGCCCAGCAGGTCCCCGCCCTGGGCGGCGGCGTTCCGCAGCGACGCGTAGGCGACGCCCACCGGGCTGTCCCCCGCCCAGGCAGGGGGTGACGCCGTCAGGTCGGCGTCGAGGAGCGGGAGGCTTCGGCCGGCTTCCTGTGGCTCCCGGGCCGCCCTGGCGTAGAGCCGACCCCCGACCGAGCGCACCAGTGGGGAGCGTTGCAGACCGCCAGGAAGCAGATCGGGGTCGAGCAACGCGGAGACGACCCGGTTGATGAAGTGGAAGGCGAGCAAAGTTCCGGTGATCTCCGGGCGGGACGGGCCGGTCCAGTCGGCGGCGCTGGGGCTGCGGCTCGCCTGCGCCCACTGGACGAGGTGGGCGTACCGCGGCTCGGGGGGCGTCTCCCCCCGGGCGACGGCCTCGGCCAGCTTCGGTGCGCCCAGCGCGTGCAGCAGCAGCACGTGGGCGTCGACGCAGAACTGACAGCGGTTGGCCCGCGACACCGCGACGGCGACGAGTTCACGCTCGACCCGGGACGCGTTCCCGGCGAGCAGCGCCTCCCGCATCAGCGCCCAGGTCGCGGCCAGCACCTCCGGCACTGCCGAGAGCGCCTGGAAGGTCGGCAAGGGGCCGAGGAAGTCCTCGCGCATCTGTTGGTAGACGGCCGCGGTGCGGCCGGTCGCCGCCCTCGTCGGTGTGGGGATGAAGAAGCGGTATGTCATGGGTTCGATGCTCGTGGCGGCCGGCCGGGAAAGCGTCGTGCCGCCGCAGACACTTGCGCCGCAGCTCATACCGCGTCCGTGGTACGCCAGGGCTACCGCGCGCGCGGGATGCTCCACCGACGACAGCCGTTCTACAGTGCGACAATGCGCCGCGACCTCCCGTACGCCCTCGGCGGTCTCGCCCTCGGCGTCCTCCTGCTCGGCAACGCCGTGCTCACCCCGGACGCCGCGGCGGTCGAGGTGCTCGACGTCGCCCTGATCCTGGCCACTGTGGTGGCCCTGGCGGCGTGCCGGCGCCACCCGGTGGTGGCGCTGGGCGTGGTCACCATCGCCATGCTCGCCGTTCACGTCCGGGTGCATCCGGGGGTGTCCGCCGCGTTCCCCGTTCTCTGCGCGGTCTACGTGAGCGCCTGGCAGGGACACCGGTCAGCCGCCGCCGTGGCCAGCCTCGCCTTCCTCGGTAGCTTCCTGGCCCGCGACATCTCGATGGCACCGGCCGGTCGACCAGGCCAACTGGTCGCCGAGCGGACGGCCCTGCTGCTCGGCTGGTTCGTGGCGGCAAACGTCGCCGGGCTCGTCGCACGGCAGCGTCGGGCGTACCTGGAGCAGGTCGAGCAGCGGGCGATCGAGGCCGAGCGCACCCGCGAGGAGGTGGCGCTGCGGCGCGCCGGGGAGGAGCGCCTGCGGATCGCCCGGGACCTGCACGACTCCCTGACCCACAGCATCTCCGTGATCAAGGTGCAGGCGGGGATCGCCGTTCACCTCGCCCGCAAACACGGCGAGGAGCCGTCCGCCACGCTGCTGGCGATTCAGGAGGCCAGCGGCGCCGCGATGCGGGAACTCCGCACGACCCTCGACGTCCTGCGCGCACCCACCGACGGGGATCGGGTCGGGCTGTCCCGGGTGGACGAGCTGGCCGAGCGGACCCGGGCGGTGGGCGTGCCGGTGCAGGTGACCGTCACCGGCCGACGCGGGGACCTGCCCAACGAGGTCGACCAGGCCGGGTACCGGGTCATCCAGGAGGCGCTCACCAACGTGGCCCGCCACGCCGGCCCCGCGACCGCCCACATCCAGGTGGAGTACGCGCCGGCGGAGTTGACCGTCGCGGTCAGCGACGACGGTCAGGCGTCGCCCGCCGAGCCGCTGACCCCGGGCGTGGGCCTGCGCGGCATGCGGGAGCGGGTCAGCGCCCTGGGCGGCACGCTGCGGACCGCCGCACACGACGACCACGGATTCACCGTACGGGCCACCTTCCCGCTGGACGGCCCGCGATGACCGTCCGCCGCTCGGAGGAGCCGGGATGACCCGGGTGCTGCTCGCCGACGACCAGGCGCTGATGCGGGCCGGCTTCCGGGCACTGCTCGATGCCGAGGACCACCTGGAGGTCGTCGGTGAGGCGACCGACGGCACCTCGGCCGTTCACCTGTCGCGGGTGCTGCGCCCGGACGTCGTGCTGATGGACGTGCAGATGCCGGGCCTGGACGGCATCGAGGCCACCCGGCGCATCGCCGCTGATCCGGACCTCGCCGCGGTCCGCGTTCTCATCCTGACCAACTACGGGCTCGACTCCTACGTGTTCGCCGCCCTCCGCGCGGGTGCCAGCGGCTTCCTCCTCAAGGACGCCGACCCCGCCGACCTGCTGCAGGCCGTCGCCGTCGTCGCCCGCGGTGACGCGCTGCTCGCACCGACAGTCACCCGTACGCTGATCAGCGAGTTCGTGGCCGGCCCACCCCCGGCCGCGCCGATGGCCGGACACGACGTGCTGACCGCCCGGGAGCGGGAGATCGTCGGCCTTGTCGCCCGCGGGCTGACCAACGACGAGATCGCCACACTCATGGTGATCAGTCCGCTGACCGCCAAGACACACGTCAACCGGGCGATGACGAAGCTGCACTGCCGCGACCGGGCCCAGCTGGTCGTGTGGGCGTACGAGTCGGGGCTGATCACGCCGCGTCGCCGGTGATGATTGGTCGACCAACCCCCTTGGGAACATGAGGGATGGTCGACGCACTAGCATTGCCGCCGTCCGTGACGGCTCTGCTGAATCGAGGCGACATGCGTTGGCTCCGTCGGTTGCTGGGCGGTAGGCGGGTCCAGCTCGACCCGGGACGCCAGCAGGCGCTGCTGCACGACGTGCAGTCCCGGTACGGCTCGCACGCGCGGATCCGGTTCACCGAGCAGGTCGAGGCGCTCACCGGTTCGCTCGACAGCGACGACGGGCTGGTGGTGGCGACCCGGATCGTGAGTCAGGTCGCCGACGAGGCCCACGTGGACCTTCAGGCCCAGGCCCAGGAGATCCACCGACGGACGGGCCGGCGGCTGCTGGTGCACCGCCGGAACTACCGGCCGTTGTGGAAGGAGGCGGGCCCGGCCCTGCGCTGGCCGCTGTTCGCGTTGCCCTCCGGCTTCCACCCGTACGCGCAGGTCGCCGCCGCCGTCACAGTGGTCGGCGACCGGGCGCGCCGGCTCGACCGGGTGACCGACCCGAACCCGCTGGTGACCCGCGTTTTCGAGGTGCTCGACCTCACCACCTCCGGCTGGGAGTACGGCCGGGTGCGGGTCGACACCGACGCCGCCGCCCTGGCCGATCGACTGATCGTCAGTGCTGGGCAGGTCCTCGCGGCGATGGACGACCCGCCGCGACTACCGCCGGCGGTCCGGGAGCTGATGCGGCGCAACAACACCGTCGCCGTGCACGACCCGGCCGGCCCGCGGGCGGTCGGCGGGATCAACCTGGGTGCGCGGATGCGGGAGGAGTTCCTGGTCTGAGCGCACCACGGCTGGCGACGTGAACCGTCCGGCGTGCGCTCCGGGTCGAGATGCGGTGAACGGTGTACCGCAGGAGCAGTTCATGCCCCTGCGGTACACCGTTCCTGCCGCATCCGCCCGACGGACGTGACCCCCCGAAACCCTTGCCGTCAGCCCCCGATCGCGATGGCGAAGATGTGCATGGTCGGCACGTTCGTCGCGGGTCGGGCGCTGATGTTCGGCAACACGACCGAGGCCACCGCCTTGCTCTGCAACGCGACACCCACGTAGTAGACGCAGGCCGCGGTGGCCTGCCGGCCGTTGTTGGGCCGGTTCTGGTACGCGGACACGATGGCCGCCGTCGCCCCGGACGCCGGGCCGCCGTACCAGTCCGGCGTGCTCAGCGTGAAGGTCTGGCGGGTGCCGTCGGCGTAGACCACGGTGCCGGTCCCGGACACCGCGCCGTAGGTGCCGGTCAGCAGGAAGCCGAGCGTACTGCCGGTGCCGGTCACCCCGATGGACTGGCCCGAGGCGATGGCGTTGTCGGCCGCCCCGGAGCTGACGTTGGGCCAGCGGAAGCTGACGCCGTTGCGGCTGATCGTGCCGCCCGGGCTGGCGCCGGCCTGCGCCAGTGCCTGCGCGGAGAGCGACGCCCCGCCGCCGTCGAAGTTTCCGACGTTCGTGTTGCTGTCGGTGGTGATGCCGACGTTGCTGAAGCTCTGCTCCAGGGTCGGCGTGGTGGCACCGGAACTGGTGACCCGGTAGGTGCGCCCGGCCTGCACCGTGACGTCGATCAGGTCGGACTCGATCCGGGTGGTCCGGGCCGCCGTGCCGTCGGCGGTGTCGACCACTGTGACGGTGCCGGTCAGGATGCGGGAGCGGAGACGGACGGTGCCGGCCCGGTCCGGTCGGACGAGGATCTCGGTGGCCAGACCGCTCGCCCAGGTGATGCCCACCGTGTGCCCGCCCCGGGCGCGCAGGCCGGTCACCCGCCCGCTCGGCCAGGCCGGTGGCAGCGCGGGCAGCACGTGCAGCTCGCCGATGTGGCTCTGCAGCAGCATCTCGGCGATGCCCGCGGTGGCGCCGAAGTTGCCGTCGATCTGGAACGGCGGGTGCAGGTCGAACATGTTCGGCGCGAGTCGGGCGGTGGTGGCGAGGTAGCGGATCAGGTCGTGCGCCCGCTTGCCCTCCTCCATCCGGGCCCAGAAGTTGATTTTCCAGGCCAGCGACCAGCCCGTTCCGTCGTCGCCGCGCAGTGCCAGGGTCCGCCGCGCCGCCTCGAACAGCTGTGGCGTGCCACGCTTGGTGATCTGGTTGCTGGGAGCCAGCCCGTACAGGTGCGAGATGTGCCGGTGGTTGGGCTCGGTCTCCACCCAGTCGTAGAGCCACTCCATGATGTTGCCCCGCGAGCCGACCTTCATGGGCGGGAGCCGGTCCCGGGTGGCGCGCACCTGCGCCCGGAAGGTGCTGTCCACGTCGAGGATCTCGCTCGCCCGGGCGCACGCGTCGAAGAGGTCCCGCAGGATCTGGTTGTCCATCGTCGGGCCGGCGCACACGCTGGCGTTCGAGTGGTGGCTCAGCTCCGGCGAGTTCGACGGATTGGTCACCAGGTATCCGAGGGTCGGCTCGGTCACCAGGGTGTTGAGGAAGAACTGCGCCGCGCCCTTCATCGCCGGATAGTTGGTCCGCAGGAACTCGATGTCGCCGTTGAACAGGTAGTGGTCCCAGATCAACGTGGACAGCCACGCGCCACCGGTCTGCCACATGCCCCAGAACGCGCCGTCCACCACGGCGGTGGCCCGCCACGCGTCGGTGTTGTGGTGGGTGACCCAGCCACTGGCGGCGCCGTACTGCACCTGCGCGGTCCGCGCCCCGGTGACCGCGAGGTCCCTGACCAGGTCGAAGACCGGGTTGTGGCACTCGGCCAGGTTCGTGGTGTTGGCCGGCCAGTAGTTCATCGGCAGGTTGGCGTTGATCGTGTACTTCGAGTCCCAGGAGGGGGCCAGCGAGTCGTTCCAGATGCCCTGCAGGTTGGCCGGCTGGGTCCCCGGCCGCGAGGACGAGATCAGCAGGTAACGGCCGAACTGGAACAGCAGCGCCGAGAACTGCGGGTCGTTGACGCTGTTGTGCTGGGCGATCCGGACGTCGGTCGTCTGGTCGGCAGCGGACGTGCGGCCCAGATCGAGAGTGACCCGCCCGAACAACGCCTGGTAGTCGGCCACGTGCCGGCTGCGCAACTGGTCGTAGCTGCTGGCCCGCGCGGCGGTGAGGCGCTGCCGGGCGATGCCCTGGTAGTCGCCACCGACGTTGCGGTAGTTGACGTAACTGGACCCGATGGAGACCAGCAGTGTCACGCTGTCGGCGTTCGTCACGCGCAGGGTGCCGCCGGAGCTGGACACGCTGCCGCCGCTGACTGTCGCGTTGGCCAGGGCGAGAAAGCGGACCGCGCCGGTGATGCCCTCCATGTTTCCGGACACGCCGTCGAGGCCGATCGTGCTGCTGTCCGGGCTGGACACCGTGGTGCGCTGCGGACTGTCGAAGGTGGCGGTGAAACTGATCGAGCCGGTCCGGTCGGCGGTCAGGCGGATCGCGATGACCTGGTCCGGCGCGCTGGCGAACACCTCCCGCTGGTGACGAACCCCGTTCAGCACGTACGTGGTCGTGACGGTGGCGGTGGTGAGGTCGAGCGTCCGGTTGTGCTGTGCGGCTCCGCTGGCGGAACCGAAGGCCAGCCGGAGGTTGCCGACGGTCTGGTAGGCCAACTGGCCGCCGGGGTTACCCATCATGGTCTGGTTGATCAGATCCTGGGCCTGGGTCCACTGGCTCGCGTTGACCAGCCGGCGGATCTCCGCGAGCGCTCCCGCACCCCTGGTGTTGCTGGGGTCGTGCGGGCTGCCGGCCCAGACGGTGTCCTCGTTGAGTTGAAGCCGCTCGGTGTCGACGTTGCCGAAGACCATGGCGCCGAGCCGGCCGTTGCCGATGGGCAGCGCCCGTAGCCAGTCGGTGCCGGCCCCCTCGTCGTACCAGAGGGCCAGGTCATTAGCGGCCAACACCTGCGGCGGCGCCACCGAGCCCGCCTGCGCCACCGCTGTCCACGGCACCGGCAGGAGAGCACCGCCCGCGCCGGCGGCACCGATCTTGAGGGCTTGCCGTCGGGTCAGGTCTGACATCGATCCTCCAAACGGTGACCAGTCCGGCCACCCCGAAGCGTGACAACTATGGGACTCGACATGGGGATCCGCTTGGTGATGCCAACCGGGACCCTGCCGGAGCAGGCCGACGCCGGGCTTGGGAAGCCAGACATCTGATGTGTTTCGGGAAGGTTACTCCGAGGCCACAGAATAGGCAACGGTCGATCGATGGGCGTACCCGTGCCGCTCTGGCCGGTCAGTAAGACGCCCAGGCGGGTCGCCCGCGGCGGATCGAGGTGACACGCCACGCTGAAACGCCAGATCGGCTGCCACGGCGACCCACCCCGATGGACATACATCAGATGTACGGAGGCAGACAGCCGAATCAGTCGGGTATCAGCACCGACCCACATCGCCGAAACGGCGGCGCAACCCCTCCGGGCCCACGGACGTGGAGTGAGAAATCCACTCGACGCGCCACTCGGAGGAACCATGACCCTGACCGCGCTCCACGCCCTGCTGCCCGTCGCCGCGCTGGCCGGCCTTGCGGCCTGCACCACCACCCCCACCCCCGCCGCCGGTGGGACCACCACGCCACCGGCGAGCGCCACGCCCACCTCGCCCACGACGCCTGCCACCACCGTCAGCGCGTCACCGACCCGCAGCGCGGCCCCCGACACCACCCCGGCAGCCTGTCCGGTGAACGCGGCGACCCTGCAGCGCGTCTCGGGATTGAACAGCGGCACCCACCGGATCGACCCGGACACCATCAAGTGCGCGAGGCAGTGGGCCACCGCCGGTGTGATCGCCGCCGACCCCGGGACGCAGGGCGACGGCGTGCTGCTGTTCACGCACTCGGACGGCCAGTGGCGAAAGCTGGGCGAAGGCAGCGCCCTCGAATGCACCCCGTTCGGCATACCGTCGGAGATCGGCGACCAGGTCGGCTGCCGCGACCACTGACCGTCCGCAATCGGGTTGTTCCCTGCCGGCGCACGGGTGACCATGGGCGGCATGGCGGGAGGGCGGCGGTGAGATCACCTCTTCAAGGCGGTCTACCGCCGAGCGGCGCGGTGGTGGTCGGGGCCGTTGTGGAGATCGCCTGCGACGAGTCGGGATTCTCGGGCACGAATCTGCTGCACTCGACCGCTCCGGTGATCACACACGCGAGCGTCGACCTGGTCGTGGACGAGGCGGTCGCGCTCATCACCGCCCTGCGGTCCGGGTTCCGGTTCGCGCCGCACGAGCTCAAGTCCGGCCGGTTCCTGCGCGGCTCCGGTGCCGCCGAGGCACTGGAGTGGTTCCTGACGGCGCTGGCCGGCCGCGCCCACGTCCATCTCATCGACAAGGAGTTCTTCCTCGTCACCCGCATCGTGGACTTCCTGCTGACCGAGCCGTCGTACGCGGCGGGCACCCGCCTCGCTCGCGAACACCATCCCGCGGCCCTCGCCCTCCACGAGGCCGGACGCCCGACCGGAAACGACTGGGACGCCTTCCTGTCGGCGTTCGTCGATCTGGTGAGGATGAAGCGGCGACTCCCGGTCGACCAGACGGTGCGGCGGTTCTTCCAGGCACGGGACGCGCTGCGGAGACACGGCCTCGGCACGGTGGCCGACGCGGTCCTCGACGGGCTCCGCCCAAACCAGGTGCGGGCCGTGGTGGCGAGGCTCGACGCCGACGACCGCACCGTACCTCCTCCGCTGGAGCCGCTGCTGCCGGCGCTCGCCGAAACGGTCCTGGCCTGGAGCGGCGGCCGGCGGCAGGTGCTGGTGACCCACGACGAGCAGAGCGCCCTGACGGCGGACCGGCTGACCCGCCTACAGCGGGTCCTGACCGTCAACGGCGACGGTTCGACGGGAGGCGTCAGCCGGGCCGGGGCGTTGCCGAACGGGGTGTCCCCGCTGGCCGGCCTCGTGATGGTCGACTCCCGCGACGATCCGCGCGTCCAGGTCGCGGACCTCCTCGCAGGAGTGGCCAGGCGGATGCCCGCCATCATCGGCGACGCGTTCCGTCAGCCGCCGCCCGCTCCCCCCGAGTGACGGGCAGCAGCCGGGTCACGACGCGGCACGGGCACCGAGGGCTTGCGTGGTCGCCGAGTCAGCGGGAAAGAACGCCTCGACTGCCAACCCGGCAACTGTGACGTCCCGTGGCGTACCGAACAGGGTGGTGGTGCTCACGAAGGACAACTCCTGGTCACCGTGCCGGTATCGGAGCGGGATCAGAACGCGTGCGAGGGCATCGCTGGCCGGTGTCGTGTCGACGTCGCCACCGGGATAGCCGCGCAACTCCTCATGGAGGTCGTACAGGACCGGGTCGTTGGTGTTCGACGCCTGCTGGTGCAACCGTTTCAGCAGGTGGGTGCGCCATGCGGGCAGATTGACGATGCGCGGGGCCATGCCGTCGGGGTGCAGGCTGAGGCGCAGCACGTTGATTGGTGCCGCGAGCAGGTGGGGTTGCGCGTCCGCTGTGAACAGTGCGACCGCAGGGTTGGCCTCGATGAGGTGCCAGTGCTTGTCGACGAGGAGCGCGGGGTACGGGCGGTGCGCGTCGAGGATCTGCCGCACGGCAGCACGCACCGGCGCCAACTCGGGGTCTCCCAGTTCGTGGCGGGGAAACACTGGCGCATAGCCGCCGGCCAGCAGCGTCGTGTTGCGCTCGGCCAGCGGCATCTCCAGGTGCTCGGCCAGCCGCAGGATGAGGTCCGGGCTCGGCCGGGATCGGCCGGTCTCGACGAAGCTCAGATGCCGGGCCGACACTCCCACCTCGATCGACAGTTCGAGCTGGCTCATTCCGCGATTCCGGCGCCAGTGGCGCAGCAACTCTCCCACTGGTCGCCCCGGCCGGGTCGAGATCGTCACTCACCGACCCTAGTTCCGCGCCGGCACCCCGGCCATTACCCGCGAGGTAATCGACAACCCACCGCGCCGCCGGGAAGATCGCTCCTGGCACTGCCGATCCGGGGCGGCGACGCCGCAGCCCACGCCGCTCGCCACCACTGCCGCCTCAGGTGATCGCACCACCAACGCGAAGGACAGACAAATCATGACCGCGTACGCGCTGGCGCACCTCCGCAAGGCACCCGTCCATGCCGAGGTGCTGACGTACCTGGAGCGCATCGACGCCACCCTCGTGCCGTTCTCGGGCCGGTTCATCGTCCACGGCGGTGTCATCGACGTCCTGGAGGGCGACTGGCCCGGCGACGTGATCATTATCGAGTTCCCCGACCTGAACCGGGCCCGCTCCTGGTACCGGTCGAGCGACTACCAGGAGATCAAGCCGTTGCGGACGAGACACCTCACCGGCGACGTGATTCTCGTCGATGGCGTCGGGGCCGGCCACGACTCGTCGCAGCTGGCCGCGACCATCCGCCGCCCCGCCTCGTCGACGCACCGGCACCGTCCCCAAGAACCGCATGGCTCGCCGCCCGCCTGACATCCAACACCGGCCCCCGGCCGTAGTCTCATCGGATGCAGGACATCCAGACGCACACCCTGGTCATCCCCGGCGTCGACCTGGTCTACGACGTCCGCGGCCCGCTCCCTCCCGCCGGCGCCCACCGTGCGCTGCTCATGATCGGCCAGCCGATGACGGCGGAGGGCTTCTCCGCAATCGCCCCGCACTTCACGGACCGCACGGTCCTCACCTACGACCCGCGTGGCCTGGGCCGCAGCGTGCGCACTGACGGCCGGTCCGACAACACGCCGCAGCAGCAGGCCGCCGATCTGCACGCGCTCGTCGAGGCGCTCGACATCGGCCCGGTCGACGTGTTCGCCAGCAGCGGCGGAGCCGTGACCGCGCTCGAACTGGTCGCCACCCACCCCCACGACGTCGCCACCCTGGTGGCGCACGAACCGCCGATCAACGCGGTGCTTCCCGACGCCACGGCCGCCGAGCGCGCCCGAGCCGACTTCTACGAGGCGTACCAGGCGAAGGGTTCAGGTGCGGGGATGGCCGCGTTCATCGCGATGACCTCCTGGCAGGGTGAGTTCACCGATGCCTACTTCGCCCAGCCCACGCCCGACCCGGCGATGTTCGGCATGGCCTCCGACGACGACGGCAAACGCGACGACCCGCTCCTGTCGCGGAGTTCGTGGGCGATCACCGACTACCACCCCGACGCGAAGGTCCTCACCGCCGCGCCCACCCGCATCGTGGTCGCGGTCGGCGAGGAGTCGGCCGGAACGTACACCGCCCGCACCTCCCTGGGCCTCGCGGCGCTGCTCGGCGAGGAGGCTGTGGTGTTCCCCAGCCACCATGGTGGGTTCCTCGACGGCGAGTTCGGTTGGGCGGGTAAGCCCGAGGAGTTCGCCGCGCGGCTGCGGGAGGTGCTGGACACCGCCTGACGCCCGCGCCGGCCCGGCAACCGCGCGTCCGGCATCCTCGCGTTCCGGCGCACGCGGCCACTGTCGGTCCCGGGTGGCCGACCGGCCGTACCGTGGAGGCGGAGACGACGATCCGCCGTCGTCGATGAGATGCCACCCACGGCGATCGAGGAGAACGAGATGCTTGGTCTGGCGACCGTCGGCGCAGTAGTGGGCGTACTGCTCGTCGGTCTCGTGGTGCTGATCCGTAAGCCGGCCGACGCCCGGTCGGTGCTCAGATGGTCGGCCCTGGCGATCACCGTGCTGGTGGCCGCCCTGTTGACCCCCTTCACTGTGGACGACTCGGGCGCCGCGGCCAGTTATCTGCTCGGTGTACCCGTCGTCGCGGCGATGGTGCCCGTTCTCGCCCAGCGGGTCGGCCGGCCGGCAGTGGTCGCCGATCTGGCGGCCGCGCTCGTCCTCATCGGATGGGGCCTCCTGCTCGGGCTGGGCATCGGTGGCGCGTTCGTACCAGCGGCGGTGCTCCTGATCGCCAGTGCCGCGGGCACCTGGGCGCCGCGACCGTCCACCACGGCGTGACGGGGTAGCCCGTGGTCAGCCGTCCGGGGTGAACAGCCCCTGGATTCCGACGACGATCGCGATGAGGCCGAAGATCGCGAGCAACAGCCGGATACCGGTGGCGCCGTCCGACTGCTCGTCGCGCGGCGTCGACCGCCCGGTCAGCCGACCCCACAGCAGGGCCAGCCCCACTCCGATCCCCACCACCTCGAAGTGGAACACCCGGGGCCCGGACACCAGGTGGACGATGAGGTAGTAGCCGCCGGTCACCAGCGCCACGAGACCGACCACCCACGCGATCGGGGCGGCCCGAGCGGCGAGGCGGCCCAGGTCGTCGCCGACCCGTGGCAGGAGCCGCAGCACCGCCACGGCGAGCAGGAAGCCACCGACGATGTTGGCGAGGTCGAGCAGCAGAGCCATAATCACGAGAAGTCTCCGATGATCGGGTGATCAGCCGGTGGGAGCGTACCCACGGAGGTGGTCTGTTGAAACGAGCCGGACGCCGGGCCACGTCCGCCAGCCCCGGCAACCCATGCCGGCCTCAGCCGACGGCGCTGGCCATCCGGCGTACCGCCTCGGTGATGAGCTCCGGTGCGGTGGCCAGGTTCAGTCTCACGTGCCCGCCGCCGCCGCTGCCGAACGCCAGCCCGGGGTTGAGCGCCACCCGGCCGCGTTCGAGGAACACGGCGGCCGGGTCGTCGCCGAGGCCCAGGGCGCGGCAGTCGAGCCAGGCCAGGTAGGTGGCCTGGCCGGGTCGGTAGCGGATGGCCGGCAGGTGCTCGGCGAGCAGTGCGGCAAGCAGCCGACGGTTGTCGTCCAGGCCGCTCAACAGGGCGTCGAGCCACTCGCCGCCGTCGCGGAACGCGGCGGTGTGGGCGATCACGCCGAGGTGGCTGGTGCTGATGCTGACCCCGATCGGGACGCGAGCGAGGTCCCCGGCCGCGGCCGGGCCGGCGACGAGGAGCCCACCGCGAAGGCCGGCCAGGTTCCATCCCTTGGAGGCGGACATCAGCGACAGGCCGTTCTCCGCGCCGGGCACCGAGAGGTACGGCACGAACCGCGCTTCCCCGGCCATCACCGGGGCGTGGATCTCGTCGGCCACCACCCGTACCCCGTGCCGCTCGGCCAGGGCGGCGACGGCGGTCAACTCATCCGCGCTGTGCACGACGCCGGTCGGGTTGTGCGGGCTGCACAGCAGGTACGCCGCCGGTCGTCCACCAGCTCGGGCCCGGCGGAACACATCGTCGAGAGTGCCGAGGTCGATGCGCAGGTCGTCGCCGAGTGGCGCCTCGACGATCCGGCGGTCGGCGTGTGCCACCGACTCGTAGAACGGCGGGTAGACCGGGCAGTTGACGATCACCGCGTCGCCCGGCCCGGTGACCAGGCGCAGCGCCTCGACGACACCGTGCATGACGTCGGGCACCAGCGCGGTGCGTTCCACGGCCAGCCCGTCCCAACCCCACCGCCGCGCGGCGAACTCGGCCACCGCCTGCGGGTACGCGGTGCCGGCGGGGTAGCCGGTGTCTCCGCGCGCGACGGCGTCGGTGATCGCCCGCGCGACCGGCTCGGCCAGGGGCACGTCCATCTCGGCCACCCAGAGCGGCAGCACGTCGTCGGGGTACTCCCGCCACTTGAGGCTCGTCCGCCGCCGGAGCTGGTCGATCGTGAGCTGGCGGAGGGGGTTGTTCGCGGTCCGGGCACCACTGAGCAGGCCAGTCATGACCCGAGCCTATTGCCCGCGTCCGGCCGACGCTCCGAGAAGCACCGCCAATCTGTCCACTGTGGTCGTACCGCAAGGATTTTCGAACGGTTCTACGCATTGAGCAGCGTCTTTGCGTGTGGCACGCGGCCCGTTCCGGGATGAGCGCCGAAAGAATGCTGCGGGTCGCTCGTTCATAACTTAGGCTCCCGAATGCCCACACCGACGGCCCGCCCTCACGCCGTGCCAGCCACCGATCTCGCACGCCGGCCATCGCCACCCTCGACGCCGATTGGAGTATTCGATGACCTGGCGTCCACCAATTGCCGCACTGGCCGGCCTGTGCCTCGCGGTCACCGCCACCACACTGCCCGCCGCTGCTGCCACGAATGCCGAGCGGGTGAGCGCTCACGCCGCGCTCGCCGGTCCGCCCGGCGCACCGCCCGGGGTCTGCCCGACCGGGGCCAGTTACGGCTCACCGCTGCCGGCCAGCACCCTGACGGCCCCACGGATCCGGGGCGGGTTCACCTTCCTCGAAGGGCCGGTCTGGGTCGCCGACGGCGGCTACCTGCTGTTTTCCGACATGGCCGGCGGCACCGGTCCGTACAACGTCCAACCGTCGACGATCCGCCGCTTCACGCCGCCGGCGACCTTCGACACGTTCATCGCCAACGCCGGCAGCAACGGTCTGGCGCTCAGCGCCGACGCCCAGCAGCTCGTCGCGGCCACCCACGACCAGCGCAGCGTTTCCGCGTACCGGCTGAGCGACCGGGCCCGCAGCACTGTCGCCGCGAACTACCAGGGCCGGGCGTTCAATTCGCCCAACGACGTCACGGTCCGCTCCGACGGCGTCGTCTACTTCACCGACCCGAACTTCCAGCGTGGCAACCGCCCGGACCAGATGAGCGGCCGTACCAGCGTCTTCCGCGTCGCCAACGGGCAGGTGTCGCTCGTCGACGACCGGTTGCGCCAACCCAACGGCATCTCGCTGTCGCCGGACGGAACCGCGCTGTACGTGGGCGCCTACTCCGAGAACAAGATCTACAAGTACGCGGTCCAGCCCGACGGCAGCATCGGCGCCCGCAGCGTCTTCGTGAACTACATCGGCGGCCCGGACGGCGGCACTATCGACTGCGCCGGCAACGTGTACTGGACCTCGGGTGGAGACTCCCTGGTCCACGTCTACTCCCCCGCCGGCACCCAGCTCGGCACGATCCGGCCCGGCAACTCCGGCACCACGAACGTGGCGTTCGGTGGCCCCGACCGGCAGACCCTCTACATCACGTCGGGCCCGTGGGGCGACTCCGGGCTGTACAGCGTGCGGCTCAACATCCCCGGCTACCCGTACTGAGCGGGGCTGGCTGGCGCGCCACTGCCGTCGTAGCTCGACGTGGGTGGCGCGCTAGCCGGCCGTGGCGGCGACGAACACCACCGCCCCGGCCACCACGAGCGCGGCGGCCAGGAAGGTCTGCCGGCGGGCCCGGCGCAACGTCTCCCGGACCTGCCAGGCGTGCGCGGTGGCGAGCAGCCAGCGCAGGTACGGGTCGGTCCGGGCGATGTTGCGTCGCGCGGTGGCGAGCCCTGCCCGGAGGGCGGCCCGCTCCTCCGGCAGGGCGGTCGGCAGACGGCCGGTGATCTCCGCGGCGATCCGGCGGTGCCGCAACAGGCCGTCGACGTCGCAGGCGTACCCGCCGAAGTGGTACCAGGGCTCGGCCTCCAGCCGTTCGCGCAGGCCACGCAGCTCCGGCCCGGTCAGTGACGCCGGCGTCGTCATCGGCGGAACGAGCACCTCGCTGGTCCGCCAGATCGCCCAGGCCACGCCGAGCAGCGTCACCAGCAGCCCGCCGCCGGCCCACGCCGCGTGCACCCAGTCGGTGACAGTGCCGGCGGCGATCAACGGGCCACCGCCGAGCAGCAGAGCACCCACCGCGCCGGCCGAGGAGATGATCCACCGTGCCGCCGCCCGGCTGTCCGCTACCGAGTCCAACGGGGACGGCAGCGCGGCCAGCCCGACGCCGCTCGTCGGCGACTCCCCGCTCATCGGGGTCCGTCGTCGCGAAACACGACGCCCAGCGGGCCGTTCGCGTCGTCGGGCAGATCGGTGTACGGCACCCAGCGCTGACCGTCGAAGAACTCCAGCTCGCCGCTGTCGTTGATCCGCACGGCGTTGACCTGCGTGAGCTCCTCAGGATCGTCAGCCATGGATACAGTATCGGTCAGTCCGGCAATCCGCCCCGGCGTCGGGTCGTCCGCCGGGCAACCGCAGGGGGCCCCGGTGATCCGGTTGACAGTCAGTGCGACCGACCTGGTCCTGACGGTTCGGGGCGAGCGGTCCCGACACCCGGTGGGCCCGGCTGACCAACGCACCGCCGAACTGCTCTGGCGGCTGCGCGGCACCCCGACGGTGGACCTGTCGTACGAGGTGGGTGTCGCGCTCGGCCACCGTTTCCTCGACGCCCCCGGCGCTGTCCTGCGCACGGAGCTGGCCCGGCCCGGTCGGCACCGGCTCGGCATCGAGGTCATCGACCCGGCCCTGGCCGACCTGCCGTGGGAGACCCTGGTGCTGCCCGGCGAGGAGCTGCCGCTGGCGCTGCACCCGGACGTCGACGTCTGCCGAGCCGGCCCGGACACCCCGGTACCCGCGGTTCGGGTCGACGGCCCCTTGCGGATGCTCGCGGCGATCGCCAGCCCGGACGACTCCCACCAGCCGCTACTGGACCACGAGAGGGAACTCGGGCGGATCCTCGGCGCCGTGGAACCTGGGCACCGGCATGGGGTACGGGTCCGCGTCCTCGAGTGGGGCAGCGCCGCCGCGATCCGGGCCGCCCTCGTCGAGGAGCCGTTCCACGTCCTGCACGTCTCCAGTCACGCGCGCCCCGGCGCGCTGCTGCTGGAGACCCCCACCGGCACGGAGGATCGCGTGGACGCCGCGCGGTTCCTGGCCGAGGTGCTGCCGCCGGGCCGGACCGTGCCGCTGATCGTGCTCGCCGGCTGTTCCACCGCCCGCCAGGACCAACGGGAGCTGCCCGGGCTGGCCGGCGCGCTGCTGGCCCACGGTGCGCCGGCGGTGCTGGCGATGAACGGGACGGTAAGCGACTGGTACACCATCGAGTTCTGCGCCCGGCTCTACGAGCGGTTGGCATCCCGGAGCGAGCCGGAGCTGCTGGCGGAGGTTTCCGCCGTCCGCCGCGAGTTGGCCCCGACCGCCGCCCAGTGGTGGATGCCGACGCTGTTCCTGGCCGATCACGGGCTGCGGCTGGCCGGCGGACGAGATGCCGCGGCCGTCGCCGCCCCGCCCGGCCAGTCGCACGTCGGGGACGGCGTGGTGCGCGCCCCCACTGACTTCGTGGGCCGCCGGGAGATCCTGCGCCGGCTGTCCCGGGGAAAGCTGCGGGTCCTCGTCCACGGCATCGGCGGGATCGGCAAGACGAGTCTCGCCGCGGAACTCGCGCAGCGGTTCCGCGGCGCTGGCGGCATCGTGGTGGCGGCCCACGGCGACGCCACTGTCGACGGCATCCTCGACGAGCTGCGCCGCCAGGTGGAGCGTCGATGCGCCGGGGCGGGCCCGGACGATCCGCTGCGGCGCTGCCTGGTCGCCCTCGCCGAGCCGGGTCGGGACTGGCGGCGACGGCTGGCGGCCATCGACACCGGTGGCCCGCCGCTGCTGGTTGTCCTCGACAACGCGGAAGACGCCCTGGACGCCGAGCACCGGTTGGTCGACGCGGACCTGGCCGCGTTCCTCACCGACTGGGCGGCCCGCCACGAGTTGGTGGTGACCAGCCGGCACCCGTTCCCGGTGGCCGGGCTCGAAACCTGCCACCTCGGTCCACTCTCCTGGCAGGAGACCCGCAAGCTGCTCTGGCGGCTGCCCGGCGTCGGCAAACTGACGCCCGGGGAACAGCAGCGGATGTGGCACCGGCTGGGTGGTCACCCGCGTGCGCTGGAATACCTCGACGGCCTGCTGCGCGGCAACGCCCCCTCCGACGAGGTGGCCAGCCGACTGACGGCGTCCGGCGGTGGCCGGGGCACCGGTCCGACAGAGATCGACCAGCCGATGGCCGAGGCCGGCGCGTTGGCCGCCGAGGACGTGCTGCTGCCTCGACTGCTCGCCGGCCTGGAGACCGTTCCGGCGGCCCGCCGGTTGCTGCTCGGCGCGGCGGTGTACCGCACCCCGGTGGACCGGTCCGGCCTCGCCTGGCAGCTCGCCGACACGGCGGACGGCAGCGACCCGCCGCCGGAGCCGGCAGGGCTGGACGAGGCGGTCGAGACGCTGTCACAGCTGGGGCTGCTCGCCCCGGTGACCGGGGGTCACCTGGTGCACAGGTGGACGGCGGCGAGCCTGCTGCGGATCGCCGGCCGCGACGCGGTGGTCGACGCGCATCGCCGAGCGGGCCGTTACTGGGGCTGGCGGACCCGGTCGAGCACCGACCAGCACGACTTCATCCGCCGTGCCGTCGAGGCGCGGTTCCACCACCTGGCGGCCGGTGACACCGACGAGGTCGTCTCCTACTCCGAGTTGGCCTGCCAGGAGTTGCGCGCGGCCGGGCACTGGGCCTGGGAGGAGAAGATCTGGCGGGAGCTGCTGCCGATGGCGAGGCCGGGCTCGGCGCGCGCGGCGAGCTTCCTCAAAGGGCTCGGTGACGTGCACCTCGGCCGCGGCGAGTACCCGCAGGCGACGGAGCGGTACCAGGCGGCGCTGGCTGTCTACCGGGACCTCGGCAACGACACCGGGGTCGGCAAGCTCCTGCACCAGCTGGGCCTGGTCGCCGACGACCGGGGCGACCGGGCCACTGCGGACCGGCTGTTCCAGGAGGCGTTGACGATTCTGAGCCGGCTCGCCGACCGCGGTGCGGTCGCCCGGACTCTGCACCAGCTCGCCGGAATCGCCCGCGGCAACGGCGACGTGGAACTGGCCATGTCGCGCTATCTGGAAGAGCTGGCGATCGCCCGGGAGATCGACGACCTGGACGGGATCGCGGCGAGCCACCACCAGATCGGCGTACTCGCCTTCGACGCCCGAGACTTCGTGAAGGCGGAGCAGTGCGTCCAGGTGGCGATCACCACCTACGGACGGTTGGGCGCCCGGGTCCAACAGGGCAGCGGGCTGGTGATGCTCGGGCGGATCGCCCTCGCCCAGTTCGCCTACGAGACCGCTGAGGCGCGGGTCCGCGCCGCCCTGAAGATCTTCGAGGAGGTCGGCAGCAACGGACACATCGCCGAGTGCACGTTGCTGCTTGGTCACCTTGCCCGCGACCTCGACGACCTCGTATTCGCCGAGAGCTGCTTCGCCCGCGCCCGGACGATCGTCGCGGCCCTGGGCGAGGAGCGGCTGCTGCGCCGCTGCGACGAACTGCTCGGCACCGTCCGAACCGTCCTCGGTCGGGCTGCCGAGGCGGTGCCGCACACAGTGAGCGCGATCGGCGACGACGACCAGCCGCCGGACCAGTCGGCCCTGGAGTGGCTGGCCGTGCAACGCCTGGAACTGGGCGCGTCGGCCTTCGCCGAGCTGCTGGCCCAGCACCTCGACCGGCGGCAGGCGGCGCAGCGATCCCAGTGGGTGGAGGCGTACCTGCGGTTCCGGTTCGACGGGTCCCACCCGACCCCGCTGGGCAGCGGGTACGTCCTGCTCGCCATCGCCGCCGCCCGGGCGGGCGAGTACGGTACCGCCCGGATGTGCCTGCTGCGGGCGTTGCCGATCTGTGCTGCGGCCGGCTACCGGGCGGGGGTCGCCAAGTGCCACGAGGACCTCGGTCTGGTGGCCCTGGAGACCCGCCGGCTGGCCGAGGCCCGGTCTCGCTACGAGCAGGCGCTCGAGGTCTACCGCGTGCTGCGCCACGAGACGAATCAGGCCATCGTCCTGCACCAGCTCGGCCGGGTCTGCGAGGAGCAGGAGGATCTCGCCGGCGCGGACGGGTTCTACCGACGCTCCATCGCGATCAAGAAGCGGCTGGGGAACCGCTCGGGCGTCTCCAACAGCACGTTCCACCTCGGCCGGGTCGCTGGCCTCCGCGGCGACCGGGCCCTCGCCGAGCGCTGCTACCAGACCTGCCTGCGGATCGACCGCGAGCAGGGCAACTGGGAGGAGGTGGCGCTGGACCAGGTGGCGCTCGGGCAGCTGCGCGTCGAGCAGGGCCACCCGGCGGAGGGCATCCCACTGATCGTCGAGGCACTGATCATCGACCGGCAGATCGGGTCGACCAACGCGGCGCTCGACCTCAACGCGCTGCGCGAACTGAGGGCCGGGCTCGGCGACGAGGCGTTCACGGCCATCCTCACCGACGCCTTCGGCCCGGCCCACGCTGTCGAGGTGCTTGACCTGATCGCGGTGCTACCGACCGCTGACGAGCCGGCCTGACTCCACGGTGGACCCGCCTCCGACGTCCCCTGCCACGGACGGCCGGCTCAGACGGTCCCGCCGACCCGATGCAGGGTGACGACGTTTCCGGGCGCCGCGGTGGCCAGGGTGTCGCCGTTACAGCTGTAGGCCGCGGGCAGGGCGTAGTCGTCGACGTTGTCGGTGCCCAGCGTGATGGTGCCGCGCCGCGCGCCGCCGACGCTGCCGGTGACGGTGGCCGAGACGCTGTCGGCGGTGAAGGTGAGCCGGCCGGTGGTCGCTGTGTAACGCCACTGGATGAGGCCGGTGCTGGTATAGGCGATGTGTTCCTGCGGCGCCGTCTCGGACCGGGCGGTGTGGTCGCCGAGATGCAGCGTCGCGACGCCCTGTCGGCCGAACGACCAGACCGCGCCGGAGCTGGCGAAGACCGCCACGTCGGTGGTGCTGATCGGCTGTAGCTGCCGCCTGGACCGCTCCACCCAGTAGCCCGGAAGGCATCGATCGGTGACGGTGGGCGTCGCGCCGTCGGCTGCCGCCGGAAGGATCAGGACCCTCAGCCGGGGTAGCTCGGTCGCGGCGAAGACGGTGCCGACGAGCAGCACGGCCAGCACCGGCGCGAGCCTGCGAGCCCGCGCCCGCCCGCTACCCGGCCCGTCGGCAGGCGACGCAACGTCGTTCGCCGACGGTCGTCGGGGCCGCCGTGCCCGCCGCACCGCTCCGGCCCCGGCGGCGAGCAGCGCGACAGGCACCGCCACGATCCCGGCCCAGGCCAGCACGGTGTCCAGGTACAGGGTGTGGTCCGTGACGGGGGCGCCGCTCACGTGGCACGTCAGTCCATCGGCATAGATGTCCAGGCAACGGGCCCCGGTCTTGAGCAGGTACAGACCGGGTGCGGCGGTGGTCACCGTGACGAACGCGGCAAGCGCGACGAGCGCGGGCCGCATCCGTTCGCTGCGGAAGGCCACCGTCGCGGTCGCCAGCAGCACCGCGACGACGGTGACCAGCCCGTAGCTGTAGATCAGGACGAGGGTGAACGGGGCTGCCCCGCCGAGGTGGTAGCCCTCGGTGGGATGCCGGACGGCCTCGGGCAGCGACCACTGGGCGGCGAACGGCAGCGCCACGGCGACCAGCAGTGCTCCCGCTCCCGCGACGACTCCGGTGACAAGGGTGGGGCGCAGCAGTGCGAGGGTGCCCCGTGCGGCAAGCAGTGGCGCACACGCGAGGGTGACGAGGGTGAGACCGAGGGGCAGGTTGCTGAGGGTGACCACGGGCAGGTAGGTCGTCGCGACCACCCGGGCCAGGTCGCGATACCAGGCGATCTCCGCCCCGTAGGTGGGCGGTGGTCCGAGCCGAATGGCTGTCAACTGCGCGCTGCCTACCAGCCAGAAGAAGAGGAACACCGCGCCGATCAGGACGAACAGCACGGTCAGGGCGGGGGTGAACCGGGTGGCCCGGTCCGGCCGCCAGGATGCCCGGTGGGCCGACGTGAACCAGAGGTGCAACACACAGGCACCCAGGCACAGCAGGGCTGCGGTGGCAAGGGACCCGGCCCCGCCGACCATTGTCGGCCCGCCGGTGAAGGCGGACAGCGCGGAGACCGCGGAGCCGGCGCTCACGCCGAGCCCGAGCAGGGCCGGCACGCCCCAGCCGTGACCTCTGGTGGGACTCGCTGGGTATGCCCGCGCAACGGCCCGCCGCGTGCAGGCCGCGAGGAACAGGGCCAGGACGGCGGCCACCAGCGCGCACACGAGCACGGAACCCGGAGTCGCGCCCACCGCGACGGGCACGGAGTAGAGAAGATTGCTGAGCGCGACACCGACGCCAAGCCCGAAGACCAGGACGTCGGTGGCGCCGGTCCGCAACAACCGCAGTGGATCGACGACGGTAGCCCGCCGCAGACCCGGGGCGGGGTGTGTGTCGTACCAGAGGAACCGCTGTCGGGGCCGGCTCGGCAGCACGTCGATCGCCGCCAGCACCGCCGAACGGCTCCCCGCCGCGGCGGCAGCCACGTCGGCGTAGTGCTCCCGGGTACGCAACACCGAGTTACGGGCCAGGTAGACCATCGCGGTCAGCAGGGCGATGGAGGCGAGCACCGCTGCCAACTGCCACCCGTTGTTGAGCCGCACGCCGCCCCCCGTCACCGGCAGCGCGGCCGCGAGCAGGGACAGCAGCAGGGCTGGCACTGCCGTTCCGACGAAGACCCACCACACGGCGATGGTCAGGTAGGTGATGCCGACGTCACGGTTACGCAGGTGCGCCAGTTCGTGCAGGACGACGGCGCGGAAGCGCGGCCGGTCGGTCGTCAGGAGCAGCCGCAGCCCGACGTCGAGCCGAACACGAGGGCTCCATGGCAGGCCGTACGCCTGACCGCTCTGCCCGTACGAGTAGGGGGCCAGCAGCCACAGTGGTTCTCGCCGCAGCGGGAACCGGTCGAGGAGGTCGGTCAGTTCGGCCCACAGCACCGGGTCGGCGTCCGCGTCGAGCCGCTCCAGCCGACCCCGGCGCCGTACCCACCAGGGGTGCAGCCCGTAGACCGTCAGGGCGAGCCCGACCTGTGCCGCGAGCGCCCAGCCCACCCAGGTCCTCTGGGCCACCGTGGCGGGCGCGATGCACTGCGCGAACGCCTGGGTGCCCCGAAGGGCAGCGGTGGCCAGCCCGACGACCTCGCCGATCGGTTCCGTGCCCTGCTGTTGGTCGTCGGCGGGCGTCGCCGCTGCCCAGCCTGCCGGGTCGTGGAGGACCGGCTCGCACTGCTGGAACACGGTGCGGTGGGATTGAAGGTGCGGTGGGATCGCCAGGTAGACGATCGCGAGAATGACGGCGCTTGTCGCCAGTGCAGCGGTGGTGAGCAGCAGGAATCGTAGATGCGTACCGGACGGCGCGGCGAGGACGCGTTCGGAGTCGTCGTGACGGGGCTGCGGCGGATCGAGGACGGTGGTCACGACTGCGGGGCCTCACCGAGCCTGCCCCGGCCCACTACCGCGTCCGCCAGCAGAGCTGCCCGGCTGGAGGGGATCCTGCCGGGGCCGGTCAGCACCTGCGTGACGAGCTGATGCACGTGATTCCACTGCTCGACCGTCAGGGCCAGCGGACTCGACGCGCTCGGCTGTTCCGTGTGCGGTGATGCCGACTGGTCGCCGAACACCTGCCGCGCCGCCTCACCCGACCAGTTGATTCCTCGCCGAGTGGCATCCTCGACCAGGTACGCCCACACCACAGTGGCGGTTTCGAGCATGATGGGTGTCAGCAGCAGCACCACCTCGGTGGGCCCGAACTCCAACGGGCCACCCGAGCGCAGACCGGCGAGTGCCCGGCGCCGGTCCCGGAAATAGGCGGCCGCCAACATCGGGAACAACGCCCTTTCGGCGTCGACCGAGGGCTCGACCACCATTGCGCGGTCCACCATCAGCCGGGCGAGATCGGTCACGGCCTGTTCGTCCTCGGCAGATCGCACCGGCGCCTCATCTCGTCCGAGCGTCACGACATCGGCGTCACGCCATTCGCCCCTGCCAGCCACGGTAGCGATTGTCGGGCCGCAACCCGAGGCTCAGGATTGTCACATTGCTGGCTCTTCCGCATGGTCGGCAATTCACCTGAATGATTGATTCTCACTGTTCGCGCCTCGGGCCGCGCGTGCCACCATTGGATCGCCGTAGACTCGGTGGATGGCGAACCACCCGTCGCGCCGGTGTCGGTAGACCGGTGAGAGCGTCGAGCGCAGGCACTGTGCTGTTCGATCTCGACGGTGTGCTGCTGCGCGGGGACGCCTTCGGGCTGTTCCTGCGACGCACTGCCTTCGTGGGTGCCCGGTTGCCGCTCGCCGTCGTCCTGCTCGTACTCCTCGCGCCCATCGCCACCGTTCCCCCCTTGCGGCCGTGGGCGGCGCGGTGGGTGAGCCGGATCGGCCTGGTGGGGCGCGACGCGGACGAGTTGCGAACGGAGCTGGAACGCTTCGGCGCTGCCCTCGGCGCGGAGCGCGGACGCGTCATCGGGCCCGGGGTGCGGATGATCCGTACCCACCTCGCCGCGGGCGACCGGGTCATCGTGGTGACCGCGTGCGAGCACACCCTGGCACGCTCGGTGCTCGACGCGATCGGTCTCGCCGGGGTCGAGCTGGTGGCCTCGCGCATTCACGGGTCGAGGCTGATCGTGCACAACCACGGGGCGACCAAGGTGGTGCAGCTCGCCGCCCAGGGGGTGACTCCACCGTGGCGGGTGGCCTACAGCGACTCGCTGTCGGATCTGCCCATCCTCCGCGCCGCCGAGCAGCCAGTGCTGGTCAACGCGAACGCGCGGCGGGTCGGCCGAGCGCGGCGGCTGCTCGGCGCCCGGCTGACCACAGTCACCTGGACGGGTGGGCACGGCCCGGCGGAACGATCCGACACCTGAGGGTGAGGTCCGGCGCCACTGCCGCCGGGCCGCTCCGGCAGAACATGCTCCTCTGCCAGAGGGGCCCGGCGACCCCCCACCAACAAGTGGCGGTCGGGTAGGGGCGGTCTGCCGCCACCGACCCGACGCGCGAGCCATGCCGCGGGAGGGGCCCCCGTTCTGCTCCTGGTGGAGCGGACCCCTCCCACCGATGACTCCCCCCGGTTCGGCCGGGCCACACGCGCACCCGGCGCGCAACGGGTGTTGAGCCGATCCGGTTGGCGCTCAACGCACGTTGCTCCAAACAGGAGCGAGCATACGCTCACGTTCCGTACACGTGTCAACATCTGTTTTGCCATACCAGGCATCTGCGACACTGTCGTTTAGGCAGCTGGAAGGTGAAGAATGATGGTTGGCGATCGGCACGCAGAGCAGAAGCTGCCGCCCCTCGACACGTTGGCCGCCAGGTTGGAATACCTCTTCGACCAGATCCGCCCGACCGCCGACGAGCTGACCGACTCCGACGAGTCCGGTCGCAGGTACACGAACAGGGAGATCGCCGAAAAGATCAACCAGGTGGCCGCCGAGACGGGTGTCACGATCAGCGCCGCCTACATCGGGGAGTTGCGCCGCGGCGTGGCCAGCGATCCCCGCACCTCACACGTGCGCGCCCTGGCCTCGGCCTTCGGGGTCAACTCGGGCTACTTCGTCGACGACGCGGCGGCACGACGAATAGAGGACCAGCTCGCACTGCTCAACGAGCTGCGCCGGATGGATGTCAAGCAGGTGGCACTGCGCCAGGTACTTGTCGACAACGGGCTCTCCGCGACGGACACGCAGCTCGTCGAGCAGATGGTGGCCCGACTGCGTGCCGTGGCGGCCGGCCCGACCAGGTCCACGCCCGGCGATCGCGGGTGACGATGCAGATCCTTCGGTGGCAGGACACCGACGAGCGGGGGAACGCTGACGTGAAGTTGCACCGACTACGCAGGCGCTGCGAGCGGATCGTCGCCGAGCTCGAGGTGCCCGAGCCCTTCGACCTCCGCAAGCTGTGCGATGTCCTCGCCGAACGGCGTGGTCGGCCCATCCACCTGGTGCCGATCACACTGCCGGCACACACTGTGTGCGGGATGTGCGTGCCGACCGGCGACTTCGACGCCATCTTCTTCGAGCAGGACACCTCGCCGCTGCACCAGATGCTGATCATCGGCCACGAGTTGGGTCATCTGCTCGCCGGCCACCAGGCAACCGAGGTGCTGGACGCGGACGCCTCCCGCCTGCTGCTGCCCGACCTCGACCCGCAACTGGTCCAACGCAGTCTCGGTCGCAGCAACTACGCCGCAGCCGAGGAACGCGAGGCCGAGATGATCGGTTCCCTGCTCCTGCGGCGGGTCCGCGGCAACCGCAGTGACGTGCACGACGCGCCGTTGTCCGGCCAGGACGTCGAGCTGTACGGCCGGCTGCGGCACTCGCTCGAACACCCGAACTGGTAACGCCGGGATGGAGACCGTCCTCTATGCAGTGTGCGCGGTGGCCGGCTGGGCCGCGCTCGGCTACATGGTGCGGCTCCAGCGCCGGCACCCGAGCCGCGCCCGCCGAGCCATCTGCTTCGGGCTCGGGGCGTTCGCCGCCGGGATCACCGTCGCCATTCCGCCCGTGGCGACGGCGATCGACCAGGTGTCGGGGCTGCCGAACCTGGCCAAGGTGCTGGCGCACGCCGGCGCGCTCACCATCTCGGCGAACGCCGAGATCATGCTCCTGCACTTCGCGCTTCCCCCGGCGACCGCCACCGCCCGGTCCCGCAAGTGGATCTGGGTCACGGCGTGCGCGTTCCTCGTCATGCTCGGCCTGTTCGCGTACACCCTCACCTACGACCATCCGGTACTCCTGACCGTCGAGTACGCCACCGACCCCGTGGTGACCGCCTACCTGCTGATCTTCCTGCTGCTCGGCTTCTTCGCCTACTGCCTCGACATCACACGGCTGTGCTGGAGCTTCGCGAGAATCTGTGGGCGACCCTGGCTACGCCGTGGCCTGCGCATCACCGCTGTCGGGGCCGCCGTCGCGCTGCTCTACAGCACCAACAAGATCGGGTATCTCGTCGCCTACTGGGCCGGCTACCAACCGGCCGGCGAGCGACAGATCGCCGCGGTCCTGGTGACGATCGGCGCTCTGCTCATCACGATCGGCCTCACCATGCCGGCCTGGGGCCCGACCCTGCGCCTCAGCCGGCGATGGGAGGACTACCACTCCTACCGGCGACTCGAACCCCTCTGGCGCGACCTCGTCACGGCCTTCCCCGCACTCGAACTCGATCCCACCCTGCGCCGACGCCTGGCCGCCGTCCGCGACACCGACTACGCGCTGACCCGCCGGGTGGCCGAGATCCGCGACGGCCGACTGGCGCTCCGCCCGTACCTGGAGATGCGGGTGGCGGCGACGGCCGCGCAGATCGCCGAACAGGCCGGACTGGCCGCGGAGGAACGACAGGCGACCGTCGAGGCCGCCGTCCTGGCCTGCGCTCTGCGTCGCCACGGCGCCGGTCTGGTGGCCACCGTCCCGCAACCCGCCGACCAGTTGCACCGCCCGGACGGCGGCTATGCCGGTGAGGTCGCCTGGCTGACGCTTGTCACCGACGTCTACGCCGGCTCGCCGGTGGTGGCGCAGACCCTCGCCGCGACCCGGGAGCCCGCCGCCCCGGCCACCATCCCGCATCCCACAGTTGGAGACGTCCGCCGATGAGAGGCCGCTACGACAACCTGGCCCGCACCCGCGCTCTCGACCCGGAGCACGACTACCTGGCCATCTACCAGACGATGCTGCGCTACGAGTTTCCGTGGGACCTGAAGCTCGGGCTCAACCTCGCCTTCAACAGGTCCTTCTCCGTCCCCGCCATCGCCGCCGTGCACACCGCCACCGGCGAGCTGACCGAACGCACCCAGCGGCGGATCGACGACACCGGGCTGCTGATGTACGAGATGGTGCTCAACGGCTTCGACGACCCCCGGGGCCGCGACGCGCTGCGGCGCGTCAACCACCTCCACCGTCCGTACGACATCGGCAACGACGACTTCCGCTACGTTCTCGGCTGCCTGGTCGTGATTCCCACCCGGTGGTTGCAGGAGTACGGCTGGCGCCCACCCTGCTGCCACGAACGTCAGGCCACGTACCTGTTCTACCGGGAGTTGGGCCGACGGATGGGCATCACCGACATCCCCGGGTCGTACGACGAGTTCGAGGCCTGGTTCGACGCGCACGACGCGGCTCACCTCCAGCCCAACGACGACGCGGCGGCGATCGAACGCGCCACCCGCACGCTGATGCTCACCCGCATCCCGCGGATGCTCGCGCCGTTGGGAAACGCGTTGGTCAGCGCCATGTACGACGCGCCGCTGCGGCGCGCGACGCGGGTCGACACACCGGCCTGGCCGGTCCGGGCGGGGTTGCACCTGGCCCTGCGGACGCGCTCGCGGTGGCAACGGTGGTGCGGTGCGCCACGAACGACGGCGTTGTTCGCCGACGGGATCAGGGCCAGAAGCTACCCCGACGGGTACGAGATCAGCCAGCTCGGCCCGCGCCACGAGTAGCACGACGCGGGCCGGTCCGCCGACGTCCGCAGGGGACGACGGCGGACCGGATCTCAGCGGACGTCGGTGGTGGTCCAGCGCGGGGACGCGTTGGTGACCGGGACGGTGTCGCCGACAAGCGTGGTCACCGCCTGGGTGTCCCGCTGCCCGCTGGTGCCGACCCAGAGTTCGACGTCGCCGGGCTCCACGACGCGGGTGAATGTGCGGTCGGAGAAGGCCAGGCGGGTGGTGGGCACCGTCAGCGCGACCGTGACGGACTCACCCGGTTCCAGGTGGACCCGCCGGTAGCCGAGCAGTTGCGCGACCGGCCGGGTCACCGAGGCGACCAGGTCGCGCCCGTAGAGCTGGACCACGTCGTCGCCGGCGACCGCACCGGTGTTCGTCACCCGTACCGTCACCTCGATCGCCCCGTCGGTGGGCACCGTGCCGGGCACTGTCAGATCGCCGTACGCGAACGTCGTGTAGGACAGGCCGTGGCCGAAAGGCGCCACCGGCGTCGCCGGCAGGTTCGTCACCTCGTTGCCGGCGCCGAGGGTGGGATGCAGGTAGGAGTACGGCTGAGCGCCGGCCGACCTGGGCAGGCTGACCGGCAGCCGGCCCGACGGGTTGACCCGCCCGGAGAGCACTCCCGCGATCGCACCGGCGCCCTCCTCTCCCGGGAAGAACGCCTGCACCACAGCCGCGCAGCGCGAGAGCGCCCAGCCGACGGCGTACGGTCGGCCGGTGACAAGCACGAGGACGACAGGGGTGCCGGTTGCCAGCACCGCCTCGACAAGTTCGCGCTGGACGCCGGGCAGCTCCAGGTCGTCCCGGTCGCAGCCTTCGCCGACGGTGCCCCGACCGAAGAGGCCGGCATGGTCGCCGACGACCAGGACTGCCACATCCGCGCCGGACGCCGTGGCGACCGCCTCGTCGAGGCCGGACCGGTCGTCGGAGTCCACGTCGCAGCCGCCTGCCCAGCTGACGAGGTCGCCGCCGAACTCGGCCCGCACCGCGTCGAGCACCGTCGGCACCTCGATGCCGGTCTCCACGTCGGGGTGCTGGACGAGGACGTGGTTGAGGAACGAGTAGCACCCGAAGAGCGCGCTCTGTCGGTCGGCGTTCGGGCCGATGACTGCCACCCGTTGCCCCGTCGGCAGCGGCAGCGCGTCCCGGTTGGCGACAAGCACTATCGATTCCTCGGCGAGCCGGCGGGCGATCGAGCGGTGTTCGGGCGAGTCGAGATCGATCACCTGGGGCGGCTCGTCGTTGAAGGTCGCGTCGAGCAGACCCAGGTCCTGCTTCTGGCGCAGCACCCGCAGCACCGCCCGGTCGACGAGCGCCTCGTCGAGCGTGCCCGCCCGCACCGACTCCCCCACTGTCAGATAGGCGTCGCCGGTGGGCAGTTCGATGTCGACACCGGCGGCCAACGCCTGCCCGGCCGCGTCCGCGTGATCGCTCGCCACCTGGTGCAGCAGGTTCAGGAACGCGACCCCGTAGTAGTCGGCCACCACAGTGCCGTCGAAGCCCCACTGCTCGCGCAGGATGCCGGTCAGCATCGTCGGGTCGGCGGCGACGGGCACCCCGTCGATCTCGGCGTACGAGTGCATGACGCTGCGGGCATCGCCGTCGATGATCGCCATCTCGAACGGAAGAAGCAGCACGTCGGCCAGTTCCCGGCGGCCGACGTGCACCGGTGCGAAGTTACGCCCGGCCCGCGAGGCGGAGTAGCCGGCGAAGTGCTTGAGGGTGGCGTGCACCCCCTGCGACTGCAGACCGCGCACGTACGAGGTGCCGATGGTGCCGACCAGGTACGGGTCTTCGGCGATGCACTCGTCCACCCGACCCCAGCGGGGGTCACGGATCACGTCGAGCACCGGGGAGAGCCCCTGGTGCACGCCCAGGGTCCGCATCGAGGCGCCGATCGCCTCGGCCATCTCGGTGACCAGTTCCGGGTCGAACGCGGCACCCCAGGCCAGCGGGGTGGGGAACGTGGCCGCCTTCCAGGCGGACAGCCCGGTGAGGCACTCCTCGTGGACGATGGCCGGGATGCCGAGCCGGGTCCCGGTGACCAGGTCCCGTTGGAACTTCCACAACCAGGACGCGCGTTCCGCCGCGTCCAGCGGGCGGGTGCCGTAGGCGCGGGTGAGGTGACCCAGCCCGTGCCGGGAGAAGTCCTCGAGCCTGAAGACGTCGCCGAACTCCCCCTGCAACGGTGCGACCGCCTCGCCGTCCCCCTTCTCCCAGAAGCCGACGAGCTGGGCGATCTTCTCCTCGATCGTCATCCGGCCGAGGAGGTCGCGTACCCGGGCCTCGCCGTCGTACCCGTCCGGTCGTCCGTGTCCCGGGCCTGCCTGGGCCGGCGCCGGCCCGTCCACCACCGCGTGGACCTCAGTCATGCTGTGCCTTCCTGTGGTTGTGCGCGTACCGCTGCCGCTCAGCCCTTGACCGCGCCCTGCAGGCCACCGACGATCTGCTTCTCCGCGAGTGTGAAGAAGAGCAGTGCCGGCAGCATCGCCAGCGAGGTGAAGGCGAGGACGCCTGCCGTGTCGGTCGTGTACTGGCTGGAGAAGTTCTGCACGCCCAGCGGCAGGGTGTGCAGGTTGACGTCGCTGAGCACGAGCAGCGGCAGCAGGAACGAGTTCCAGCTCGCGACGAACGCCAGGACGCCGACGGTGACGAGCGCGGGCCGCGACAGCGGCATCGCGACGCGCCAGAGGAAGCCGAGCCGACTCGCACCATCGATGGCGGCTGCGTCCTCCAACTCCCGCGGAATGGCGGAGAGGAAGGGACGCAGGATCACGATCGTCAGCGGCAGTGAGAAGGCGACCTGCGGCAGGATCACCGCGTAGTAGGAGTTGATCAGGTTGAGGTCGCGCAGCATGAGGTAGAGCGGCAGGATCGCCGCCCCGGCCGGAAACAGCAGGCCGAGGGTGAAGAAGGTGTAGAGCCCCTCCCGCCCGCGGAACCGGTAGCGGGCGAGCACGAACGCGGCGGCCAGCCCGAGCACGACGACGGCGAGGGTGGTGCCGAGGGCGATGACCGCGCTGTTGAACGCCTGATGCCAGAAGTTGCTCTGGGTCAACACCCGGGAGTAGTTGTCCCAGACGAACGGGTCGGGCAGGCCGGCCGGGTTCGCCACGATCTGCGGGGTGGTGCGGAAACCGCCAATGACCACGTAGATGACCGGGGCGATCGACACCGCCGCGATCGCGAGGGCGAGCGCGTAGGTGAGCGGCGTGCCCCAGGAGACCTGCCGGCGCCCGGTGGACGGGGGGAGAACCGAGTTCGCGGCCATCGTCACTTCGCCCTTCCGGTGATGGCGCCCTCGATGTCGCGGCGGAGCAGGAACCGCTGGAACAGCAGCGCCGCCACGAACGAGATGACGAAGAGGATGACCGCCACGGCGTTGCCGTAGCCCCAGAGCCGGGCGAAGAACCCGTTGTCCACCATGTACGTCGCCATGGTGGCCGATGCGCCGAGGGACCGCACGGCGGGCACCGAGGTCACCCAGATCATGTCGAAGATCTGCAACGAGCCGATCATGGACAGGAACATCCAGATCCGGATCGTCGGGCCGAGTAGCGGGATCGTGATGTGCCGTTGGATCTGCCACCAGCTCGCGCCGTCGATGGCGGCGGCCTCGGTCAGCTCGTCGGGCACATTGGACAACCCGGCGAGGAGCAGGATGATGGCGAAGCCGACGTACTTCCAGGTGACGACGGCCAGCAGGGTCCAGATGACCACGTCCAGGTCCGCCAGCCAGGCCTGGACCAGGCCGCCCATTCCCAGCGACCGCAGCAGCGCGTCGACGGTGCCGTCGGTGGTCAGCAGCAGCTTCCACATGATGCCGACGGTGACCTCGGCCAGCACGTACGGCACGAAGACCAGCAGGCGGAACACTGCCCGCCCGCGGAAGCGGCGGTTGAGCAGCAGGGCGACGCCCAGGGCGACAGGTCCCTGGATCAGCAGCGACCCGAACACGATGATGGCGTTGTTGCGCAACGCGTCGAGGAAGATCGGGTCCTGGAAGGCGAGGGTGTAGTTCCGCAGGCCGACGAACTCGGTGGGAGGCCCGACGCCGCGCCACCGGAACAGGCTGTAGTAGACAGCGAACCCCATCGGCACCAGCACGAACATCACGTAGATGGCGACTGCCGGCGCGGTGAGCCCGATGATCTCGTACCACTTGCGGCGGTTGTCGGCGCGGCGGGCGGAGTCGCGCCCGGCCCCGTGGGGGCCCGCCGACGACGCGGAAGCGCCGCCGGCGGGCATGCTGATCTGGTTGGCGGAGGTCACTTGCTTGCGGCCGCCTTCATCGCCGAGACGACCTTCTCAGGCGTCCCGTTGCCGGCGAAGATGGCGACGATCCCGTCGTTCATCGCGTTGCCGACGGTGCTGCCGTAGGCCGTGTCCAGCCAGAGCTGGACGTAGCTCGCGCCGGAGGTGGCCTCCAGGATGGACTTCAGCGCGGGGTCCTTCACGGCGTCCGCCGCGCCCTTGGCGACGGGCAGGCCGGTGCCGGTTTCGGCATAGCCCTTCTGCACCTCGGGGCTCACGATGTACTTGAGGAACTCGACGCACTCGGCTGGGGCGTTCTTGGCACAGGAGAAGCCGTCGCCACCGCCGAGAGCCGCCTTCGGGTCACCCGGGGAACCGGCGATCGCCGGCACCGGGAACCAGCCGAGGAACGACGCGAGCTTCGCCTTGTCCGTGGTGACGGTGTCCAGCGTGCCGCGGTTCCAGTCACCCATGAGCTCCATCGCGGCCTTGCCGTTGGCGAGCAGGCCGTTGGCGCTCGTCGGGTCGTTCTGGCCCGGCGTGGCGATGAAGTTGGGCTGGAACGGCTTGGTGTCGATGAAGGACTTCAGGTCCTGGCCGGCCTTCACGAAGCACGGGTCGTCGAAGGTCTTCTCCGCGGCCGCCTTCTTGAGGGTGTCGACCGAGCAGGCGCGCAGCGCCATGTTGTACCACCAGTGCGCGGCCGGCCACTTGTCACCGGCGCCCACGGCGATCGGAACGACGTTTATCGCCTTGAGCTTGGTGACCGCCGCGTTGAGCTCGTCGAAGGTGGTCGGCGGAGCCGCGATGCCCGCCCTGGCGAACATCTCCTTGTTGTACCAGACACCCTCGATGCCCATCCGGAACGGCAGGCCGTACTGCTTTCCCTTGACCTGCCAGATCTCCGCGGCGCTGCCGATGTCGCCGACCTCGGTCTTGACCTGGTCGGTGATCTCCTTGAGGTAGTCGGCCTCCACCTGCTCGCTCATCTCGCCGCCGCCCCAGGCCTGGAAGATGTCCGGCGGGTCGCTGCTCAGCAGGGCGGCGGGGAGCCGGGTGCGCTGGAGCTGGTTCGTCTCGATCGCCTCGATCTCGATCTTGACGGTGGGGTGGAGGGCGGAGAAGTCCTTGGCGACCTTCTCCCAGTAGGTCTTGCCGGGCCCGTCCTGTGAGGCGTTGTGCCACCAGCTCAGGGTCACCGGGTCCTTGTACAACTCCTTCTGAGGGGCTGCCTCTTCGCCGCCGCCGTTGCACCCGGCGGTGACGAGAACACCTGTCATCAACAGTGCCAGGACGGCACTTGCACGCCGCTTCGTTGCCATAGATGTCTCCTCGACTACTCAGTCGCGGTACTCGGCCTGCGGCGAAGTTTTACAGTCATGTAACTTGATGTCAATCGGTATCGATAACGTTTTCGTGTTGTTGACGACGCGCCCGCGGCGGCGGCCCTATCATCATCGACGTGGTGTTTCAGCAGCGCGTCAAGATGTCGGATGTGGCACGTACCGCCGGCGTCTCGGTTGCGACCGTATCTAAAGTTGTCAATGGACGGTACGGCGTGGCGCAGGCGACGGTGGAGCGCGTCCAGCAGGTCATCCACGAACTCGGCTACGAGGCGAGCCTGGGGGCGCAGAGCCTACGCAGCCACCGCACGAACGTGCTCGGCATCCTGGTCGCCGAGTTCGAGCCGTTCTCGACCGAGCTGCTGAAGGGGGCGTCGCAGGAGGTCGCCGGGAGCGGGTACCAGCTGCTGGCCTACTCCAGCGGGGACGGCGAGGGCGCCGCAGTGGGGTGGGAACGGCGCTCGCTCGCCCGCCTCTCCGGCACACTCATCGACGGCGCCGTGATCGTCACGCCGACGGTGGTCGAGACCGAGAACAGCTTCCACGTCGTGGCCGTCGACCCGCACACCGGGCCATCCGACCTGCCCACAGTCGATTCGGACAACTTCGCCGGCGCCGTGCTGGCCACCAACCACCTGCTGTCCCTCGGCCACCGGCGGATCGGGCACATCAGCGGGCGCACCGACCTGAAGTCGGCGCAGCTGCGCGAAGCCGGCTTCCGCAGTGCGATGGCCGACGCCGGCGTGCCGGTGGACGAGCGGCTCGTCCGCGTCGGCGGGTTCCGGATCGAGAGCGCCGCCGGCACGGCCGCGGAGCTTCTCGCCCTCACCGACCGGCCGAGCGCGATCTTCGCGGGTAACGACCTCTCCGCGATCTCCACGATGAACGTGGCCCGGGACATGGGCCTCGCGGTGCCCGATGACCTGTCGGTGATCGGGTTCGACAACGTACCGGAGTCGGCGCTCGTCAACCCGCCGCTGACGACGATCATGCAACCGCTGCAGCGCATGGGCGCCGAGGCGTTGCGCCTCCTCGTCGATTTGATCGCCGGCGTGGAGCGCGACACCCACATCCGGCTGCCCACCGAGCTGGTCATCCGCTCCTCGTGCCGCCCGTACCCCTGCCCGTGAGCTGACCCGCCGGCGGTCGCGGAGGGTCGGAGCACGCGACAGGGTGGCGAAACGTGAATCTCACCTCGGTCGACGAATCTCCCCCTAGGTTCGATGCGCAGGACGCCGCCGAATCGGGGAGAGACGTGGACAGCTATCCGGCGATCGAGGATCACGGACTCATCGGCGACCTGCAGACCGCCGCGCTGATCACGTGCGACGGGACTGTCGACTGGTTCTGCGCGCCACGCTTCGACTCGCCGAGCATCTTCGCCGCGCTGCTGGACAAGGACAAGGGCGGCTACTTCCAGATCGCGCCGCACGACGTGCGGTACGTGACCAAACAGCTCTACCTCCCCGGCACCCCCATCCTGATCACCAGGTTCATCAGCGCCGACGGGGTGGCCGAGGTGATGGACTTCATGCCGGTGACCGGCGAGCGGGCCACCGACGCGCACCGGCTGGTCCGCACCGTCACCATGGTCCGCGGCAGCATGCGCTTCCGGGTGGAGTGCCGGCCCCGGTTCAACTACGCCCGTGATGAGCACCAACTGGAACGCCACCACAACGGCTACGTCTTCCGCAGCCGGTCGGCGAGCCTGACGTTCAACCCGGTCGACCCGGTGCGGCGCCTGATCTCCGAACAGGGTGACGTCCACCTCGAGGGCGGCGACCTCGTCGCGTACGGCACGCTCAACGAGGGCGACACCGGCGGGGTGGTCCTGGAAACCGCGGGTGCCGAGCCGCGCGTCATCCCGCCGGAAGAGATCCAGGCCATGTTCGAGTGGACCCGGGACTACTGGCGGCGCTGGCTCGAACGCTCCCGCTACACCGGCCGCTGGCGGGAGATGGTCGAGCGCTCCGCGATCACGCTGAAACTCATGACGTACGCCCCCACCGGCGCCATGATCGCCGCGCCCACCACCGCGCTGCCCGAACTGGTCGGCGGAACCCGCAACTGGGACTACCGCTACACCTGGGTACGCGACACGTCCTTCTCGGTGCACGCACTGCTCGGCCTCGGCTTCACCGAGGAGGTCAGCCGCTACATGAACTGGCTGGACGAGCGGATCCGCGAGGCCGGCGACCAGCAGGACCCTCTCAAGATCATGTACCGCGTGGACGGCTCCTCCGACCTGCACGAGGAGGTGCTGGACCACCTGGAGGGCTACCGCGGCTCCCGCCCGGTACGGATCGGCAACGGCGCCGCCGACCAGCTCCAACTCGACATCCACGGCGAGGCGCTCTACGCCATGCACCTCGCCGACGAACAGGGCATCCGCGTCTCGCACCAGGTGTGGAAGAGCACCGTCCGGCTCGTCGACTGGCTCTGCCACAACTGGGACCAGCCCGACGCCGGCATCTGGGAGAGCCGCCACCACCCCCGCAACTACACCTTCGGTCGGGTGATGTCCTGGGTCGCGCTGGACCGGGCCATCCGGCTGGCCAGCCGCACCGGCCGCCCGGGGGACATGACCTGCTGGACCGAACAGCGCAACCGCATCTACAACCAGGTCATGGAGCGCGGATACCACCGGGGCCGCGGCACCTTCGTGCAGGCGTACGACGAGACCGTGCTGGACGCGGCGCTGCTCGCCATGCCGGCGGTCGGGTTCGTCACGCCGAGCGACCCGCTGTGGCAGTCCACCCTGCAGGCGATCGAGCGCGAACTGGTCTCCGACAGCCTGGTGCACAGGTACGACCCGGTCCACTCCCCCGACGGTCTTCCCGGCCACGAGGGCACCTTCAACATGTGCACCTTCTGGTACGTCGAGGCGCTGGCTCGTGCCGGTCGCCTCGACGACGCCCGACTGACGTTCGAGAAGATGTTCACCTTCAGCAACCACCTCGGCCTCTACGCCGAGGAGATCGCCGCGACCGGGGAGCAGATCGGCAACTATCCCCAGGCATTCAGTCACCTTTCCCTGATCAACTCGGCGCTGACGCTCAACGATCTGCTCGACACCGAGGCCGACGCCCGCCGCCGCCGGTAGCCGTCAGCGTGGTCGGGTCGGCGGCCGTCCGCGTGGTGCCGACGGCGGGAATGCCTTGACGTACCGACGTCCATCACGCATCGTCGATATACATCGACCACCACCAATGTATGGACGCGGGGAGCAACAATGAAGGCCATCGTCACCACCCTCTCTGCCGCAGCCCTGCTGCTCCTGGCCACGGCCAGCGCATCCCACGGCCAGCCAGCCGTCGACCCACAGTGCACCGGGCAGATCCACCCGAACCCGGGGTTCGAGCTCGGCACCACCGGCTGGACCGCCGGACCCCGCATCGTCGTGCTCGGCGACGCGACCCGGCCCGCCCACACCGGCGCCGCGTACGCCACCTTCGCCGGGTTGGACGTGACCCGTACCGACCTGCTGCGCACCACCGTCACGGTGCCGGCCAACTGCAACCTGACGGTCCGCTTCTGGGTACGGACCACCACCACCGAGACCAGCCGGGGCGACTACCTGAACGTCGGGCTGGCGGTGACCGGGATTCCCCCGAAGACCAGGTTCTCGTTGGCCTTCGACGGCGGGGCGCAGTGGCGGCAGTACGCCATGTCGAGCGGAACCGCGACGACCACACGTACCGCGACGGTCAGCTTCCTCTCCAGCGAGATCGCCGGCAACGGCGCCACGGCCTTCGACGTCGACGACGCGTCCTTCGAGTTGAGCTGACCTGCCATTCCGATTCGAGTGACCGCCCTCGGCGCGAACTCGCCGGACAACCGGGGAACAGATGGAGGCGCGACTGTCAATAAACGACGCACATTGGTGAGGCCACGGGCAACCCCGAAACCGCACAGCACTGAGATACCGATCTCTGCCGGCCGATCTCCTGGCAGCGGAGGGAAACGGACTCTATGCTTGCCGCCGAATGCGCTGCGGCCCATCCGGGCCGAGGGTTGACCCGATACAAGGATTTGCCAATGCACCGGAATTCTGCCCTCAGCAACGGCACCACCGGCCTCGGCGACACACCACCCGACGACCACCTGTCGACCGCTTCCGCAGAGACTGCGTCGCGACGGTCAGCGGTCGACGAGGAACAGGCATTTCTTGACCTCGCCACGGCCCGGCGCGACGAGCTGGCCGACCACCTGCGGGTCGAGCTGTCGTCAGAGGCCCTGGACGCGCTGGAACAGGCCCGGCAGCGCATGCTGCGCCAGCAGTACGACGAGCTCCGGCGCGCTGAGGAAGGGCTTGTCTTCGGCCGCCTCGACGGCGTCGACGGCACCGTGCGTCACGTGGGCCGTGTCGGTCTGCGCAACGATGGTGAGCGCGGTGAGCCACTGCTTGTGGACTGGCGTGCTCCCGCAGCTCGGCCGTTCTACACAGCGACGGCCGTCGATCCACAGGGTCAGGCCCGGCGCCGACACATCCGTACCACGGGATCGACGGTCGTCGGCGTGGACGACGAACCCCTCGACGGGACCACGGCGGCGGACCTCGTCGGCGAAGGCGCCCTGCTGGCCGCCCTCGACCAACGGCGCACCGGTCGCATGTCGACGGCGATCTCCACCCTGCAACGCGAACAGGACGACATCATCAGGGCGGAGGCGACCGGCCCGCTGGTCGTCCAGGGCGGTCCCGGCACGGGCAAGACGGTTGTTGCCCTGCACCGCGTCGCCTACCTGCTGTTCACCCACCGGAAGATGGCCGACCAGGCGGTCCTCGTCCTCGGCCCCTCGCCGCGGTTCCTCACGTACATCGCCCAGGTGCTGCCCGCACTCGGTGAGACCGCCGTCGTCTCGGCCACCTGCGACACCCTGCTGACCGACATACCGGTGGGTCGCGACGAGAGCCGACTGCTCGCCGAGGTCAAGGGCCGCGCTCTCTGGCAGCCCGCGCTCGAAGGCTACGTCGCGTCGCTGTTCCCCCGGCCCCGCGAGCTGCGGTTGCGCTGGGAGGGCGAGTTCTACGTCATCCCCGCCGCAACGGTGGCGCAGGCACTCACCTCGGCGGTGCAGGGACGCCCGTACCACCGGGCCCGCGCGGTGTTCGCCGAGCAGCTGCACCACCTCCTCGCAGATGTCGTCGCCGAGCAGCGTGAGGCGCTGATGAACGAGATGGAGGAGGGCTTCGAGGACATCCTCGCGCGCGTCGACAGGAGCATGGAGGCTGACCACTCGCCCCGGACGTCCACCGGCAGCGCCGTCGACGGACTCCTTTCCGAGGATGAGGTCGAGCAGCTTCGTTGTCGCATCGCCGAGGACGCCACCATCGCCCGGTTCGTCGAGGCCTGGTGGCCCACCCTGGACGCGCAAGCAGTGCTCGGTGACCTCCTGACCGACCGGGCGCTGCTGGCCCGGTTCGCTCCGGACCTGTCCCCGGAGGAGATCGCCGCCGTCGCCGCCGAGCCCGCCCCCTGGGCGTCGAGCGACATCCCGCTGCTTGACTCTCTACTCGACCTGCTCGGCGAAGCTGGGGAGCCACAGCCGCAGGGCGAGTTCGTCGCCGATCGCGCCCGCCGACAGCGCGGCTGGGTGTACGGCCACGTCGTCGTCGATGAGGCGCAGGAACTGTCCGAGATGCAGTGGCAGATGGTTCTCCGGCGCTGTCCCAGTCGCTCCATCACCGCCGTCGGCGACATCGACCAGGCGGAGGCAGCGCACCGGCACACGACCTGGGCACAGGCGGTGCGGGCTGCCTTCGGAGACCGCTGGACCGCCGCTGAGCTCACCATCTGCTACCGCACCCCACGAGAGGTCATGGACCTCACCGGACCGGTCCTCAAGAGGGCTGGCAGCCACAACACGCCGCCACGAGCGGTCCGCTCCGCCGGGATCGCTCCCTGGGAGATATCCGTGACACCGGCCGATCTCGCCGACACGGCCACCGAAGCAGTGCGCCGGTTGCAGCGACGGTGGCACGGCGGCACTGTCGGCGTCATCGCCCCCACGGACCACATCGCCACACTCCGAGGCGTGCTGAGTGATGTGCCGGTGCTCACCGCAACCCAGTCCAAGGGACTGGAATGGGACGCGACGCTCCTCGTCGACCCGCAGGGCATCGCCGCCGAACCGCGCGGCTGGAACGGCCTCTACGTCGCACTCACCCGCTGCACCCAGGAACTCGGCCGATTGACTGTCACGCAGCATCACGCCCCCCAGTGACGCCTGTTTGGTAGGCGTCCGAACAAGTCCGAACAGGCCGACTGAGCAGCCCGGACAGGTGCGCGCGTGTTCGGGACGGCCATCGGCGGTGGCAGGCGGCTGTCCAGCGCTCATACGCTGAACCGCATCACCCGTGACGCTGACGCATCGAAGCTGGTCAGGCGGGATTCGCCAACTCCGGTCGCAAACCTCGGACTCGTTCGGCGATTCGTCATTGCTTCCGGCTTCTCCCCGATGGCGTCCGTGCAGAAAGAGAGGCAACATCGTGAGGAGATCACTGCTGGCGCTGGCAACGGCGATCGCACTCCCGCTGGGCACGATGGCGGTGCCGACTCCGGCGCTTGCTGCGGGCTGCACCAGAATGGACCGGACAGAAATGCAGTTCGCAAAGGCCCCGTGGCGCTACGGCTACAGCCAGACGTCCGGCGTGGCCGGGTACGCGTACCCCGAATACACCTACATGATGGACGGTCGTTGCACCAGCCCGGCCGGCCTCCTGTGGTACCGAAGGGCCGCGGATCCGGTGGTGGTGTACATCTACAGCGGGCACCGAATCAACTAGCGTCGCGCCCTCCGAGGAACACCTTCGAGGTGGTCGAAAGCGCCCTCCGTGCCGGGACGACCGGGCCTTCACGGGTCGTGTCGTTCCGGCCCGGAGGGCGCCTTCAGGGGTATCGGTTCGGGCGCCGGCTCAGCGGCGTAGACAGAACGGATGGCCGGCCGGGTCGCGCAGGACGCGAAAGCGTTCCGCTGCGGGTTGGTGGTCTTCCCGGACGGCTCCGTAGCCGACCGCACGCGCCTCGGCGTCGTCGAGGTTTTCGGGGTCGTCGACAGCCAGGTCGAAGTGGATCTGCTGTGATCGTTCGCCGGAGGGCCAGGTCGGTGGCCGGTAGTCGCTGACGCGAACGGCGCCGAGGTGAAGTGGACCCGCCTTCACCGCACAGAAGTCCGGGGTTTGGACGGTGACCTCACCATCCAGCATCGCAGCCCAGAAGCGGGCCAGATCGGCTGGGTCCGGACACTCCAGGTTGATCGCGGCAAGGTGAGCTACCGGCATGGATCCTCCAGCGGGCGGGATGTATGGGTCGTCAATGACTCACGCTACCACCCAAAATGAGGGTTCACTCTCTTTCTAGCCCTTGATGATCGCCAGCAACGCGGCGGTGAAGGGTGCGGGATCCAGGTCGCCGCGGATCGCCAGTTGCAGGCTGTAGCTGATCGAGAGGGCCACGAACGCCTCGGCGATCTGCCCGGCCTGCGGGCGCCGGGAATCGGGCACCAGCTCGACGATCGCCGCCCGCAGGGCAGCGAGTTGTCGCTGCACCACCGCTGCCAGCAGCGGCGACACTGCCGCTTCGGCGTAGATCTGGGCGACCAGTCGGGCATGGTGGGTGTCCCGCGCCCGGGTCCGGACATGGTCGAGAAAACCCCCCACAGCCTCGGCGGTGAGTGCGCGCGGCAGCGCTTCGGTGCCCTGCTCGCAGACCGCGATCACGATCTCGTCCTTGCTCGTGAAGTACCTGTAGATCGCCCCGTTCGAGAGCCCGGACTCGGTGACGATGTCGGCCATCGAGGTGTGGGCGAAGCCGTGACTGGCGAACCGGGCCCGGGCGGCATCCACGATCTGTTGGCGGCGAGCATCGAGATGAGCTTGACTGACTCTGGGCATAAAAAGAGTGACCCCTCGCTTTATTTGCTACTGTCGGAAGCCTACCCCGCCACACCGAGCTTCGGGAGCCACCGTGCGCTACCAGACCTTTGGCCGTCTCACCGGGTTACGCGTGTCGCAGTACGCGCTCGGGACGGCGAACTTCGGCACCTCGAGCACCAGTGCCGGCCCCGAAGCCTCCCGACAGATCTTCGAGGCCTTCGTCGCTGCCGGCGGCACCACGTTCGACACCTCCAACCTGTACCAGGATGGGCAGGCCGAAACCGTGCTCGGCGGGCTACTCGGGCCTCAGCGGGACGACTTCGTGATCATCACCAAGTACGGCGGCACCAGGCAAGCCCAGCCTCGCCCCGGCACGACCGGCAACAGCCGCAAGATCATGATCCGATCCCTCGAAGCGAGTCTGCGCCGCCTCAACACCGACTACGTCGACGTCTTCATGCCGCACTTTCCCGATGGCGTCACGCCGATCGAGGAGATCCTGGCCGGGTTCGACGAGCTGATCCGCTCCGGCAAGATCCTGCACGGCGCCCTGTCCAACTTCCCCGCCTGGCGGGTCGCCGGGGCCGCCGTCCGCGCCGACCTCCGCGGACTGGCTCCCCTCGTCGGCATACAGACGGAGTACAGCCTGGCCGAACGGTCCGCCGAGCGGGAGCTCCTGCCGATGGCGCAGGCCCACGGTCTGGGCGTGGTTCTCTACTCCCCGCTCGCCGGCGGACTGCTCACCGGCAAGTACCGGCAGGGTGAACAAGGCCGGCTGACCACCCGGGGCGACGCGATCGAGGGCAGCGCCCAGCGCACCGCGATCGTCGACGCCGTACTGACGGTCGCCGAGACCCTCGGCGTCAGCGCGGTCCAGGTCTCCCTGGCCTGGCTGCGTCGCCGGGCCGCACTCGCCCCCACGGCCCTGATCCCGATCGTCGGCCCGCGCACCCTGCCCCAGCTCGAGGAGTACCTGAAGGCTCTCCAACTCGACCTCAGCGACGAGCACTACCGACTCCTGGACGACGTCAGTGCCATCCGACCAGGCACGCCGCACAAGGACGTCACCGCCGCACTGGATCACGGCGTCGACGGAGACCGCACCCTGCTCGACCCTCCCCGCGTTCCCGTCACCTAGCCGCGTCGCCGGCACCTGCCCCCTGATCGCTCACCGGGTGGCAGGTGCGGGCGGGCGACGCTCCTAGATCAACGCTGACGACTCTTGGACATCTGCATCACGCGCGTGGTGGCGCGGGCGGCGGTGTCGATGACGTCGGCGACCGCGTCGGGTTGCGAGACCGCCACCGCGTGGGACCCGTCGATCTCCACGACCGTGGACTTCGCCCGGTCGGCCAGGAAGCGCTGCAGGTCCGGTGGGATGCCCTGGTCCTGCGTGCTGATCACAGTCCACGAGGGGATCGTCTTCCAGGCGGTCTTGGTCACGCTGCCCACCTGGGCGCTCGCTGTGGCGGGCCGCTGCGTCGCCGCCATGATCTCGGCGGTGCCACGGTCCACGTCGGCGGCGAACACCTCGGGGAACATGTCCACCTTGATGTACTGGTCCATGTCCATTCCGCCGTCTTCGGAGGGGATCGGCACCATGGTGATGCTGGTGGGGAGCTGACTTCCGGGGTACTTGCCGACCAGATCGATCACACTCTCGCCCACGTCCGGGCTCACGCTGGCGACGTACACCAGTGCCTTGACGTTCGCGGCACCGTCCGCGGCCTCGGTCATGACCAGACCGCCGTAGGAGTGGGCGGCCATCACGACCGGTCCGGGCAGGCTGTCCACCAGAGCCCGAACGTACGCGGCGTCCTTCTGCACACCGCGCAGCGGGTTGGCGACGGCGATGACCGGATAACCCCGACCCTTGAGGTTGGCGATCACCCCGTTCCAACTCGACGAGCCGGCGAACGCCCCGTGGATCAGCACGACTGTCGGCATTCCGGTGTCCTGGGCTGACATGTCAGAAGCAGCGTTCATCTGGAGTCCTCTCGAAGGGCCTCGCCGCTCGCTGCCTGCGGCGTGCGCAGACCGGACCGACGCAGACGGTCAACGGACTTTCCCCGGCAGCGCGGACCAGGCGGCTGTCCCCGGCGCTGGTGGGCTACCACCTCCAGAGTTCAGCATCGACCACGCCACTGTCAGCGAGATCGGCGAACGGGGGCCTGGCCGAAGGACGGGGCAGACCGAACGTTCTGTCGCTAAGATGGAGGGATGGCGAGCGACGAACCCCATGCCCGACCCTCTGCGGCACGGCTCAAGCTTCTCCGCACGGCGACCAGTATCTTCTACGCGGAGGGCATTCACTCCGTCGGCGTCGACCGGATCATCGCCGAGGCGCAGGTGACCAGGGCCACCTTCTACCGGCACTTCCCCAGCAAGGACGACCTCATCCTGGCCTACCTGCGGGAGGTGCACCAGTTGGAGCGCGGCATGGTCGACGAGGCACTCGCCGCCAACCGATCGCCTGTCGACCCACTCCTGGCAATCGCCGGTTCCATCGCTCAGAACGTGCAGTCCCCCGGGTTCCGCGGGTGCGCGTTCCTGAACGCCGCGGCGGAATACCCCGACATGAACCATCCCGTGCACCAGGAACTCATGGCCCACCGGAAATGGTTCCTGGACACCATCACCACGCTCATGGCTCAGGTCCACGAGGAGACGGCGGATCCCGCGGCGCGGCACTTCGTCATGCTCCGAGACGGCGCCATGGCGGCCGGATGCCTCTCCGACCCCACGTTGGTGTCCGAGACCTTCCTACGTGGGGTCGAAGGGCTTCTCCGGGTCAACTCGGAGCGTCAGTCGGCGGCCGGTTGACCGCTCAGGTCAGCGGCCGTACGCCTCGAGCAGCCGCAGCCACACCTCGCTGACGGTCGGGTACGCGGGCACCGCGTGCCACAACCGCTCCAGCGGGACCTCACCGACGATGGCGATCGTCGCGGCATGGATCAGTTCCGCGACGTCCGGGCCGACGAGGGTGAGGCCGACGATCACCCGTCGGTCCTCGTCCACGACCATCCGGGCATGCCCCTGGTATCCGTCGGCGTGCAGCGCGGCCCCGGCGACGGCCGCCAGGTCGTAGTCGACGACCCGGATCCGCAGCCCGGCGGCCTCGGCGGCGGCCGCCGTCAACCCCACCGACGCGATCTCCGGGTCGGTGAAGACAACCTGCGGTACGGCGCGCTCGTCGGCGGTGGCGACGTGCCGACCCCAGGGACCGTCGTCGGCGACCTCGCCCCCGGCCCGTGCCACGATCACGTCGCCCACCGCGCGCGCCTGGTACTTGCCCTGGTGGGTCAGGAGCACCCGGTGGTTGACGTCGCCGGCCGCGTACAGCCACCCGTCGCCGATCAACCGGCCGGCACCGTCCACGACCCGCAGGGTGTCGTCGACGGTGAGCCAGGCACCCGGCCGCAGGCCGATCCGGTCGAGGCCGACGTCGTGCGTGTTCGGCGTACGGCCGATCGCGACGAGGATCTCGTCGGCCTCGACCTGTTCGCCGTCGGCGAGCGTGACGTGCACGGTGCCGTCGCTGTCGCGGCGCACCGACGCCGCCTCGGCACCGAGACGAACCGACACACCTGCTTCCCGCAGGGACTGCGTGACCCGCTCGCCGGCGAACGGCTCCGCCTGCGGGAGCACTCCGTCCCGCACGAGCATGGTCACTGTCGACCCGAGGCCGGCGTACGCGGTAGCCATCTCCGCGGCCACCACGCCGCCACCGATGACGGCGAGCCGACCGGGAACCTCGCTGGCGGAGGCCGCCTCCCGACTGGTCCACGGTGCCGCCTCGCGAAGTCCGGTGATGTCCGGCACCAGTGCGGCACTTCCGGTCGCGATGACCACCGCGTGTCGGGCCGTGAGCGAGGTGGTGACGTCGTCCCCGTCGGTCACCTCGACGATCCGGTCGGAGCTGATCCGTCCCTGGCCCCGGTACAGCGCGATCCCCGCCGAGTCCAGCCAGGACACCTGCCCGTCGTCCTTCCAGTGCGAGGCGAAGGAATCCCGGCGGCGCAGCACCGACGCGGCGTCCAGCTCGCCGGTCACCGCCTCGCGCGCTCCGGGCAGCTGGCGGGCCGCCCGGAGCGCGGTCTGGCTGCGCAGCAACGCCTTGGTCGGCATGCAGGCCCAGTACGAGCACTCACCACCCACCAGCTCCCGCTCGACGATCGCGGCGGTCAGGCCGCCCCGCACGATCCGGTCGGCGACGTTTTCCCCGACCGGCCCCGCGCCGATGACAATCACGTCGTACGTGGCGTTCTGCACGTCAGTTTCCCTTCGCGACGCGGCCGAGGCGGATGGCCGCGATGAGGAAGAAGATGGCGCCCGGGATCGCGTAACCGACGGCGTTGGTGAGCGCCGGGTTGTCAGCGGAGGCGGCCGCGATGAACGATCCACCGGCGAGCACGGAGATGCCACCGCTGATGATCATCGGCCACTGGCCGCCCATCGCGCGGCGGCGGACGCCCACGATCAGCTGGACCAGACCGGCCACGACCGCCCAGGCGCCCCAGACGCGCAGGACCGCCGGGACGCCGGACGCACTTGCGACGCCGAGTCCCACCGCGGCCAGCAGGCTGATCGCGACGTTCACGTACAGCAGGGTGGGCGATCCGGTGAGCCGCGACGCGCGGGCATCGACGATGGCGGCGGCCACGTCGAACAGCGGGTAGATCACGAGCAGCGCGGCGGTGAGGGGGTTGAGGTGCTTGGCGAGCGGGATTGTCACAGCAGCCCAGACGATGGCGAAGGCGAAGCGACCGAAGTACAGCCGCCGCAGGGCAGCGGCTGTCGTCGAGATGCCGGGGGCGGCAACGGTGGTCATGGACATCCTCTCGGTGATACCGGAAACGAAGGGGCGGTCAGCGGGGGCGGGACGGGGGTGCTACTCGACGTCGGAGAACAGCCCCGTGATCTCCACCTGGGCGCCCTGGAGCCCGCCGAAGACGGCACCGGCGGTGGGCGTCGCGACTGCGGCGGAGGCGTCCTCGTAGCTGGCGAAGTACAGGTCGAGCGTCCGGTACGCGGGGGTGGCCGTCCCGTCCTCCTTCGGCCACACCTTGGCCGACTCGACCCGCAGAAGCTTCGGGAACGTCTCCGCGGCACGGCGTACGTCGGCGTAGACCTTCTCGAACTCGTCGGGGTCGGCAGGGTTGCCGATGATGAGAGTGATCTTGGTAGGCATGGCGGTCTCCTTCGGGCGCAGCCGCGAACTCAGCCGGCGCTAGCCAGAACGAACGTTCTGTCTGCGGAAGACCTTACCGCCTGCGACCCCCGCCGTCAAGACCGACCGTTCTATCTGCCGACCTGGCACGAGTGGTGTTCACCACCCACGACGAAGCGCAGCCGGTGTGACGGCGATGCGGAAGCGCACTGTTATGTGGCGAAAACGGTCATTGCGGTGCTGGGCGTCACGCCTCGGAGTCGCTGTCTCCGGGCGTCTCCCGTCCGATCGGCGAGGAGGGCGCCTCCAGCGGCCGGAACCGCCCCCGCAGCGCGTCGAGGAGCGCGACCACCGTCAGCACTCCGGCCACCACGCTCAGCCCGACCATCGGTGCGCAACGGGTCAACAGCGGCGCGGACAGCAGAAGTGCCGCCGAGCCGATGATCTGGGATCGGGAGACCTGGCCGAGAATCTCGTACTCCAACCGCATCCGGGCGACGAGGAAGAGCATCGGACCGCCCACCACGAACAGCAGCCAGGTAGGCCGCGGCTGTCCGAACGGATGATCGATCACCAACTCGTAGCCGACGGCGGTGACGAGAACGCTGAGCACCACCAAAAGGTGCGTCCGTTCCGACACCGCACCCAGCCGGCCTGGCATACCCGCCCGGCCGAACGCCGCTGTCAACAGCAGGCCGGCGCGGTAGAAGTAGATCCGCCACAGAAGCGCGCTGGTGGCGAACGCGACGGTGAAGGCCGCGGCGCGCTCCGCGGAGTAGTCGGCGCCGCTGAAGACCACGCCGATGACCAGAATCGACTCACCGAGCGCGATGAGGAACATCTGTTGGTACCGGTCCGCGAGATGCGCTCCCGCGATCCGCCACCGACCGACGTTCGAGACGCCGAGCCTTGGCAACGGCCAACCCAACGTCCAGGCGAGGTAGTCGACAGCGAGGGCGACAGCCCACAGCGGCAGTCGGAGATGATCCGGACCCAACCCGCCGGCCAGCCACAACGGCGCGGTAGCCAGTGCCCACACGGCAAGCCTGATCGGCACCAGCCGTCGTGGATGGCCCCGCAACGCGACGGCGACCACCAACGGCCGCAACACCATCACCATCAGGTACGCGACAACGAACGGCAGCGCTCGCTCCTCCAGGGCGCGCGGCAGCGTCACCGCCATGACCAAGCCGGCGAACATGGTGCCGACCACGACGGCCTGGATGATCGGCTGCTCCGGCTCGTACCGGCTGGTGATCCAGGCGGTGTGTGACCAGATCAACCAGAGCGCCAGAAAGAGCAGCAGGGTACGCCCGAACCCCGTGACGAGCGCCCAGCCGGTGTCGTCGCCCAGGTCGCCGAATCGTTGCGAGACCCGGGTGAGAGCCACGACGAACGCCAGATCGAAGAACAGCTCCAGGAATGTCGCCCGATCCGAACTCATCGGAGGGCGCAGCAGTTCGGCACCCCGCCCCGCCGCCATCGTCAGCCTCCGTCCGCCCCTGCTACCAACGAGCCGGCCGCCGGTGGCGTTGCGTCACGGGCGGTGACCGGTCACGGCGCGAACGCGGAGGGCAGGCCGAGCTCGGCCCGGGCCACGTCGACGAATCGACGCTCGGCCGCGTGGGCGCGGCACCGCGGTGATGCGGGCGGCCGGGTGGAGGACGTGAGCCACATACTCCCGGACCGCACCGATGAAGTCGGTGTACGCGCTCAGCCGGATGTCCCGCCACTGTCGATCCTGGTCGCGCCGCCACAGCCGGTCCTGCGCCCGAACGGTGAGCCACCCACCGATCAGGACCGCCAGCATCGTCGTCGTCGCTGTGACACAGGCCTGGATCAGACTCACCGGCACCACCGTTCGTATTGATCGTCAACCAACCCTAACGCCCGCTGTCACAGGCTCCCGAGGTCGCGCGACGGCCCACGTCCACGTGCGGCGCCGGTTGGACATCGACCTAAGCCGATGTATCGTGGGAACGCTCCCAGACCGATACCACCACCCCACCTGCCCGAGGAGCTGAACATGTCACGATGGCGTCATCGCCCGGCCACCATGCTGGCCGGGCTGCTCGTCCTGACCCTGGCCGCGTCCCTGTCACCACCGGCACCGATTGCCGGCAGCGCCACGGCCGGCCCATCCACCACCCGTGCCGTGCCGCTCACGGGGCTGACAGTGACCTCCGAACGGGTGGCCTTCGGCCTCCAACGTCCGATCGCGATCACCGGGCTGCCGGACGGTCGGATGCTCATCGCCGAGAAGAGCGGCACGGTCCGCTCGTACCACCCCGACACCGGACTGGCTGCCGAGCCGGTGCTCGACCTGACCGCCCGCATCGACACGTCGGACAACGAGCGCGGCCTCCTCGGCATCACGCCGGCGCCCAACTTCGCCCGGACCGGGCTCCTCTACGTGGCCTACACGAGCCTGCCGGCCGGCGCGCTGACCCTGGCGCGCGTACCCCTCGGCGCTCCCGATCGGCTGCAGGTGCTGCTCACCCAGGCGCACGCCGAGTTCGGCAACCACAACGGCGGGCAGGTGGCGTTCGGCCGCGACGGCTACCTGTACTGGTCCCTCGGCGACGGCGGCAACGCGAACGACCCGTTCAAGTCCGGTCAGAACCTCGGCACCCTGCTGGGGAAGATCCTGCGGATCGACGTCAACCGTTCCTGCGGCGGGAAGCCGTACTGCGTCCCCGGCGACAACCCGTTCGTCCGCACGCCGGGCGCGCGCCCCGAAATCTGGGTCTACGGGCTGCGCAACCCGTGGAAGTTCTCCATCGACCCGGTCGACAACTCCCTGTGGATCGGTGATGTCGGCCAAGGGCTGATCGAGGAAATCAACCATGTCCGCCCGTCGCAGCGTGGCGCGAACCTCGGCTGGTCCTGCCGGGAGGGCACCCCGGTCTTCGACCAGACGCAGTGCCGGCCGGGCGTGCGACTCACCGACCCGGTCGCCGAATACGACCACTACCTGACCGAGAACTGCTCCATCATCGGCGGTCTGGTGTACCGGGGGTCCGTCACCCCGGAGGCGCGAGGGACCTACATCGCGAGCGACTACTGCTCGACCCGTGCGTTCGCCGTGCGCCCCAGGTCCACCGGCGGCTACGAGTCCGCCGAGATCGGCACCTTCCCCACGCAGCCGACAGCGTTCGGCGCCGACGTGAACGGTGAGCTGTACGTGCTCAGTGACCTCCCGGGATGGCTGAGCCGGGTGCGGTTCGAGCGGGTCCAGCCGGCGAACCGCTGACCCTCCGCACGAACCCGTGACACCCGCACCACCCTGGGGGCGGCCGCACACGTCGGCCGCCCCCAGGCGCGCGCTCGGACCGCGTACCCCGGTGGCAAGCGGCGGGGCGACGATCGCCCGGCCGTCGACGGCGGGCGAACACCCCCGACGCCGGCCTGGCCCGTCTCAGAAGAGCGTCGACTGAGCCGGATCGTCCAACCCGTGATCAGGCTGACGGCGCCCCCGCTCGGAGCTGGTTGCGCCCCACCAACTCGTCCGACCGGGGTCAAGGTGCGGCTGCTCAAGGTTTCCGTTCAACCACCCGTCCAGCCAGTCCACCAGAGAGATGCCTTCCTCGTAGAACGAGCGTTCGCCAAGGCCCGAGGTCGGGTCGAAGCCCCACATCATCGCTCCCGGACCTGCGCAGTCGACGTACGAGTAGATCGCACACCCCCAATAGGCGATCGGCAGCAAGCCGGCAGGATCTCGAGGACCGAGCAGATCGACAGCGGTACGGCCGAGGTCGTCCGTGCAACCGCCCGCCACGCCCAGCACAGGACCAAATCCGTCGTTGGCAATCTCCGCGTAGAGCCGCCTGAGCAGAGGCGGCAGCGGATGCCCGAGCGCCTGTTCAGCGTCGTCCACGGCGTGAGCAGGGGCAGGTTCCAGCGCTGGCGCCGGGTCGACGGCACCGGCTGCCAGCGCGGCGCGGTGCTCCTGGGATCCACGCGGCACCAGCCACCGGGCGCCCTCCGGCAAGGGAGTGACTGTCCACACGCCGTTTTCGTCGAGATGGCCTGGGCGGATGCAGACGTCATCGCTGTAGTCGCGAGCTGCCACGCGAGCGGCGATCCCCCGGAACACTTCGTCTTCTCGCATCCCGCCCACTATTCCTTGCCTCCCGGCCTGCCGAAGGCCGCCATCAGGCTGCGGTGGTGGGTGCGGCTCGCTTCCGGGCGGCACTCTGGCAGGGACAGACCAGAGCGATAGCAGACACAGCGAGTTCTGCGTGTAGCGCCGCTGCGGGGTGATCCACCGGTGGCGGCAGCAGCGGCGCTAACTTTCTCCGGTGAGCTACGACGTGTTGGTGCAACGGTTCGAGCAGGGCGACGCCACCCCAATGCCGGCCGAGGCCTTCCTGGCCGTCTTTGCGCCCAAAGCCGACCGTCGGGATACTCAGCACAGCTACTGGCACAAAAGCGTCGATGACGGCGGCACGGCGGACGTCTACGCCACGCTCGCCGACGACACGCTCGGTCATCTCATGATCAGCAGGTTCTCTGCCGGCGTCTTCCTCGACATGCTCGTCACGTTCCTTCGACTCACCGATGCTGTCGTGCTCCCACCTGGCTGTCCGACCCTGCTCGTGCACGAAGGTCAGCGGTGTCACCTGCCCGAGGACCTTCGCGCCGACGCCGTGGTCGTTCAGTCAGGCGCGGACGTATCGCGCCGATCATCGCTCCGTCGAGATCAACGACGAAGCTCCCGGGCCACCGCTCGGGCACCTCGGGCACCTCGCGCTCAAGCTCGACAGGCAGGCGGGGACCGCCGAGGTAGGTGTAAACCTCTGGCGACGCCAGCAGCTCGATGAACGCCCCACGGTCCCTGGCCTCTGGCTCCCGGAGTACGAGCCTCTCGGTCCTGATCGGAGCAGGCGGCCAGGCGGCGGCTTCCACGTCCCACCCCCTCGCTCAACGCGGCGAAACCCAGTTCGCCTGCGGCGGCCCTCGCCTCCGCTGACGGCTCAGGCCGGTTCTCACGTCCGGTCTGGTCGTTACCTTTTCCTCAACAACCCGTTCCTGTCACGGCCGCTGAAACGGCTGAAGCCGGCCCGGCCGAGAGAATCCCTTCACGGGTCGAGCCGAACGCATCAACCGGGGATCGACGCCCCGCCGCTACGCGACGCCGGACCCCCTGGTACGTCACTGGCCGGTTCGCCCGTCGATGCACTCGCGCAGGAGGTCGGCGTGGCCAGCATGGCGCGCATACTCCTCGATCACGTGGACAAGCACGTCGCGTGTGCCGTGGCTGCCGCCGTCGACCGTCACCTCGCGACCCAGGTCGGCCTCCTCAAGGGAGTCAAGCCATTCGTCCGCCTTGGCGCTCTCGGCCTTCCAGGTTGCAAAGGCGTCCTTCACCACCGCAGGGTCGGGGACCGCGCCGCCGAAGTCCCAATCCGGGTCGTCCTCGTGCTGGTAAAGGCACGGTGCGTCGGTGCGCCCTTGCAGTACACGCTGGAACCAGTGGTTCTCCATCTGCGCCAGATGGCGTACCAGGCCGAGCAAGTTCAGGGTGCTGGGCGGTACCGAGCGTCGGCCGAGCTGCTCGACGTCAAGTCCGTCGCATTTCATCTCAATGGTGAGGCGGTAGTTGTCGAGGTACTCCCGGTAGGTCGCCTTCTCGCCGACTGGCTGACCGAAGATTCTGGGATCGTCTTCCGGGGCGGTCCACAGTTTGCTCACGGCGCCACCTAATCGCGGGCGGACCGCATCAGTCAAGTGAGGACGTCTACAAACGTATGCGATCAGAGTCTAGAAGTTGTCGCGGGACAATCTCCTGCTCAAACCGACCACTGCTCGTTCAACGCGCGCCCGGCCGAACTCGTTCACCAGGGCCAAGAAGTAAAGCGTCGGACCTGCAGGAGTCCACTTGTCAATGCGACTAGGGTCAAGTATGAAGCTGATCACGGATGCGGGATTAAATGGAACAAATCTATGTTCTACGTGCTCCCATCGATCAGCAACGCCTCTACCCCATCGCTCTTCGAGCGCAATCTGGCTGAGATTGTGGAGGCGAGCTATGTAAAGGCTGCCCCATTGATTCCGCTCGGTGTCAACGCAAAAAGCTAGCATATCGAGGCGATACTCGCTCGGCTCAACAGCGAGTTCCTCCCGGACGCCGCGCCGTGCGACCTCATACAAGTTTGGAACTTGGCGACCCTTCGAATCGATTGACCGGGAAAGTGCCTCGTTTGCCGACGAACTCCAGAGCCCTGGCAACGATCCCACCTTGTTGCTGCGACGGGAGACCAGGAGCCTGCCATCGGCAGTAACAATTGCTACATTCGTCCCGAATGCACTGGACATAAAGGCGGGCACGGCATCCAGATCGAACGGCTCAACATACCGGCTTCGCGGGGTCGATCCGTCGCCGAATCGGCGATCGAGTTGCTGGGATACCAGGAAGTTGTAGTAATCGGAGTATTGCAGGCGGATGCAAATCTCGGGTTCTTCGGTTGTGGGATGACGGCTTATGGTAAATCCACTCACGGCATAGCTCGGGCCGTTCCAGAATGGGGATGTCCCACTTTTCTTTTTGCGGTCCAGTTCGCTCGCGAGCTCATCGCGCCACTGAACCATCTCCGCGGGCAGCCTCACCATAGTGTGATCGACAATCACATCAATCGACTCTTCTTTGATCGGGCTTTCTCCGTCACCCTCAAGGATGACGCAGGTCGTCTTGAGGGGACCCATTGCGAAAGAATGGCGTGGCGCACGGAGCAAATCTGTCGTGGCGTTCAGTCTCCTGTGGCGTAGTCGTTGCCGGATGCGGAACTTAAGTTGGTCCTCAAAGGCGACGGTGAGCGCCAATCCGACGATTGCGCCGAGCACCGCCCCCGCCAGCACACCAGCAGCGCCGGACGTCAGATCCATCCGATGATGGTATAGCCGAGCGGATCTAGCGTCCACGTTGGTCACTCAATCTACCGAGTACCGACAGGTGGAGCGTTCCATTGGTTGCTATGCCCGTTCCCAATCCAGGGTCCGATATGCCCGACACGTCCGTGAACCTGCCACCGGCCTCTTCCACAATAATCTGACTAGCGGCCAAGTCCCACACATATCCGGTCGAATCGAGAGATATATCTATACGTCCTTCTGCAACCCACATCTGCGCGAAAATACCTCCAGACCCAAACGTCCATCGCACGGTGGATACAAGGTCAACCAAGCCGTCCAGCATCCCCAGCTTCAGCCACGCCTCTAGCTGGGAAAAACTTAGATGAGCATCTTCGAGGTCTGCGACTTGTGAAACGTGGATCCGCTCGCCGTCAGCAAAAGCACCAACCCCTCTCGCTGCCCACCACCGACGTTTGAGCGCGGGTGCACTAACCACTCCGACGATAGGCTGCCGGTCTTCCAGTAGGGAGATAAGTGTTCCGTAGAGAGGCAAACCTCGAGCATAGTTGTTGGTGTGATCAATTGGGTCTATCGCCCACACTCGGCCATCGCCTAGCTCTTTGTGGTGCAGCTCTTCGGCTGCTATGTCATCACGCGGCCGATGCTTACGCAGCATGTCCGCCATTCTGGCCTCGGCTTCTATGTCAGCCTGGGTCACCAAACTGCGGTCAGTCTTGATCGTCGCCTTGAGGCCTTGAGCGAAATAGCGACTCGTGATGGCGTCCGCTTCATCGGCGAGAGCCAGGGCTAGTTCAAGATCATTGAGAGCCATCCCCTCACTATAGCTTGCGTCAACTAGTTCGCGGCGGCGCCGTCAGGCCGCCGACCACTGGTTTGGTTATCGCCAAACGCGGCGGCAGTGAACTTGGCGAAGAAGCCTCTCGTCAGGGCCATCCCGCGAACGCTCGACCGGTATATGGATCAGCAGTCGAAGGTAATTAATGGAGCTGGCCACAATGTTTGCGCTCGTCGCATTTCAGGGCGCTCTTTGCGGAGCGACATCGGTTGCGCTCCGCCAGCTTGGCCGGCGTAAGACCGTTTTGTCGTTGTGGTTGCTTCTGGTGGCCAGGCGGTGATCACGGGTCGGGATCAGGGTGCCGTCGACGACGACGATCGGGTCGACCGGCCGCCGCCGCACGGGTGCCAAGGCCAGCAACTGGCCGAAGGTGTCGATGACTCGGTGTGCGGCGTAGTGCGACACCCCGACCAGCGGGCCGAGCTGGCGCATGGCCAGGTTCATGCGCCAGCTCGATGGCCACCAGCGGCACCCGGTCAGGCAAGCCGAGAGCTCACTGTCACTCCGGCCGGCCGTCATTGATCGCGTCACCACCGGCCCGGCGGCGAGGCGGACCTACATCGAGCATCAGCCGTCGGTCGCAGTACAGCTCTGCCCGGCCATAGCCGTGGCGTACTTGACGTCATCTGGCGGGTAGGTGCCTTCGAGGAAGGTGTTGTGATCAGCGGGTTCGACCACGTAGCCGGGGTGGACTTGAGCGCGCTATCCAGGGTAGGGCCAGCGGCGTCCCCGCAGCAGTTGCGTCGAGCCGTCGGCCGCGATCACCCAGGTACGCGGCTCACACAGCGGGTCATCCAGACTGGCGATCTCTTGACCGGCCGGGTCTCGGACCACCAGCCGCATCAACCGCCCGCAACTGCTTCGCAGCGGGATCAACGCCGAGTTCGTGGCAGACACGCTGTGGGTGATGGGGAGGTCGCCTGTCACCTCAACCGTCAGCCTGCTCTTCAGATGATTCTCCACTACCAACGTTTCCGCACTGTAGTCACGATCCATCAGCGGAACGCCGAACTGTCGCACCCAGCCGACGGCACAGGCGCAAACCACCACCACGACGGTGATGAGCACGGCCAGAACCCGCCACTGGACACCAGCGGAGAACATCCGGTCGCTGCTACCGCTCTTGAAACAGTGCCACGAAGACGTCACGATCCTCAGCATCGACCAGGCCTCCGATCCGCCCCCTTGGGACGATCTTGTCCGTTACGCCCTCTCCTGCTGGTCCGACTACTGGGCGAGCCTCGCGCTCGGGTGGCTTGAGAACGGCTCAGCGAGGCGGTGACTGGTCCGTAGCCGCGCATCATCTTGCGGAAGCTGCTCATGTAGCTGGCCCCGAAAAGCGGCGAAGGCAGGGCGGGCGGCGCTCGCTCGTGCGCTGCCCTGTCAAGGTAGGGCAGCAGGCTGCCCACCGCGAACAGTCGAACGCCAGGGCTGTTATCGGTGGCCTTGCCCCACGGCCCGTCGACGGTGTCAGCGATCGGCGCGAAACCGGCGGTGGTAAGCGGGCGCCGCATCCCGGCCGCCGGCGTCCCGTGGATTCGGAACCCGGGCGCCTGCAGCAACCCTGACGTGTCCTGTTTCGACAGCGGCAAGATGCGCTGCTGCACCGCTCGCGACTCCTGTGTGGCAAGGCGCCTTCACTGAACAGCCAAGGCCCGGCCCGGTCACCTGAAAGGCATTGATCGATGTCTTGACTCTATGCGCTGACCTGCCCATGATTTACTGCGGCGGTTCAACAGTGAGGGTCAATGTGATGAAGCAGGCAGAGCCACCAGCAGGAGGCCCCACACCAGCCGTCACTCTCAGCGAGATTGGACACACTAGCCGGCTCGCGCGTGCCAGTTCAGGCACGAGGGATTGGCTGACACGTGGGGCCCATCGGCGGGAACTGAGCATCGCGGGCCTCGGTTCGGTACTCCTCGCTGTCGCGATGATCTGGCTGATTCCGCCGTACGCGCTTCGCATGGTGACTGCCGGCGCCAAGACTGTGCCGATCGCCGACCCGGCCCACACCATCGTCGGTGACGTGGCTGACCCGACGGCCCAAGCATGGCTAGTGGGATGGGGTGGCCACGCCCTCACCCACGGGCTGCGTGGCCTGTGGGATACCAACGCCTTCTATCCCGACACGTACGGCCTAGCCCTGAACGACAGCCTGATCGGCTATGCCCCGGCAGGGCTGATAGGCAGCGGTGTAGTCGGCGCCGTGCTGCGCTACAACATCCTGTTCGTGCTGGCTTTCGCGATCGCCTTCCTCGGCGGCTACGCGCTCCTGCGCCAGCTTGGCGCGAATAAGGTCGCCGCCGCGGTAGCCGGGGCCGCTCTCGCCTATGCGCCCTGGCGCTACGGCCACGACGGCCACTTGAATATCCTCTCCACCGGTGGCATCACTCTGGCCCTGGCGATGCTGGCACGCGGCCACGGACTCTCGTTCACCCGCGGCTATCTTGCCGAACGAGTCCGGCCGGGCTGGGCGTTCGCTGGCTGGCTGGTCGCGGCCTGGCAGGTCAGCCTCGGCTTCGGCGTGGGGCTGGGATTCGTATACGTCCTCGCCGCACTCTGCCTGATCACACTGACAGCCTGGCTGATCCACCGCCCACGCCTCAGCCGCCGGCTGATCGTCGGTGATCTGATCGGCGGGTTGGTCTTCACCGCGGTGACCGGATACTTCGCGTACGCGTACCAACACGTGCGCGAGCTCAACCCACATGTCACCCGGGACTGGGAATACGTAGCGTTTTTCTCCCCGACACTGCGCGGACTTCTCGTGGCTCCGCAGTCCTCGCTGCCCTGGGGCAACCTACACAACGAAGCCCGCATCGCTCTTGGTGGCGCACCGACTGAGAAAGTGCTGCTATGCGGGTATGCACTGTATCTACTGGCCTTCGCCGGCCTTTTCATATCCCGCTGGTCACCGGTGCAACGGCTTCTGCTGCTGTCTGGGGCGGTCATCGGAGTGTTGTTCGCGCTAGGCACGAACGGGCCGATCTACCGTCTGCTCTATCTTTACGTACCCGGGTTCGATGGATCCCGTACACCAGGCCGGTTGATCTTGTGGCCCACTCTCTGCCTGGCCATCCTCGCGGCCGGCCTGGTTACCCACCTGGCCGAGGTGGCTCGTAGGGGTGCCAAGCCGGAATGGTCGGTGGACGCGGCACGGCTAGCGACCGTTCCGTTGCTGGTCCTCGTGCTAGCTGAGGGCCTGCCTGACCTGAACCACCCCCCAACCCCAGCCAAACCGGCCGCGATGGCGCTAGCCTCCGCGCACGCTCCGATAATGGTATTGCCGTCCGACGACGGCACCGACCTCCACGTTCTACTTTGGTCGACCGACGGTTTTCCCGCCGTGGTCAACGGTGCGGCCAGCTACACCACACCCAACCGTCAGGCGATCCGCGACGTTATGACGACCTTCCCCAGCCAGCCGGCCTTGGATCGGTTGCACCAGCTCGGCATCCGCAGCGTCGTCCTGCTGCGCAACCGGGTCCAGGGCACCCCATACGAACCACTGCTTAACATCCCCGACGTACCCGGCATCACCCGCCACGAGGTCGAGTCAGACGTGGTTTACATCATCGACACCAACACGAAGTGATGGTGGGTGTGTCCTCGGGATACGAGGATCGTCCTGTCTCAAGGTGAGGAGAGTGAGCAGCCGCCGTGGATCATCTCGGACGAACTCTGGGCCGAGGTCAAACCGCTGCTGCGTGCTTCACACCGCGATCCCGCGGGAGTACCTGCCTCAGGAATTGGGATTCGGCTTTGGGATGACCTGCTGGCCGGCGTGTGGCAACGCCACCGCACCGCGCGCGGCGACGGAAGCGGCACCGCCCACGCCGCCCGCCACAAGGCGATGGAAGGGACAGACCAGAGGCGCAGGGACCGTCGAAGGTCCCTGCGCCCCATCGTGCGCGGTCTACCCGATCAGCTGTAGACCTCGAACTCGAACAGCGAATATCCCCAGGCCGTGGCCCGTGTCGTACCGTTGATCCGCACGTAACGACCCGTGGCGGCCAGCGCGGTGTTGTCGTCCACCCCACCGTCGCCACCGGCGATCGTCCGGGCTGTGGTCCAGGTTGTCCCGTTGGTCGACGTCTGGATCTGGTACCCCGAGCCGTACGCTCCCTCCCAGGTCAACTTGACCCGATTGATGGAGTACGACTGACCGAGGTCCACCTGGATCCACTGCGGGTCGGCGAAGGCACTCGCCCACCTACTGGTCAGCGAACCGTCGACCGCGGCGGAGGCCGGGTAGGCAACCGCCTCGGTGCTGGACGCGGTCGCCGGCTTGTTCAACGCCAGGTTGCCCGCAGGCGGCTGTACGACGCCGCCGCCGTAGACCTCGAACTCGAACAGCGAATATCCGTAGGCGGTGGCGCGGGCAGTACCATTGATCCGCACGTAACGACCCGTGGCGGCCAGCGCGGTGTTGTCGTCCACCCCACCGTCACCACCGGTGACTGTCCGGACCGTGGTCCAGGTTGTCCCATTGGCTGACGTCTGGATCTGGTACCCCGAGCCGTACGCCGCTTCCCAGGTCAGTTTGACCCGGTCGATGGAGGTCGACTGGCCGAGGTCCACCTGGATCCACTGCGGATCGCTGAAGGTGCTCGCCCACCTGGTGGTCTGTGAACCGTCGACCGCAGCTGTGGCCGGGAATGTGCCGGACTCCGTGCTCGACGCCGTCACCGGCTTGTTCAACGCCAGGTTTCCCGACGGCGGTTGCGTGGTGCCGGAGGTGAACGTGAAGTCGTCGATGTCGAACAGTGATCCCGCGCCGCCGGTGAACACCAGGTACAGCTGGTGCGTTCCAGTTGGTGGGCTGATCGTCCCGGTGACGTCGGCCCACGTCTCCCAGCCACCGGTCGGGGCGACCTGCACCGTGCCGGCCACCGGGCCGGTCGGTGAGTCGACCCGCACGGTCAGCGTGCCACCGACGCCGGCCGAGGCGACCCGCGCCTTGATACCGGTAACGCCGGCCAGGTTGTACGGCGTGAAGGAGATCCAGTCGCCATTCTCGATGTACCCGATGGCGTTGCCGCCGTGGGCGCTGGGCTTGGCGGCGACCTGGACGCCGTTCATGGTGCCGAAGTGCTCGGCCTGCCGGGTCCGCGGCTGCAGCACGTGCTGGTCCTGGACCGCGACCCCGCTGACCGGGGTGTAGACCGCGGCGAGCACCCCGAAGATGTTCGCGGACGCGTCGTGTTCACCATCCACCGTGGTCTGGATCGACCCGGTGCAGCCGTTCTTGCTCGTGATCGGGTGACCGTGACTGTCGTGGCCGAGGATGTAGTTGAGCTGGACCCGGTTGCAGTCGATGGTGCCGGCGTTCGGATCGGTGACCCTCACCTCGTAGGGCACCAGGTCACCGAACTGGAACACCGATCCGTCGGCGGGTGTGATCAATTGGATGGATGGGCGGCCGACCCCGATGACGGTACTGGCCGTCGAGGTTCTGCCGCCGGGGTCCCGTACCGTCAGCGTCGCGGTGTACTCGCCGTTAGCCGGGTAGGTGAACGTCGGGTTGGCCGCCGTGGAATCGGTGCTGCCGTTGCTGGTGAAGTCCCAGGCGTACGTGATCGGGTCGCCGTCCGGGTCGTTGCTACCCGCCGAGCTGAACTGCACGGCCAGCGGCGCCGCGCCGGAGGACGGGGTGGCGCTGATCTGCGCGATCGGTGCCCGGTTGCCGCCGGTGTTGTACTCGATCCGGTAGAGGGCCGAGTTGGCGTCGCCACCGAACCAGGTGGTGCCGTAGTCGAGCACGTACAGGGCGCCGTCCGGCCCGAACTCCATGTCCATGATCGCGGTCCCGGACCACGGGATCGGCTCGATCGCGCCGGCCGTGCCGTTGGCGTTCAAGGTGACCGCCTTGATCCAGCGACTGGTGAACTCCCCGAGGAAGACCTTCCCGTTGTACGACGCCGGGAACTTCACGTCGGAGGCCAGCGCCGGGTTGAAGCTGTAGACCGGACCGCCCATGGGCCCGCCCCCACCCAACTCGGGCCGCCAGGGCCCCTGCCCACCGTAGGGCAGCCAGGCCGCCTGCGACGGCGGCAGCGTGGTGATGCCGGTGTTGTTCCGGGAGTTGTTCGTCGGCCCACCGGCACAGTTGTACGGGCCGGACGACGGCCCGCTGGGGAACGTGAACTCCTGGTAGGGGGTGTTGTAGTTGGAGCAGTACGGCCAGCCGTAGAAGCCCGGCTGCGTGATCCGCTCGAACGAGACGGTGCCCGCCGGCCCGCGCTGCGGGTCGGCAGAACCGGCGTCGGGGCCGTAGTCACCGAGGTAGACGACCCCGGTCGCCTTGTCCACGCTCATCCGGAACGGGTTGCGGAAGCCCATGGCGTACACCTCGGGCCTGGTGTTCGCCGTGCCCGGGGCGAACATGTTGCCGGCCGGGATGGTGTAGCCGCCCGTTGCACCCGGCTTGATCCGCAGCACCTTGCCGCGCAGGTCGTTGCTGTTGGCCGAGGTGCGCTGCGCGTCGTAGGCGGGGTTGCGGTCGGCCCGCTCGTCGAGCGGCGCGGCACCGGCGGAATCGAACGGGTTGGTGTCGTCACCGGTGGACAGGTACAGGTTGCCGGCGGCGTCGAAGTCGATGTCACCGCCGACGTGGCAGCACAGCCCACGGCTGGTCGGCACGTCGAGGACCGTCACCAGCGAGGCCGGGTCGATCGTGTTGTCGTCCCGCACGGTGAGCCGGGCCAGCTTGTTGGAGCCGTTGAACGGGGCGAACTGCGCCGCCGTGCCGGTGGACGGAGCGTCGCCGCCCGGCGTGCTGAGCGGCGGCGCGTAGTAGACGTACACCCAGCGGTTGCTGGCGAAGTTCGGGTCGGCCTTGATGCTCTGCAGACCCTCCTCGTCGTGGCTATAGACCGGCAGCGTCAGGGCGACCTTGGTGTTGCCGTTGACGTCGGTGTATCGGACGACGCCGTTCCGCGAGGTGTGCAGCACACCCCGGTTGGGCAGCACGGTGAGGCCCATCGGCTCACCGGTCTCCTCCACGCCCTTGGCCAGGTTCACCTGGTTGAACGTGCCGACGGGGGCTTGCACCGAGCAGTTGCCGATGTTCTGCGCGGCGTACCTGATGCCGCCGAGCAGGTGGGTGCGGAAGTTGGCCTCGGTGTAGCTCTCCTGGGTATGGCCGAGGCCGGTGTACCAGGAGCGGCCGCCGTCGTAGGGCCGGCACCACGAGATCGGGTGGTCGCCATTCATGGTGCCGCCTGTGTACGTGGCCTCGTTGAGATTCGCGAGGACATGCACCTGCGAGCGGGGGTTGGTGCGGTAGTTGTACAACTCGTCGGTGCGGTTCCAGTTCACCGGGATGCCCGCGTTCGAGGGGTGGGCGGTGTCCTCGATCCGGACGGTGACCGGCTGGATCGCGGGGTGACTGGAGAAGTAGGCACCGACGAGGTTGCCGTACCAGGGCCAGTCGTATTCGGTGTCGGAGGCGGCGTGCACGCCGACATAACCGCCGCCGGCGCGGACGTACCGCTCGAACGCGGCCTGCTGGGTCGAGTCGAGCACGTCGGCGGTCGTGGACAGCCAGATGACCGCTCTGAACCTGGCCAGGTTCGCGTCGGTGAACTGGGCGGCGTCCTCGGTCGCCTCGACCGTGAAGTTGCCCTGCGTGCCCAGTTGCTGGATCGCAGTGATCCCTGCGGGGATCGCGTCGTGCCGGAACCCCGCGGTCTTGCTGAAGACCAGCACCGAGAAGTCGGCCGCGAATGCCGGGGCGACGTTGACGCCCACCCCAGCCAGTACAAGAGCGACGATGAGCAGCACTCTGCGAATCATGATCGGTTGGTTACCTCTCGTGAGGAAGCAGCCGAAACGTGCGCCGATCACGTCTCGAACGTGGCCGCGGTAGACGGCCCCGCGGGTAGGTCCCGGGACGCGCATGGCGGTGCCGCGTCTGTCCCGGGCGTTGGAGGGTCGTTGGCACGTCGCGTCTTAGTGAAGGTCGCGCGGCGCCGTGATGGGGGTGGGGTTGTGGGGTCGGGTTTACGTGGGCGGCTGTTGACGGTGCCTGGTCGGGGGTGCAGCGCCGTCATCTACTTCGACCTCTATCGGTGGGAGAGCGCTCTCTCAGCGAGGTTTGGAAAATTTAACAGATTCGTCATCGACCAACAATGACTTCATCGACCGCCGTGAAATCCGACTGCCGAAGCCCGCCCCGGTCAGGGAGTGCGCGGCAATGATCGACGGGACGCTCCGACGACGTCCTGGCCGCCGCGGGCCTTCGGGTCGTTGTCGAGGAATGAGGGCACGTAGGCGCTGGTCGCTGGCGAGCACCGCCGCGGTGAGTACGAGCGCGGCGACGCCGACGGCCGCCGGCAAAGTGCGTTCGGTGGTGAAACGCAGCCACGGGACCACACCGTGGACGGTGCCGAGACGTACGAAGCGTCGCGGCCCCCACGTCGGCCCGTTCGACCCACCCGAACTGGTGGAGATCCTCGCCGAACTCGCCAGCCGGTGACCAGAGCACACAACGACAGACCTTCACCACCGAGCCAGTTCCCCCGCTTGATGACTCGGTGGTGAAGTCGGGCCAGCGATCGGTGGTCACCACGCGCGCTCTTGACCTCGTCGCTCCCGAGCGCGTGGATCATCTCGTCCCCGGTCACACGTCCAGGAGCTGAACGCCGGTGCCCCCGCCACACGTTCCATCGGGCACGCCGCAGGCACGCCTCGCTCCCCCGCTTCACAAAGGCCGTCGGCTGGCGTCGGTGGCTGCCGTTGACCTGCTCGCCCTGTGGCCTCGCGTCGACCCCTAATACTGCAACGGCAGTAGGCGAATCGAGTTCGACTCGCGTTCGTTGGTCTGGCTGTGACGGACGTTGATGTCGATCAGTGGCACGGCGAGTTGGACCGGTTGCATGCCCGGATCGGGCCTCGGTTTCGCCGGTCGGAACCACGGCTGCGGGTGCGTCAGTATCTGTGCGGGCTGGTCTCGGGCTTGGGGCGCAAGAACGGCTGGACCCTTGCTGAGCAGGCCGGGGACGTGTCGCCGGACGGCATGCAGAGGTTGTTGCGGTGGGCGGACTGGGACGTCGACGCGGTCCGCGACGACGTGCGGGACTACGTCGTTGAGCACCTCGGAGATCCGAGCGGTGTGTTGATCGTCGACGACACCGGGTTCCTGAAAAAGGGCAGCCGGTCGGCGGGGGTGCAGCGCCAGTACTCCGGCACCGCCGGGCGGACAGAGAATTGCCAGGTCGGGACCTTCCTGGCCTATCGGTCTGCGAAGGGCCACGCGCTGATCGACCGGCAGCTCTACCTCCCGACGTCGTGGACCGATGACCGGGACCGGTACCGGGCGGCGGGGATCCCGGACGAGGTGGAGTTCGCCACGAAGGTGCAGATGGCCCGGGAGATGCTGGGCCGCGCGTTGGACGCTGGGGTGCCGGTGGGTTGGGTAACGATGGACGAGGCCTACGGGCAGTCGAAAGCCTTGCGGGTCTGGTTGGAGCAGCGGGATGTGGGTTATGTGGTCGCGACCGGCCGCAACGACGACATGATCACCACCAGCATGGGCACCGCTCGCGCCGACCAGCTCATCGCGAACCTCCCTGCTCAGGCGTGGTGTCGGCTGTCCGCCGGCGCCGGTGCGCACGGGCCTCGGGAGTACTGGTGGGCGCGGGTGCCGGTGCGTATCTGCTGGCAACCGGGCCGGGGGCATTGGCTGCTCGCCCGGCGCAGCATGACGACCGGGGAAATCGCGTACTACGTCTGTTACGGACCCCGCCGCACCCGCCTGGTCGACCTTGCCCGCATCGCGGGGGCCAGGTGGGCGATCGAGGAGTGCTTCCAGCAGGCCAAGAACGAAGCCGGCCTCGACGAGTACCAGGTCCGTGACTGGCGGGCCTGGTACACCCACATCACCCTGTCCATGGCCGCCCACGCCTGGCTGTCCGTGGCCCGATCCCTTACCGCAGAAGGGGATCCAGTCCCAGCGACGACATGATGATCGGCTACACCGTACCGGAGATCCGAAGATTGCTCACCGCACTCGCAGTCCGATCAACGCACCCACCAGAGCACGTCTGGGCCTGGTCCCGATGGCGCCGACGACGCCAACACCAAGCCCGAACCTGCCACTACCGACGACACGGCTACCCCTGACCAACTGCCGTTGCAGTACTAAGTCGAGGCATGCGCGAACGCACAAGCGGATCGGCCAAGAAGGACGCGTCGCCTTGCACCGCCGATCGGGCAGAGTGCCCTACGTGAGCGCGCCAGCACCGCGTCGGGTCGAGGAGAGAGCCGTTCGGCTCGACTACGGGCAGTTCTGCATCTGCGGTAATCCATCGCCCGATGCCGACTACATGCCCCTGCTCGAACAAGCGACGAACGGCTCAAGCATCGCGGCATACGACAACGGGGGCATCGTTATCTCCCCCATCTGAACAACTTCGAGATGCGGTTCCGCCTAGAGGTGTGGGACGGCCGGCCGCTTGACGATCACGAGGATTGAGAGGAGGTCTTTGAGGCCAGCCTCCTGGTGGTCGATGACGTGCTTCGCTACTTCAGCCCCACGAACGCCGTCGCCAACTTCGAGGTTCCGAGCGGTCGTTATGCCGCCCGAATATCGGCTCGGGGGTTCGTCAACCGCGGCTGGCCCGGCTCGATCACTCCCGGCGACAGGTGGCGGGTACAACTCTGGCCGTCGGCCGGCGACATGCCCGCGCACCGGCTCAAGGAATGGCATCATCCTGCTATCTGAAGACGGACCCACGTCGGGGCAAGACACCGCCTCTGAAGAGGAGTCGAACGGGCGCGTGACGCCAGCAGGCCCGCCGGGTCGTACCGTTGACCCACGCCGCCCGTGAACGCCGGCCAGCGCTAACGCCCGTGACATCCTCGGTAGCGCGCGAACGGCAGCATGAGAATACTTTGATCTTGGACGGCGATGCAGGTCCTGACATTCACGGCTAACCTGCTCGCCGTAACGCCGCCCACACTCTTCGAACATAGGTGGATGCCGGTCACCGGTGGAACAAATGAGTTTTTCCTGCAGGATTTGATCCGCTGGGGCGCTCCTCTCCAGCGACGTACATCTCGTCGGCGTCTGGACCAACAGCCGGACCGCGCCACTTTCGCGCATCCCCGCTCGCCTCGGTGGTGAGTTTCCACTCCGGTCGCTCGCTGGCCGAATACCACAGGCGGCGTACCGGCGATTGACCGGCTATTCGCTGCTCGGCGACGATGACGTCATGGCCGTCACCGCGACACAGAGCATCGAACCAGCCGTCATCACCGCCTCGGCGAGCGTCGTGATCGCGGTGATCGTCTTCGTCGCGAACCAGCTCGCGTCCCTGCGTAACGAGCGGCGCAAAGTGCGCCTGACCCGGGTCAGCGATCAGCTGCGCGAACTGTATGGGCCGCTGCACGCACTCGTGTCGGTGAACGAGCATCTGTGGCGCACCATGCGAGCATCACACCTGCCGGAGCGGGAAGATCGCCGCGCCGGCGCGATGACGGTCGACGAGTCCGAACAGTGGACCCGGTGGCTGCAGCAAGGGCTGATGCCGGCGAACAAGCAGATGCGGGACCTCATCGTCAAGCACGCCGACCTAATCGTCGAGGATGACGTGCCCGTGCCGTTACAGGACTTTTGCGCGCACGTGGCGTCCTATGAAGTGCATCTGGCCCGGCCGGCGGGGTCGCCGCCGCGGCGGGCGTTGATCGCGCACCCTGGCGAGCCGTTCATCACGTACGTGGGGAACGGCTTCGCGACGCTCAAGAAGGAGCAGGCCCGCCTTCTCGGCGGCAAGGCCGGCAGGACCATGCCATCGGTGTCTTGACCCCGCCACGGTCGCACTGCGAGACTGCCTGAGCACAGGATGTGATTCCGGCGTGGGGAGGTCGCCGTGTCCCCACCGGTCGACCACCTGAAGGTCTTCGTCTCTTTCTCAAGCCATGACGGTAAGCCGCACGCCGTCCGGCTGGCGCATTGGCTGCGCACCACGATGAACGCGAGCCCGTTCCTCTTCATCGAGCGGCCGCCGGGTGAGCACTTCCCCACCGTCATCCAGCGGGCGATCCGCGAGTGCAACGTACTGCTCGCCGTGATGACTCCGGGCTACGCGGCGGACACCAGCGTCGTCTGCGCGCAGGAGGTCGGAAAAGCCCGGGATCTGGATCGGCCGATCATTCCCCTGAGGATGACGTCAAAGGCCGAGACGCCGTTGCAACTAAGTCAGTTCACTCGGCTCGATCTCTCCACACCGCGCGCACCCGACTGGGCCGCTCTGCGCAGGCGGTTGATGCAGCTCTCATCGCCTGAGTATCAGCGCACCCGACTTCTGCAGGATCGCGAACTATGGGCGCGACACCACCCGGGCGACGATGACTTCTTCGCGCTCGCCGACCGGCAGATCGCCGACGAGCAGCGCCGTCTCGAGCTCGACGCCGCCAGCGACGACGCCGAACTCGAGACCGAGCTAGCCACTGAACGCGGGGCCCGGCGCCAGCCACGCAGCACATCCGGACCGGGCACCCGCTTCCTCAGCAGGCCGCCGACCGTGCCTCCGACCGAGTTCAAAGATCGCGTGACGGAGCGGCGCGCGCTGCTGGAGGCCGTCCGGGACGCCGAAAGTCCGCTCGTCGTCCTGCTGACCGGTGAGGCCGGCAGCGGCAAGACAGCGATGCTGTCGAAGTTGGCGGACGCTCTGGACGGTTCACACGACGAGGTGCGGTGGTTCGCCTACCTGCCGGCGTTCGGCCAGCTGGAGGTGTCGCCCGCGACGGTGCTGGGTGCGCTCGCCCGAATGGCCGACGATGACCATGAGGACGGCCGCTGTCAGGAGATGCTTCGGGACGGTGACGTAAGCTGGCGCAGCGCGGCCAGCGAAATCCTGGACCGCCTCCGGCCTGGCCGCGTGGTGCTCGCACTCGACAACGTTGAACGGATCGTCGACACCGAGGGACGACTGACCGACACCGAGCTGGGACGACTCATCGAAACCATCCACCGCCGCGAACAGCAGTCCATCGTGCTGGTGCTCGCCTCGTCGCGTCCGATCGAGCTGCCGCTCCGCCCATCGCCCTCTACGCGGATCAAGCTCGACGCCGGTCTGGACGCCGACTCCGGCGCGGAGCTCCTAAAGGAGATGGACGCGCAGGACCGCCGCGGGCTCGGCATCGCCACGAATGCCGAACGCCGATTCCTCTCCTACCTCGCGCAGGGGCACCCACGCACGCTGGAGCTCGTGACCGCCCTGCTGCACAGCGATGCCCGTTGCACGGTCGCGTCGCTGATCGCGTCGTTGGAGACCAAGCTGGGCGACGCGACGCCCGCGGCGTACCTGATGGACCGGATCCTCGACGTCCTGCCGGACCTGGACCGTATGGTCCTCACCGCGCTCGCCGTCTTCGGCCAGCCGGTCCCCGCGGTGGCGGTCGACTTCCTGCTCAGCCCTTACCGCCCCAAGACCCGCAGCGCCAGCACATTGCGGCTCCTCAGCGCGCGACGCGTCATACGTGCCGACGGTGACCGGTACTTCGTCCCATCCGCGGACGACGCCGCTATCGTGCTGGGCGGCATTCCGGCCGGGGACATCGATGAGTACGACGAGGAGTCGCTTGACTGGAATTTGCTCGACCTCAGCGTCTGGGCAGCCGAGTATCAGATCTCGGTGGCACGGGAGGATCCGCAGCGCGTCGAGGATTTGGGACCGCAGTTCAGCGAGGTCGAGCTGCGGATCCAGGCCGGTGACCTTAGCGGCGCGGTGCAGTCGATCGAGGCTATGGACGACGGGTGGCTGTTCGCCTGGGGGCAGACCTACCTGCTCGCACCGTGGCTGCGCCGGCTGGAAGGAGAGTTCACCGAGCCTGAAATGCAGGTGCCAGTGCTGTCCATGCTGGCTAACGGACACCTCCAGCTGGGCGAGTTCGCCGAGGCGACGAGCCGCATCGGCGCGGCGGCCGAGCTAGTGCAGTCGTTGCCGGTCGATCGCCTCGTTGAGTTCCACCTCCAGGCGGGCAGCATCAACTACCAGCACAAGAGAGTTGAGGCGGCCGCCGGTCATTATGCCGACGCGTTTGCCCACGCCACTCGGGACGACCAATGGCACGAGGCCGTCAAGGCGCGGTCGGGACTCGCCATCTGCGCCACTCGCACGGGCGATCTGCCGGGCGCCGGCACTCACATCCGGGCTGCCCGCGACCTGCTGATCAGGCACCATGACGGCGGGTCCCTGCTGTCCGGGGAGCTGTGGTTGAACGAGGCGTGGCTGCGGGGGTTCGAGGGCGATACCGACTCCGCCGAGAGCTGCTACATGGCCGCCCGGAAGATCAGCCGCGACGGGCGGCATCGCGACACGACTCTGCTGGGTTGGACCTACTGCGCCCAGTCCGCCCGAGACCTTGATCTTCGTCGGTACGACGCCGCTTACGTTGCAGCCCAGCGGGCGATCGACTGCGCGGCGCTGCGCAACGACAATCGCGTGCTACGTGAGGCGAAGAACCGCATCGTTCTCGCGCTGCTCTGCCGCAACGAGTTGGCACCCGCCCTCGAGGAGGCACGCTTCGCCACCACTGTCGAGCAGCGGCACACTGGGCTGCCGGCGTTCACGCTGCGGGGACTCGTCGAGTACCGCCTGGGTGACCCGAACGCCGACGCCAGCCTCGACAAGGCCTATCGGTTGGCGGATGACTACCTGCGCCTCGAGAAGCAGAGCTTCGAGGTCTACGACCTCCTCGGCATCGTGCTGCTGGTGCGTGCGATCGACGATCCACTCACCTACGAGGAACGCATGATTGAGGCCTTTCAGAACGCGCGTCGCCTGACCAGCGCATCCGGCGCGGTAGGCCGGGTACAGCTCCTGATCGACCAGGTTGCGCCAGCGTCGCCATCGCCAGTGGTGGACCGCGCCAGGGCAGCGGCCGCCTCACTTCTTGCCGACTGAGGTGCCCTTCTTCTTGCGGCCCCGCAGCCGCTTGCGCAACTTCTTGATTGTCTTGGGCAGGCGGACCTTAGATTTCGGCGGAATGTTGGTCTCGTCGGTCATCAGCCCTCCTCCGACCCGACGGTAAACAGCGGCCCGCAAGCGGTCCATGACGCATCGGTACCGCGCCCGGCCGGCCGTGGCAGGGTCTGACGCCAGATCAGGCGCGCCTGCGCGACGGCCCTCGAAGACTGCGGCACAGTTTGCCGATGATGGTGCGGGCAGCAATCTCCGATCCGCTTCCACTGCTGCGCACCGGCATCGCAGCCGCCCTTCGCCGGGACGGCCATCCGGTCGACGAACCCGCCGACCTGCTGGCCTGGTGCGCCGACGAGGCACCGGTCCTCGTCATCATCGGCCTGACCACTCCGGCTCAGTGGGAGCTGCTCAGCGACCTCGGCCGGTCCCGTCCGGCGGCGAGAATCGTCGCCCTACTGCCAGATGCGGCCGCCGCCACACGGGCCGTCCGGGCCGGCGCCACCGCAGTGCTCCCCCGTGACGTGACCGCAGAACGTCTGCTCGAAGCCTGCCGGGCGGTCCGCCGCGACGAATCCGTGCTGCCCGCCGCGACCGTCCGCGAACTTCTGCGCCACGCCGCCCGCTGGGACGACGACGTGCACCTCGACGACCGCGAATTGGGCTGGCTGCGGATGCTCGCGGGCGGAGCGACGGTGGCAAGGGTGGCGGCCGCATCCGGCTATTCCGAACGGATGATGTTCCGGCTGCTGCGGGACCTCTACGCTCGGCTGGGCGTCGGCGGGCGTACCGAGGCGATGCTGCTCGCTCGGGAACAAGGCTGGGTGTAGGTCGCCGGACACAGCATGAGGCACCGTGACCGAGCGGGATCCGGCCTCCGGCGCGCGACACTGTAGCGTCGCGCTTCCCATCGGCGCGGTGGGAGATCCTCCTCGGCAGCGACGCCTGGACGAAGCGGCGCGCCGGTGAAGCCAGTCCACCACGATGGTCCCTCCAACAGAGACAATCGCGACAACAACAGGGGCCCACTGTCACCGGATTCGTCAGTCGGCCGGCCTGGATGCCACCGGCAGCGCGGCCGGCGCCGCCGGCATGGCAACTGACGGTAGTGCAAACCATGGCTGACGGGCTGGGTCCACCCACGGCGAGGGGACGTCGATGAGACTGCTGGAGACGATGATGCCGCAGGTAGCGGCGCTGATCGGCGTGGTGGTCGGCACTGTTGGCACGATCATTGCCACGACAGTGGCCGAGCGAACTCGGTGGCGGCGCAGTCAGATGGTGCGATGGGACGAGCGGCGGCTGGACGCCTACGCCGAATTCACGCGTGCCGTGAAGGAGATCCACCTGCTGGCGCTGGGAATGCTCAGCGCCCACCGGCCCGGCGCCCGTACCCCCGCACTTGACCGCGAGGAGGGGTTGGCGCGGTTGGCTGAGGCGGATGTGCGGCACACGCTGACATGGGAGGCGGTTCTGCTGCTCGGTGATGAGGTCACCGTAGGGGCGGCCTCCGCTTGGCGTCACGCAGTGCGGGCTCTGGAGCAGGCCGCGCGTTCCTTACCGGACCCGCCCGATGACCTTACGGAACTGGTTCGGCGGGCCGATGAGACTCGTGACGGCTTCTACCGCGCCGCGCGGGGCAGCCTCGGTGTCCGCGGTGGCATCGTTGACCAGGTGCGACGGCCAGCCGGCAATCGTGTGCCGGCCATTTGCCTCTAACGTAGGTCCGTGACACGCGCACTTCGCGGCTAGATCCGGATATCTGAGCACCGAGCTACGCCATATCGATAGCGGTGACATCAGGGTTGTCGCTACGGTTCTCGCCACGCCGCGGGGCGACCGAGACCGACAGGGGTGCGAATGACGCTGGCGATCAAGGGTTCTCGGAGGATCGCGGTGGACGGCGTGACCTACCGCTGGTCGGTTCGGCGCAGACCCACCTACTGTCAAGCCAACGGCTGGTCACCGCTGACCTTCGTCGTCGAGCATGCAGGGCAGCCAGGTGCCGTCCTGGTGGCAGCGCTACCCTGCGCCCATCCCGGCAACTGGATCGGACTACCGAGCCAGCCGGTGTTGCCCGGCACGGTGGCTGTAGGCGTCCGCCGGGCCTTGGCCGCCGGCTGGCAGCCCTCCCGCCCGGGGCCGGCCTTCGAGCTGCTCCTGCGCAACTCGTCGCACCGGCGGTGACAGCCGCCGTCGGGCGACGCGCCGATCGCGGCAGAAGCGCGCACGTGATCTTCGTGTGGACTGCTTTGCTCAGGGCAGCTGTGAGGCAACGACGCGGGATGATGAGATCGTGTTGATCAGCGAGACGAAGTTGCTGCTGACGTCGATGCTTGACCTTGCCGGGGTACGCCCTGGCGAGGTCTCTGCCGCCGACGTGCTGACGACGGTCGAGGTCTTCCGGCGATTCGCCACCATCCCGGTCGATGACGCCGTGTCGCCCGCGGAGGACGGCGACGGGGTCCTCGCCCAGACCGGAACGTTCGATTTCGATGGCGTGCGTGAATTCTGTGCCGATCTCACCCGGCAGTTCATCGAGGCCGACGACCAGGACGTGATTTGGCAACCGCGCTGCACGCTCCACTGGACTCCCAGCGCCGAAACCGAAGCGCTCGGGTCCAAAGTCCTATGGTCCTTCGGCATGCCTCTCGACGACTTGTTCGCCGAGGCTCTCGCCCTTCCCGGCTGGGCATGGGCGCTGGCCGGCGTACACGCCCCTCGACACCTCACGATTGACCTCGATCAGATCTGAGCGCACTTTTCGGAACGAGCACGTACCGGGCAGGGCGAATCGGCGTGCGGAGCCTGATGCTCGATGCTGAGCCGCCTGCCCGGTCGGCGGCATGAGCGGATGGCATGGGGCACCGCTGTTCACCGCTCGGAGGAGGAGGTTGTTATGGAGCCGGGCCAGCCGCCCCAAGCTGCGATGGAGGCGGCGACGGCGGACCTGCTCCATGTGGGCTTCCTGGAGATCCGGTTCTTCACCGCGCCACTGCTGGAAACCCATCCGGCGCACGCACTGCACCGACGTCGTGAGCGCGCCAACCTGATCGCCGACATCTGCCACCAGCTTCCAGGACTCCTCGCGCCGCAACGACGTGATCAACTCGCCGACGGGCTGCGATACCTGTGGCAAACGGCGAGCGCGACCAAGCGCCACTGGCTGCGGTCCCGCTGGGACCACCTGAACTACGACCACCGCTGGCTGACCGAGGCCGCCGCGACTGAACAGCCCAGCCCCGACGAGAACAACCGCAACTGTCGACCGCCGGTGCCGCCACCGGTTGAACCCTGAGCCCCTTGGCCACGGACGGTGGCAAGCTACCCGCGGCACGAGCAGACGAGCCGATCCCGCTATGCATGGCGCAGCGGATCAATTGGTCTCGCCCCGGTGGCAGAGCCATTGACGCACTGCCGTGAGGTCGATGTCGGTAAGTCCCAGCTGCGGGTCAATACGGTGCAGCAGCGCCGGGTACGGGTGGTGTGCGGCAACCCATCGCCGGTCGGCGTCGGTGATCTCGTCGTCGAGCCAGACGAACGGACGATCTGTCGCCCACCGCACTAACGACGCGGTCTTCCAATGCACGCCGTACGGCGGTTCCTTGTCAACGTCGATCCAGCCGACCACAGGTAGTGCAGGCAGGCCGAGCCGAGGTGCCACCACCTCGTTTGCCTCAGCCATCCACGTACTCGCCCAGGCCAGTTCACCGGGCAAGGCGAGCAGCCGGCGACCGTCGTCGGGTTCGAGACGATCCAGCAGAGGATTGCCGTCACAGTCGGGACCGTCTCCCACGCTGCCGCTGCGCTGACCCTCGGCACTGGCCGGCCGGGCCCGGAACGGGATGAGCACGCCGTCGATGTCGACAAAGATCAACGGTCGTCCGTCGCTTACAGACACCGCCGCACCGTACCGGTCATCGCCGATCAGCGCTCGTCCGCCTCACGACCCGTATCTGACGCAACCGCCCGCCTGGCGGCAGAAGCGTGCATGGCCTCTGCCGGCTCACCGGTACTCGAGGCAGGGAACTACTGGATGATCGACAAGAGAGTCGTCGGGCGGTCGCGTACGTGGTGAAATTCCGTATGCGGATAAGCGAGGTGCTGACAGAGCTCGTCAGCCGGGACGCGCGCGGCGAGGAAATTATCACGGGAACGGAGGACATCGAACGATGGACGGCGTGGACCCGGCTCGACTACGACGCCTTCCTGGATGGTCTGGCCATGGAACTGGCCACCCGCTATGACCAGGGCCGCTTGCCGTTTGGGACGTGCGACGAGATTGTCAACTGGTTTCATGCTCACCACACGGCCACCCTCGACACAGCGCTACCCGAGGTGTTTCTTGACGTGTTCGAGGCGTTCGACGAAGGCGAGTATTACCACGGCGGCGATGCTTCGGAGGATCCGGAGAAGGCCTACACCCGACCGATGATCAAAGAAGTACTGGCACGTGGCAATACACGAAAGTTCAGCTCAGCACCCGAACAGTGACGCCTCCTATGCCGCACCGGATCATCGCGCATGATCTCCTACCCGCTCATCGGCAGATCCGAACGCCGAGCCGCCCGTCACTGGTAGGTCACCCTTATGCAACGTCAGCAATCGGACCGTCGGCCGGTCCTACAGGCGTCATGGATGCCGATCAGCATTAGGCCGGCTACTCGGATGCTGCTGTGTACAACCGGTCGTACCGAAATCTGCACCGGAGCCAGTGAGCCGAATCCAGCCTGACTCGACTCGGGTCCGCCGATCGACGACGGGAGCAACGCGGTCGGCCAAGGTACTCGGACCGGCCGACCGTGTTGCCCGCGTCTACACCCCTTCCCCGATGCCCAGTTGCACCTGGATCTCCTGGGCCCGTTCGGCCGCCGCGCTGGCGCCGTAGTGCCGGGGCATGTCCTCCGAGGTCCAGCCCAACAGCAGCATCAGGTCACCGGTGTTCCCGCCGGCACGCTTCCACTCGTGGGCGAAGTTGTGCCGCCAGCGGTGGGCGTGCACGTTCGCCACGCCCGCGGCGAGACCCAACCGCTTCAGGCGAATCTTGATGCCGTTGGCCGCCAACCTCCGCCCACCACGGTCGGCGAGCCACAGATCCGGCAGCTCCGATCCCTTGTGCTTGCCCCGCGCCCGTAGGTAGCGGCTGATGGCCCGCGCCGTCTTCGGCCCGAATCGCACCCGGCGGTCCTTGGCACCCTTGCCGTGGTAGTGCACCGACTCCGTGTTCAGGTCGACATCATCGAGCAGCAGGTTGCCGACCTCCGACAAACGCGCTCCCGTGTTGTAGTACAGGCGAATGATCGCCTCGTCGCGCAGGTGCGGAAAGGTCTTGCCCTTGCAGGCGTCGAGGAGCTTCTTCGTGTCCTCGTCCCGGATGATCGGGATCAGCTTCTGGGGCGTCTTGGGCTGTCGGACCCGATCCATCGGAGAACGGTCGATGTCCTCCTCAGCCAGCAACCACTTGAAGAACTGCTGCAGACCTTTGTGCTTGTTCAACGCGGTCGGCGCGGACCGGGTCTCGATCATCCACGCCTGAAACGCCTCCGCATGCCCACGGCTCACCTCCGTGGCGTCCTCCGCAGCGTCGGCGGCATCGGGGTCGGGCGAGTGCTCGGCCAGATAGCGGGCCAACTGCGCCGCGGCGAGGAGGTAGTTGTACCGGGTCGTCTCCGGGTAGTTGCCCGCCCGCAGCGTCCGGTCCCAGTCCCGGAGGTATCCCGCCCAGGTCGTGGACAGGTCGGTGGTGAGCTTGGTGAGGTTCAGTAGAGCCATGTCGGTCACCCGTCGAGTCAAGGGGTCGATAAGCGGCGTGCTCGACCTCGACGAACCACCGTGAACACAAAAAAGAGGGTTTCCACAGGCTCTGACCTGTGGAAACCCTCTCGCTGTCGGGACGGCCGGATTCGAACCGACGACCCCTTGACCCCCAGTTTTACAACGATTCTGTCACGGCATGCCGGAATCTATTTGTGCGTCCTCCAATCCGGACAGAGCGATATCTCCCCATGACGGCCCCTGCCACCCGGTGTTGGGCACGACGCCACCCACACACTCTCGTCGTTACCGTTCCCGTTGCCGCGAGAAGTCAAGGACCATTGGTGCCGCCAGGTTCGGGTAGTTTCGTCGCGAAGACGCAGCCAGGCAGACCGCCACCACCCAGCGCGGTTCTGCAGGGCTTCATGCCCAGCGCGTGCACGGCACATCTGGGAACGCCGACTGGAGCGCATCGTCGCACCGCATCTGGCAAAGATTGTGGTACTCGGTGAAGGCTCTGATTTCGTAGACTTCGCCGGTGCAAATGATCTCCATGCAGCCGGCCCCCTTGTCGACGGACGCCATCGTCCTTCGCGAAGCCATCACGCGGGCACAAACCGGTCTTGTCGACCGGGAGGTGGTCGCCGAGGTTGTCGTGCTCTGTGCCGTCGCTGGCGAGCATGTGCTCGTCATCGGCGCACCGGGCACCGCCAAGTCTGAGGCCGTACGGCGAACGGCTGACCAGCTCGGCGGTCGGTACTTCGAGTACCTGCTGGGACGGTTCACCGAGCCGAACGAGATTTTCGGCCCTGTCGACCTCCGCCGGTTACGTGAGGGGTCGGTGGAGTTCGAGACCTCGGGCATGCTGCCCGAGGCGGAGGTGGCGTTCCTCGACGAGGTCTTTCTCGGTTCGACGGCGGTCCTCAATACACTGCTGGGGATTTTGAACGAACGAGTGTTTCGGCGCGGATCAAGTGTCCTGTCGTGCCCGCTGCGTGTCTGCGTGGGCGCCGCAAACAGCTTGCCTGATGATCCCGCTCTCGCCGCGTTCGCGGACCGGTTTCTGGCTCGCGTCTTCGTCACTCCGGTCCCGGACGCGCGACTCGACGAGCTGCTGGAGGTGGGGTGGAACGTGGGTTCTCGGCCGCCCGATCTGACGGGATCGATGCTGCCGGCGTTGGATCGGCTTTCTCAGGCGGCTCGTGAATGTGACCTTAAGGGTGTGCACGGCCTGCTGGCGTCCGCGATCCGTCAGATGCGCCAAGCCGGCGTACCGCTCAGTGACCGTCGGGTGGTGCGTTCGCAGCGCCTGGTGGCCGCTGCGGCGACCCTGGACGGGCGCGGTGCGGCGACTGCCGACGACCTCTGGGTGCTTCCGTTGATCGCGCCGACACTCGACGCTCAAGCCTCGGCCCTGGACGTGCTGTCAGACCTGGTGGCGCAGGGGCGAAACGCCAGTCTGGTGTACGCGGCGGAGGAGTTCGCCCGGGGTCCGCAGGCCCGTGCAGCCCGGCTGGTCGAGGCTGGCCGGCGCCTGCTCGACGAGTTGGGTACCGGGCCGCTGACGCACGACGGCCGGCTGCGCTACGAAGCGACGCTACGGGAGATCGACGCGGGGTTCGTCCTGGCCGATGCCCCGCAGGCGCTGCAGGACATGCGCGGCCTCCTAGTCGCCGCGATCCGGCGGTGAGCGCGCCTCCCCTGTCCCTGCAATGGCGTGGACGCGACACCCCGCTGCCCGCTGCGGCTGTGGCAGCGTCGGGTGCGGTGGTGGCGGAGTTGCGCGCGGACGCGCTGATGCGGGTAACCGCAGGCGCCCACCTACGTGCCTGCGCCGGCCGGGAACAGGGCTGGTTGATCGTGCTTGGCGATCGGGCAGAGCTTCCGTGGGCTGACGGCGCCATCTACCTCGGCTGGGACGATGGTGTGCTGGTACCGACGCTCGCCCAGCCGTGGCCGTGCGCGGATCTGTTGCGCGAGCCTCTGCGCCACCTCACCAACCAGCAGACCGGACTCATCGCATTGTTGCCCGGACTGGTCCTGGCTGGTCCGCTGCCGCGGGAACCACTCGACCCCGCACGGCTGGCATCCTCATGACCGACCGCTTGGCTCTCCCGGCAGCGCTGGTTCCCTGGGCGTCGGCGCTGTCCGCATTGACCAGCGATGTGGCACTTGCCATGGGCCCGTTGGTACGACAGATCAATGACCTGTTTCCCGTGACGGAGGGCGGCTCGACGGAAGACGGCCAGCCAGACGGGTACGACGGCCTGGCGGCACGTGGCACCATCGAGCGGCTGCTCCCGTCGCAGTTGCTGCTGATGCAGGAGCTACCGGACGAGTTCATTCGCCGCGCCGCCGGCGGGGAGCTTCTGTACCTGGCACCGGCCAATCGATCGGCCGCGCTGCGTGGACGGGTAGCCGTCCTCGTCGACACCGGCCCAGGGCAGCTTGGTGCCGCCCGGCTGGTCCAGCTCGCTGCGCTCATCGTTCTGCATCGCCGGGCCGCCGGCCAGGGGCGGTCAATGGTGGTCGGCGTGCTGGGTGAACGGCCGGGTAGCTGGCGGGGCGGTGAACTGAGTAAACAGCTCGCCGGTTGGCTGGTCGCCCGCAAAGCTGCCGAACCGACCCCGTCGACTGTAAGGGAGTGGAGGGAGCAGCTGGATGCGGCCGATCAGGCCTGGCTGCTGACCGGGCCGCGACTGGCCAGCCACCTGCCCGACAGGAGCCGGGTGCTGGTGAGTAACGAGCAGGAATGGGGTGTCGACGGAGCGACAGTTGTACGAGTCGTCGTCGGCGAGCGGCATCTCGATCTCCCGATGCCTCGCGGTGAGGTCGCCCTGCGGGTCCTGCGCGGCACCGGCTTCCGTGACGCCTCCGTCGGTGTCAGCGCTGGCACCGCTCCCCTGCGGAGGCCGATGTTCCCGAGCGCCGCGCCGTACCTGATCGCCCGTGGAGACGGCCCTGCTGTAGTCCTCGCGGTCCGGGTGCCGACCGGGCGACCGCGACGACACCAGCTGCCCGGTCCGGCGCTGGCAGCCTCCTGGTTGGGTCGCCGGCTCGTGGTCCTGACCTGCGTCGACGAGACGCTACGGGCTGTCGTGACTGGTAAGACGCTGGGCCAACTGCAGGAGCTCTCGGTACCACTGGCCACGATTGGCATGACGGTCAGCGAGGTCGAGGCAGCCACGGAAGGGGCGCTGTCGCCACTCTATTTCCAGGGGGGTGTCCTGCTCTGCCAGCTCGGTGGCAACTGGTGGAGTCTGTCCACCGAAGGCAGCCACCAGCTGTCGTCGTGTGTGACGGTTGCCCCCGGCAGGCAGATGGACGACCCGCGCTTGGCCTGGCGGGCCGGCACCCATATCGGGGTCACGGGCGTGGCCGGTGGGGCGCGGATCCCCGCTGATGCTCAGGTAGTCCTCGGAGCCGGGACGAGGACGGCCTGGTCGTTGGGCGGCACCACCTGGCGCATCCACGCTGCGGCCGGTCTCGTCGGTGACGTGACAGTCACGAAGGAGGCAACGGTGATCGGCATGGTCGACATCGACGGTCCGCAGTTGGTGACCCTGTCCAGCGGCGGACTGATCGTCCGTCTGGTCTCGCCGGCTCGAACCCAGACCCTTACTCGCTGGTCGGGTGGTATCGCCGAGCCGGCCCTGCATCCGACCGAGCCATGGCTGGCGGTGCCACGCCCGGAAGGGCTGATCGACGTCGTCGACCTCGCCACGAACCAAATCCTGCGTACCGTCCGGAGCACCGGATGAGCTCGTTCCGCGGCCGGCTCCCGGCCCGCGCACTCCTGATCGACGTCTGCCTGATCGGGGAGGCCGAGGCGCGCCGTCGGGTCGTCGAGGCCTGGCAGCCCGCAGCCGCACTGTTCGAGCTACCCGGCGGGGCGTGGCTGCTGGAGTTCGACCATGCGGTCGAGGTGCGCGCGGAACTGGCTCCCGGCCTCGTTCTCGTCGACAGCGGCGGCGTCTTACACCTCAGCGGCACACCCGTCGAGGGCGCCGCGCCCGGCGACGTGCTGATCCCCCGCGCCGGCGCGGCGATGTTGGTCAGCCGGGCGGCTCTGACTCGCGTCGACCGGGACTCCTGGACCGACCTGACCGCCCTGCGGATCGAGCCGCTCGCGGCATTGGACCGCCCCGTTGTCGCGGCGGTCGCGCCATCGCCCTGGCAGCCGCCCACACCCGCACCCGGCCTGCGCGCGGTGGCCGGTGTCGCGCCGCCGCCGCGGCGGATCCGCCGGCTGCTGGCCGCGTCGACCCGTCCGAACCGTCGAATGCGGCTCTCTCCCACTGCTTCCGGGAAGCTCGCTGCGGTCGCCGCGGTCGTTTTCGTGTTTAGCCTTGCCGCGCTCGTCGCAGCGCCGCTCCGGATGCTGGTTATCGGCGTCGGCGCGGGCCTGCTGTACGGCCTCAGCATGGTGATCGCTTCAGGCGCCACCGCTGCGGCGGACAACGGCCCAACGCAGACTGGTCGCGGCACGTCGTCGGGTGGCTGGTGGAACACGCTGCTCGCCCGGCTCGTGCTGACCAGCCGAGCCGCCTGGCTGGCTATCAGCGCGCAGCAGCGTTACCTACGGCGGCTCGACGCCGCATTCGAGCGTCGCGACTGGGACAAGGCGCTGCGTGAGGCGATCGCTGTCGGTGGTTCCAATGGGCGCCCGACACTTCGGCTTCCCCGACCACGCACCGGGGATCTCGTGCCGCACGCCCAGCTCGAGGGCGGTTCGACGGTCCCGCTCGGCTTCGGGGCCGAGCAACACCTGCGGACGCTCTACCGGCAGGCGGCCACCGAGCTCGACCGCGCCGGACGCGTCGAGGAATCCGCGTTCGTCCTCGCAGACCTGCTTGGTCTACCGGGCGAGGCCGTCGCACTGCTGGAGCGACACCACAAGTACCGCCTTGCCGCCACCCTCGCCGAGGGACGCGAGCTCGATCCGGACCTGGCGGCAAGACTGTGGTGGCGGGCCGGCGAGCGTGACCGTGCGCTGCACGTTGCGCGGTCACGGGGCGCATTTGCCGGAGCTGTCGAACGACTGGCCCGGGTCGACGCAGTGGCTGCCCGACAGTTGCGGGCCGAGTGGGTGCGCGCACGACAGGCCGCCGAGGATCATGTCGGTGCCATTGACGCGGCATGGCCGGACACCGAGCTGCGCCCGCTCGTGGTGACGAACCTCCAGGCCGGCATGACGCTCAGCGGCCACACCGCGGGGTACCTGTTCGCACACCTCGTAACCTGGCGTCCGAGCACCGACACGGTGACCACCGCAATCACGCTGCTCGACGGTCGTGACCAGGAATTGGCGCCGGCCCAACGCGGCTTCCTGGTGGCACTGTCCGAGCTGCACTGCGCCGACAAGGCACAGGACCGCCGGCTTTGCACCGCCGCGCTGCGTCTCATTGTCCGCAATGCGGCAGGTGATCCCAACGGAGATGCCGACGAGCGCAGGCGGATCGCCGGCAGGCTCCGGCGCCGGGCTGACCGGCTGGCCGCCGCCGACCTGCCACCGCTGCCGGCCGGACGAGCACCTGCCCAGGACACCCCGATCGACATCACGTCGACCGACGAGGCCGGGCAACTGCCGATCCACGACGCAGTCCTGCTCTCGGGCCGCACCATCCTGACCGCACACGGCGAATTCGGTGTACGCCTGATCGGCCTGGATGGCCGAATCCGTGCCAGCTGGGACACCCCCGCACACCAGCTTGTCGTCGCCGATCACGGCGGCAACGTCCTGCTCGTCGCGCGACGCGGTCCCGCCTGCGAAATCCGCAGCCTGAACCTGAGCACGCGCCGGCTCCGGCCGCCCGTCGTCATCACCGCGCACCACGTGCTGCCCAGCTACGACGGTGCGTTGCTCACCGTGGTCGACGACGACGGCATCGCATTCATCGACCTGACCGCCGACACCCCCCACATCACCTGGCGTGAACTGGACCCCACCATCGCGGTTCTCGACATCACCCGGAGCCCGACCAGCCTCGCCGCGCTGGTCCAGGTCAACCACCAACTGGGCTCCAGCGCAGCCCGCACCGAGGTGTGGCGCTGGGACTTACCCTCACTCATGCTGCGGGCCCGAAGAACAGTTGATCTCAACGGCCTCACCGGCAGCGCCCTGCTCGCTTCCTCGAGGCTGATAACTACCAGGCACGACGAGTACTCCGACACCTATAACGTCATTGGGCACGGTGCAGAGGCCCGGGATGTGGATACGAAGCCGACACTGTTGGCCAGCTGCGGGATGTCCGCCCTACGCATCGATCGTCCAAACGACACCACTGTGGAAATCGCTGACGGCAACCTGCGCGTCGTGTTTCCGCCCGCTGACGGTGCAATTGGCTTCCGGCGCCACGCTGACGCCCTCACAGTGTGGGAGCAGAACGGCAGGTTGGTCGTTATCGACCTCACGCTCCGCCAGGCGGTCGCTCGCCTGCGGACGCGTCTCTAGACCGGAGGCCTCACGGGCCAGCCTCGTCCTGATCGCCGCGACCACCTGGCTTCCACGATCGGAGCGAGCCCTCTAAATGCCGAACCGCTCGGTGAAGTTGTGGACAAACGTCTCGGTTGGACCTCCCGCGAACACCTGGCGTGTCGACCCAAACTGCGCAAGCATGGCGCGAGCCTTGGGCAGGTCGCCCAACATCGCCAGGCAGACAACCAAAGTTCCGTACTCGACCTGCGACTTGGGCCGTCCGGGCAGCGTGTCAATCACGGCCGACAACGTCTGATGCCTGGCCAAGAACGGCTCGCCGTAAGCCTTCAGGTCAGCAACCAGTTGGGCAACGGCCTCGTCTACCTGCTCAGGCGGCGCGAGCCACCAGCGAGAGGGCGTGACGTTGGTCGGCTCAAGACTGCGGATCAAATCGTGGCACGCGACGTGATGGCTCTTGCAGCGGCACGGGCGAGGTGCCGGCTGGGGCCGATAGCCGCGAGCACACGACCAGGCCACGCATTCACGTGATCAACAGGACAGGGCATCGGTACCTGCGACCGTCGCCTTACTCAGGCCAGCAGCCGGGCTAACCGGAAATCCTGCCGCGCCGAGGCTCCTGGGACCGGACGACGTAGCGACAGGTGGCAACATCTGCAGCGCTTGACGCGCAATCAAGAGCAAAACTGCCGCTCCATCCGGAACGGAGATGAAGCGGCAGGTCAGAGCGTTGTGCAGCGGACACGTCAACGGCCAACCATCCACACGGTTGCCGCCAATAAAGATCATCCGTTACCGGATGTTACCGCCGTTGCCCGAGAAGATCTTCATCTCCCCAGGTCAATCGGTCGGGACGGCCGGATTCGAACCGACGACCCCTTGACCCCCAGTCAAGTGCGCTACCAAGCTGCGCCACGTCCCGCCCCCGCGTGGTTTCCCCCGCGGCAGCCGATACAGCTTAGCGCAGCACCTCCGGGTAGTCCGCACAGGCCCCACCGGTGCCACCCGGCATCCGGCGCACCGCACAACCCCTAAAGCGTCCTAGGAGGGTGGGGGTGACAGGAATGCCGGATGGGCTGGTTCGCCCATCCGGCATTCGTCAAGCAGAACGGCAGCTCGTCAGCCGTGCGCCTTGCCTCGGCCACCGGGGCCGAGCTTCTTGCGCGGGCGGACGGAGATCTCGATGGGGCTGCCCTCGTACCCGAATTCCTCGCGGAGCTTGCGCTCGACGAAGCGTTGGTACCCGGCGTCCAGCGGGCCGGTGGTGAAGAGCACGAACCGTGGCGGTGCCACACCAGCCTGCGTCGCGAACAGGATGCGCGGCGCGCGTCCACCGCGGATCGGGTGCGGGGTCGCCTGCACCAGCGCGGTGAGCCACTGGTTGAGCTGCGCGGTCGGCACGCGGGTTTCCCAGCTGGCCAGCGCCTTGTTCAGGGCTGGGGCCAGTTTGTCCACGGCTCGGCCGGTCATCGCCGACAGGTTCAGCCGGATCGCCCAGGGGATGCGGCGCAGCTCCCTGTCGATCTCCTTGTCCAGGTAGTACCGACGGTCGGCGTCGACCAGGTCCCACTTGTTGAACGCGATGACCAGCGCCCGGCCCGATTCGGTCACCATCGACAGGATCCGCTGGTCCTGCTCGCTGATGGGTTCGCTGGAGTCGAGCAGCACCACGGCCACCTCGGCGGCCTCGATCGCGCCGGCGGTACGCAGGCTGGCGTAGTACTCGGTGCCGCTGGCCTTGCCGACCCGCTTGCGCAGCCCGGCCGTGTCGACGAGCTGCCAGGTCTGGCCGCCGATCTCGACCATGCTGTCCACCGGGTCCACAGTGGTGCCCGCCACCGAGTCGACAACGGCCCGTTCCTCGCCGGAGAACCGGTTGAGCAGGCTGGACTTGCCGACGTTCGGCCGCCCGACAAGCGCTACCCGGCGCGGCCCGCGCGGACGGTTCTCCACGATCGCCGGTGCCTCCGGCAGCGCGGCGAGGATGGCGTCGAGCAGGTCGCCGGAGCCACGTCCGTGCAGCGCGGACACCGGGAAAGGCTCACCGAGACCGAGCGACCACAGCGAGGTGGCCTCCATCTCGATGGAGTTGTTGTCGGCCTTGTTCGCCACCAGGATCACCGGCTTGGCGCTGCGCCGCAGCATCTTCACCGCTGCCTCGTCGACGTCGGTGGAGCCCACCATCGCGTCGACCACGAAGAGCACCACGTCGGCGGTGACGACCGCCGTCTCGGCCTGCGCCGCGATGGCCGCGGCCCGGTCCTTGGCGTCCGGTTCCCAGCCGCCGGTGTCCACCACTGTGAACGCCCGGCCGTTCCACTGCGCGTCGTACGGGACCCGGTCGCGGGTCACGCCCGGGACGTCCTCGACGACCGCCTGCCGACGACCGATGATCCGGTTGACAAGCGTCGACTTGCCCACGTTGGGGCGGCCGACCACTGCCACCACCGGCTGCGGGCCGCTCGGTTCCTCGACGACGACGTCGGGCTCACGCAGCTCGACCCACCCACCACCATCGGTGCTCATGCCGCTCCTCCGGTTCGCTCCGGACCGTCATGAGACACAACCGCGCTGTTCATGCCACGCCCCGCTCGGTGAGCAGGTCGCGGATCCGCGCCACGACCTCGTCGATGCTGAGCTCGGTGGTGTCCAGCACCACCGCGTCGGGCGCCTGGGCCAGCGGGTTGAGCTTGCGCGTGGAGTCGAGACGGTCCCGTCGCGCCAGGTCGGCGGCGGTGGCCGCAACGTCGGCGGAGTCCTCGGCGCTGCGCCGGGCGGCGCGGGCCGCCTCGGAGGCGGTCAGGAAGACCTTCAGGTCAGCGTCCGGCGCCACGACCGAGCCGATGTCGCGACCCTCGACCACCATTCGACCAGCGTTGGCGATCATCTCGCGCTGACGGGTGACGAGCAGCTCCCGAACGGCCGCCATGGCGGCGACGGCGGAGACCGCGCCGGTCACCTCGGCGCCACGGATGTCCGCGTCCACACCCACACCGTCGACGGTCACGGCATACCCCTGCGGGTGGGTGCCGATGCGCAGGTTGACCTCACCGGCGACCTTGGCCACCGACGCGGTGTCGGTGAGGTCCACGCCGGAGCGCAGCACGGCCCACGTGATCGCCCGGTACATCGCCCCGGTATCCAGGTAGCGCGCACCGATGCTCACGGCGAGCCGCCGCGACACGGTGGACTTACCCGAACCGGATGGCCCGTCCACGGCGACCACACATCGCCCGGCCCGTACGTTTTCCTCCACCGTGTCCTCCTCAGCCCGTACCTCACGGATCGCCCGGTGAGCTGGCGCCGCAAGCGGTTTGTCAATCGTCATCAATCATGCCCGGACCCTCTGAAGGACCCGCGTGCGACACCGCCGGAGGCGACCCACGCCACCCGGACGGACCGCGTCTCGGCCGAACCGGAGCCTACCGGCTGCCGTTCCCCGAACTCGGGGGTCAGTCACCCACCGCGGTGAACAGGGCGGCGACCTCGGCGTTCGTCAGCCGCCGGATCCGCCCGGTGCGCAGTTCACCGAGCCGGATCGGACCGATCGAGGTACGCACCAGCCGGGTGACCGGGTGGCCGACCTCCTCCATCAGGCGTCGGACGATGTGCTTGCGTCCCTCGTGCAGGCTCAGCTCCACCTGGGCGGATTTACCCAGAGTGTCCACCACCTTGAACGAGTCGACGGTGACCGGCCCGTCCTCCAGCTCGACGCCGGCCAGCAGCCGCTTGCTCAGGTTGCGCGGGATCGGCCCGACCACCTCGGCGAGGTAGGTCTTCAACACCTGATACGAGGGATGCATGAGCTTGTGCGCGAGGGTGCCGTCGTTGGTGAGCAGCAGCAGGCCCTCACTGTCCGCGTCGAGCCGCCCCACGTGGTAGACCCGCTGCTCCACCCGGTTGCCGATGAACTCGGCCAGCTCGTTGCGCCCCTTGTCGTCCGCCATCGAGGTGACCACCCCGCGCGGCTTGTTCATCGCCACGTAGACCAGGCGAATGTCGACCTGGAGGCGTTCCCCGTCCACGTGGATCACGGACGTGGCCGGGTCGACCTTGTCGCCGAGCTTGGCGACCCGCCCGTCCACGGTGACCCGGCGGCGGAAGATCAGATCCTCACAGGCGCGCCGGGAACCCACGCCGGCGGCGGCGAGCACCTTCTGCAGGCGCTCAGCCCCCTCGTAGACGGGGGCGTCGGGTTTCGGGGAACGGTTATCGGGTCGCATCGGCAAGCTCTTCTACGTCGTCGGGCAGGAAGGGGGCGAGGGGCGGCAGCTCGTCGACGGTGTTCAGCCCAAGCTTCTCCAGGAACAGCGTGGTGGTCTGGTACAGGAACGCCCCGCTGTCCGTTTCGGTGCCGCACTCCTCGATGAGGCCGCGGGTGACCAGCGTACGGATGACCCCGTCGCAGTTCACACCCCGGATGGCTGAGATTCGCGAACGGGTCACCGGCTGCTTGTACGCGACCACGGCGAGCGTCTCCAACGCCGCCTGGGTCAGTCGTACGGACTGCCCGTCCAACACGAACCGCTCAACGTACGTAGCGTATTCCGGTCGGGTGTACAGCCGCCACCCGCCGGCCGCCCGGCGCAGCTCGAACCCGTGCCCGGCCGCTGTGTAGCCGGCGGCGATCTCGTCGAGCATCGGCCCGACCCGCTCGGCGGGCTGCTCCAGCACCTGGGCGAGGACCAGCTCGCTGACCGGCTCGTCGACGACGAGCAGGATCGCCTCCAGCGCGCCGCGCAGCTCGGTGTCGGACAGGTCGGGCGCGGGCTCCGGCGCGACAGTCACCCGCCGCCGCACTGCCTGCTGCCGCCGGGGTACGTCCCCAACCCCCGGCGTGCTCTCCGTCACCGCGGCGGGCTCCGGTCCCACCGAGCCCGTCTCGTCCGGGGGTGCCTCGCCACGGTCTGGCTCAGCCGAGGCCGCGTCGTCGGAGGCCGGCTCAACACGGTCTGGCTCAGCCGAGGCGACCTGAGGGCCCGGGGGCGGTGTCGCTTCAGGTTCTTCGGTGTCCGGTGGTGTGGGTGACTCGCCCTCCGGCGTCCGGGGGTCGTCGGCGGTGGGCGGGCGGGGGCGGTCCCACGGGGGCACCCAGGCGGCAGCCTGGTCGGCCAGCGAGTCCCGGCGTTGCTCGTCACTCATCCCGCGCACCTTCCGCCATGTCCGTCCCGTCCGGCCCGTCGGCCTCCCCCACCAACGCCGGCTCAGCCCCGGGCCCGGCCGGCTCAGGCCCCACCGAACCAGGCGCTGTCTCCGGGTCGGTCGGGGTGCCGGCGTACTCGTCGACGTGCAGCTCGGTGTCGCCGTCGGCCGGGCCGGTCCAGCGCACTGTCAGCTCCTCCAGAGCCTCCTCCTGCACGAAGGACACCAGGCCCTCCCGGTACAGCTCCAGCAGGGCGAGGAACCGGGCCACCACCTCCAGGGTGGCCTCGCAGTCGGCGCAGAGCAGTGAGAACGTCGCGGTGCCGGCCCGGCGCAGGCGGGCGGCGAGGATGGCCGCGTGTTCTCGGACACTGACCCGGACCATGTGGATGTGGGCGATGGAGACCTCGGGCACCGGTTTCGGGGTCATCGCCCGCACGGCCAGCTTCAACAGCCGTTGGGGGCCGATGCCGAGCACCAGGTCGGGCAGCGCCTCGGCGTAGCGGGCCTCCAGGCTGACCGCCCGCGGGTAGCGTCGGCCGCCGACGGCTTCCAACTCGGCGATGTGCGCCGCCGCCTCCTTGTACGCCTTGTACTGCAACAGTCGGGCGAAGAGCAGGTCCCGTGCCTCCAGCAGGGCGAGGTCGGCCTCGTCCTCGACGTCGGCGGCGGGCAGCAGTCGGGCCGCCTTCAGGTCGAGCAGCGTCGCGGCGATCAGCAGGAACTCGCTTGCCTCGTCCAGGTCCCAGTCGTCGCCCATCGCCCTGATGTAGGCGATGAACTCGTCGGTGACGGTGTGCAGGGCCACCTCGGTGACGTCGAGTTTGTGCTTGCCGATCAGTTGCAGCAGCAGGTCGAAGGGACCGGTGAAGTTGGCCAGCCGGACCGTGAACCCGGCGGGCTGCACACCGTCGACCACTGCCGCTTCGGCGGTCTCGGGCTGGTCGAGGGGTGGCGCGGTCACCGGACGACCGTAGTCCACGAGTCGGGCACCGGGCGTTCCGGCTACCGCTCCGACTGGGCGGCGATCACCTCGCGGGCCAGCTGACGGTAGTTCCGTGCCCCGGAGGAGGCTGGGTCCATCGTCGTGATGGGGGCACCGGCCACGGTGGACTCGGGGAACTTGACCGTCTTGGTGATGACCGTCTGGTAGACCTTGTCGCCGAACGCCTCCACCACCCGCTGGAGGACCTGGCGGCAGTGTGTGGTGCGGCTGTCGTACATGGTGGCGAGGATGCCTTCGAGCTCCAGGTCGAAGTTGAGGCGTTCGCGCACCTTGTCGATGGTGTCGAGCAGCAGTGCCACACCGCGCAGGCTGAAGAACTCGCACTCCAGCGGGATGAGCACGCCGTGCGCGACGGTGAGCGCGTTGATCGCCAGCAGGCCGAGCGACGGCTGACAGTCGATCAGGATGTAGTCGTACTCCTTGCGGACCGTACGCAGGACCCGGGCCAGCGCCATCTCCCGGGCGACCTCGTTGACCAGCTGAATCTCGGCGGCCGAGAGGTCGATGTTGGCCGGGAGGATGTGCAGCCCCGCCACGTCGGTCTTGATGACGACGTCCTCGGCGAGGATGTCGTCCTGCATGAGCAGGTTGTAGATGGACAGGTCGAGGTTGTGCGGGTTGACGCCCAGCCCCACCGAGAGCGCGCCCTGCGGGTCGAAGTCGACGAGCAGCACCTTGCGGCCGTATTCGGCGAGCGCCGCGCCCAGGTTGATGGTGGTGGTGGTCTTGCCGACGCCACCCTTCTGGTTGGCCATCGCGATGATGCGCGCGGGGCCGTGCCGATCAGTCGGCATCGGCTCCGGGATGGGCTTGCGCATCGTGTAGGCCGCCGGGTCCGCAGGACCCAGGTCCGCGCCGAGCGTGGCCTGCTGCTCGCGGAGCTCCGTCGTCCAGGTCTCGGCACGGTCACCGTTGCCAGCCATGTGCTCGTTGCCCCCTCCCGACGACCCACCCCGGCGTCGGAGCCGTCCGACGTCCTTCGCGGCGCCGCTGCGCACCCCGGTCATGTCGCTCCAGGAGGTCCGCGCCGATGCCGACTGTACGCCACGGACCAGCAGGGCGTTCGGCACCGGCCCGGCGTGTCGGCGTCGACCGCTACCGGTTCAGCCCCGGGCGCGCGGGTGGGCGGTGGCGTACACCTCGCGCAACCGCTCCACGGTGACCAACGTGTAGACCTGGGTGGTGGTCACCGACGCGTGTCCGAGCAGTTCCTGGACCACCCGGACGTCGGCGCCGCCGTCGAGCAGATGGGTGGCGTACGAGTGGCGAAGGGTGTGCGGGGAGACGGCGGCCGGCCCGTCGACGGGCAGCCCGGCCCGGTCGGCGGCGCGGCGCAGGATGCCCCAGGCCCCCTGCCGGGTCAGCGCGCCGCCGCGGGCGTTGAGGAACACCGCGGGGGTGCCCCGGCCGGCGGCGGCCAGCCCGGGGCGGGCCCGGACCAGGTAGGCGCGGACGGCGTCGACGGCGTACCCGCCGATCGGCACCAGCCGTACCCGGCCGCCCTTGCCGCGTAGCAGCACCGTTCCCTCGTCGGTGTCGAGGTCGTCCACCGCGGCGCCGACGGCCTCGGAGATCCGCGCGCCGGTGCCGTACAGGAACTCCAGCAGCGCCCGGTCGCGCAGCGCGAGGGGCGCGTCGTCGCCGGCGGCGGTGATCGGGCCGGCGGTTTCCAGCAGCCGGACCACGTCGTCGACGGGAAGCGCCCGGGGCAGCCGTCGGGGCGGCGTGGGCGGGCGGACGTCCCGGCTCGGATCGGCGCCGGCCAGGCCCTCGCGCAGCGCGAAGCGGTGCAGGCCGCGGACCGCGCTGGCCGCGCGGGCGGCGGAGGAGACGGCGAGGGGCGGGTGCGCGTCGTCGCCGGCGCGCAGCCGCGTCAGGTGCGACTCGACGACGCCGGCGCCGACCGACGCGAGGTCGGTGACGCCGGCGTCGGCGAGGGTCGCGAGATACCGCTCCAGATCCTGACGGTACGAGGCGAGCGTGTTGGCGGAGAGGCCACGTTCGACGGTCAGGTGGTCGAGGTAACCGCGGACGGCACGGCGCAGCGCCGGCGTGGGCAGGGCGCCCACGCCGGCGGAGTCCGTGTCGCCGGTCAGCCCGCCACCGTTCAGGCGAGCGCGTCGGCCAGCGGGAGCACGTCCATGCCGTGCGCCTCGGCCACCGGGCCGTAGGTGACCTGACCGGCGTGGGTGTTCAGGCCCAGTGCCAGCGCCGGGTCGGTGCGCAGCGCCTGGCGCCAGCCGTGGTTGGCCAGTTCGAGGGCGTACGGCAGGGTGACGTTCGTCAGCGCGTACGTGCTGGTGTTGGGCACCGCGCCGGGCATGTTCGCGACGCAGTAGAAGATCGACTCGTGCACCTTGTAGACCGGGTCGGCGTGCGTGGTGGGGCGCGAGTCCTCGAAGCAGCCGCCCTGGTCGATGGCGATGTCGACGAGCACACTGCCCGGCTTCATCCGGGAGACCAGCTCGTTGGAGATCAGCGTCGGTGCCTTCGCGCCGGGCACCAGCACCGCGCCGATGACCAGGTCGGCGTCGAGTACGGCCCGCTCGACCTCGTACGCGTTGGACGCGACGGTCTGCAGGTGGCCCCGGTAGATCGCGTCGGCCTGCCGCAGCCGGGCGACGTTCTTGTCCAGCAGCAGCACCTCGGACTGCAGGCCCAACGCGATCGCGGCGGCGTTCAGGCCGGAGACGCCGGCGCCGATGACCACGGTCTTGGCCGCGTACACGCCCGAGACACCACCGGGCAGCACACCACGCCCACCACCGGTGCGCATCATGTAGAACGCGCCCACCTGCGGGGCGAGCCGGCCGGCGACCTCGGACATCGGGGCGAGCAGGGGCAGCGAGCGGTCGGGCAGCTCGACTGTCTCGTAGGCGATGCCGGTGACCTTGCGGTCGACGAGCGCGTCGGTGCACTCCTTGGAGGCGGCCAGGTGCAGGTAGGTGAAGAGCACCTGCCCCTCGCGCATGCGGTGGTACTCCTCGGCGATCGGCTCCTTGACCTTGAGCACCAGCTCGGCGGTCGCCCACACCTCGTCGGCGGTGGCGAGGATCGTCGCGCCGGCGGCGGTGAACTCCTCGTCGGTGATGCTGGAGCCGACCCCGGCGCCGGCCTCCACGAAGACCTGGTGGCCGCTGCGGGTGAACTCGTTGACACCCGCTGGCGTGATCGCCACGCGGTACTCGTGGTTCTTGACCTCGCGTGGGATTCCGACCTTCACGATGCAGACACCTCTCTTCGGGGCTGCTCTCCCCCGACTGCTCGGTGCCGCGACGGCCCCTTTGCCACCGCGGTACACCGGTCCCGCGGCGGCAGTCTAGGCCCGCCCGGCGCGGTCGCGAGCCAGCACAGTGGCATCCGGTGCCCGGGTGTCCTGACGATGTGTCAGGGCATCGCCCCGGTTCGGCCGGACGATCGTCACATCAGCCAACAGGACAGTGTTTCACCATTATCGTCCCATCTGCCGGGTGGCGGTGCGGACAGCAGGCGAGTGGATCACTAATGTGTCCGCCCATGACCACTCCTCCTTACCAGCCCGGTTACCCCCAGCCGGGGTACCCGCAGGGCGTCTCCGACAAGAGCAAGATCGTCGCGGGTGTCCTCGGCATCCTGCTCGGCACCTTCGGTGCCGGCCGGTTCTACACCGGACACACCAAGATCGCCGTTCTCCAGCTCGTCGTGAGCGTGGTGACCTGCGGCCTCGGCGCATTCTGGGGCCTCATCGACGGCATCCTCATCCTGGTCAACGGCGGCACTGATGCGCAGGGCCGTCCGCTGCGCGACTCCTAGACCTGACAGCGAAAGGGGCCCCGCGGCTGACCGCGGGGCCCCTTTGGCGCGTACTCCCTCAACCGGCTGGACCGGCGGCGACGCTCAGCGCGGCAGCGGCGCGTCCGCCCGACGCAGAGACGTGAAGTCGGTGTCCCGGGCGCGGGCCGCGGCCAGCAGCCCGGCCACCGCCGACGCGTTGGTGATCTCACCGGCCAGGACCATGGCGACCGCCTCGTCCAGGTCGATCCGGACGACCTGGAGGTCGGCCTCCTCGTCGTGGCGCTCGTGCCGCTCGTCGGCCGGCACGTCACCCAGGTCGCGGGCCAGGAACACCCGGACGATCTCGTTGGTGAACCCCGGCGAACTGTGCAGATCCACCAGAACGTCGACCCGCCCGGCGGTGAGGTCCGCCTCCTCGGCCAACTCCCGCAGCGCCGCCGCCGGCAACTCCTCACCGGAGACGTCCATCAGACCGGCCGGCAGCTCCCACAGGTGCCGCCCGACCGGATGCCGGTACTGCCTGATCAGCACCACCTGGCCGGCGTCGTCGAGCGCCACCACGGCCACCGCCCCGACGTGCCGGACGAGGTCACGCAGCCCCGTCCCACCGCCCGGCATGGTCACCTCCTCGGTGACCACGTCGAAGATCCGCCCCCGGTAGCGCTCCTCCCGGGAACGCACCTCGTAGCGGTGCTCCAGCTCGCTCACGAGGCCGACGACGCCTTCGTCGCGGCGCCGTTGCGGGCGGCCTTACGCGTCGCCGGGGCCTCCGCCGCCGCGTCCAGGTCGACAGGCAACTGGTCGGCCTGCGAGTACGTCACAGCGGCCCTCACGAACGAGGCGAACAACGGGTGCGGGCGGGTCGGGCGGCTCTTCAACTCGGGGTGCGCCTGGGTGGCCACGAAGAACGGGTGCAGGCTGCGGTCCAGCTCGACGAACTCGACCAGCCGGCCGTCCGGCGACGTGCCGGAGATGTGCAGGCCCGCCTTCGTCAGCGCGTCCCGGTAGGCGTTGTTCACCTCGTACCGGTGGCGGTGCCGCTCGCTGATCTCGGTGCTGCCGTACGCCTCGGCGACGATCGAGCCCTCGGTCAACGTCGCCGGGTACGCGCCCAGCCGCATGGTGCCGCCCAGGTCGCCCCGACCGGCGACGATGTCCTCCTGGTCGGCCATCGTGGCGATGACCGGGTGGGCCGCCTGCTCGTCGAACTCCACCGAGTTGGCGCCGTCCAGGTCGGCCAGGTGCCGGGCCACCTCGATGGTCATGCACTGCAGGCCCAGGCAGAGGCCGAGCAACGGGATGCCGGCCTCGCGGGCGTACCGGGCGGTGCCGACCTTGCCCTCGATGCCGCGTACCCCGAAACCGCCGGGGATGAGGATGCCGTCCACGCCGGCCAACGCCGCAGCGGCACCGGCGGGGGTGACGCACTCGTCGCTGGGCACCCACTTGAGCTGCACCCGAGCCCGGTGACCGAAGCCCGCCGCCCGGATCGCCTCACTCACCGACAGGTACGCGTCGGGCAGGTCGACGTACTTGCCGACCACCGCGACGGTGACCGTGTGCCGGGGGCGGTGCACCCGCTCCAGCAGGTCGTCCCAGCTGGCCCAGTCCACGTCCCGGAAGGAGAGGCCGAGCCGGCGCACCACGTACGCGTCGAGGCCCTCCCGGTGCAGCACCTTCGGGATGTCGTAGATGCTCGGGGCGTCCGGGCAGGCGACGACCGCCTCGGCGTCCACGTCGCAGTAGAGCGACAGCTTCTCCTTGAGCTTCACCGGGATCTCCCGGTCGCAGCGGAGCACTATCGCGTCCGGCTGGATACCGATGTTGCGTAGCTGCGCCACCGAGTGCTGGGTCGGCTTGGTCTTCAGCTCACCCGACGGCGCCAGGTACGGCACCAGCGAGACGTGCAGGTAGAAGCAGTTGTCGCGGCCCAGGTCGTGGCGGACCTGACGGATCGCCTCCAGGAACGGCAGCGATTCGATGTCGCCGACAGTGCCACCGACCTCGGTGATCACCACGTCGGGGAGCTGGCCGTCGTCGTCCGGGTCGGCCATCGCCAGGATCCGCGACTTGATCTCGTTGGTGATGTGCGGAATGACCTGGACGGTGTCACCCAGGTACTCGCCGCGCCGCTCCTTCGCGATCACGTCGGAGTAGATCTGGCCGGTGGTGACGTTCGCCTTGCCGGACAGCGCCCGGTCGAGGAACCGCTCGTAGTGCCCGACGTCGAGGTCCGTCTCGGCGCCGTCCTCGGTGACGAAGACCTCACCGTGCTGGAACGGGTTCATCGTCCCCGGGTCGACGTTCAGGTAGGGGTCGAGCTTCTGCATCACCACGCGCAACCCGCGCGCGGTCAGCAGGTTGCCGAGGCTGGAGGCGGTGAGGCCCTTACCCAGCGAGGAGGCGACGCCCCCGGTGACGAAAATGTGCCTGGTCGTCCGTGCTGATGGGGCCAAGGCCTGCTCCCGTGTCGTCTGTCGCGGTCATGCAGACCGCCGTGCTTGATCAGCAAAGTGATCACGCGATCCACGGGATTCGACGGTAACACCTCCCGGGCGGGTACCCGCAGGCCGCACCCCGGCTGCGACACCTCCGGGCCATCGGGACGAGGTCCGGTGCTCAGGGCGCGGCAACCTCCGTCGATGACCGGGAGACCTGCCGGGGCGGCACCGGCACCGTCGGCGCGGGCCCCGTCGTCGATCCGCTCACCGTCGGGTTGGCCGGTTCGTCGACGCCCTCGTCGCCCGGCGGGTCCGCCGCTCGGGCGACAGTCGCCGGTGCGCTCGCGGGCGGGCCGCTGATCGGACGGGGGTGCACCGCGCCCAGGGGTCCACCGCCACCGGTCGGGCCGTCACCTCCACCGACCGGACCGACCCCACCGGGCCCCGAGTCGTCGTCGGCGCCGGTGGCGCGCGGGCGACCCGGAGCCGGCCTGGTCCGGTCCGCGGCGTGCCCGAGCACCCGCAGCGACGCCAGGGCCGCCATCGGCACCACCAGGGCGGCGGCAGCGCCCATCAGGTCCAGTGCCGCCCCGTCGAGCACACCACCGAGCACCGCGGCGACCACGGTGCCCGCCAGCGCGGCCCGGACCGCCGGGTAGATGCCGAACAGCCGCATCAGCCCACCCCACGGCTGCAACAGGGCGAACCACACGAGCAACCCACCGGCAAGCGCCAGCACCGTCAACGGGCTGTTGACGAGCGTCTCGAAATTCTCCGTGCTGGACCGGTGCACGGCGAACCCGCCGGTGCCGTCACCGAGCGCGGACAGGAACCGGCCCAGGCTGCCCCGCTCCGCCGGAGGACGCCGCAGGTCCACCACGGCGAACCCGATGCCGACCGCCAGCGCCGCCATCGTGGCCCAGGCCAGCCGACTGATCGTCAACCAGCCGCCGGCGCTGATCACGGCGGCGACGCTCACCCCGGCGGTGAGCGCGATAGCGCCGACCGGGTCGGCACCCAGGTACGGGCTGCCGACCACCACCACGGCCAGACCACCCACCGCCACCATCACCGCCGGACGCCAGCCCCGGTGCACCCGTTGGGCGAACCAGCCGCCGCTGAGCAACGCGCCGGCGAGGAACACCCCCAACCCCACCGTGCTCAGCCCCGCGTACCGGCCGCCCTGCAACGCCGAGTAGCCGACCACGCCGTTGAGCTGGAGGCGGGCCCCGGTGAGCACGTCCAGCCCGACCACGAGCGTGCTGAGGCCGGCCACCGCGCCGACCGGCCCGAGGGTGCCCGCGTACCCGGGGGCGAACCGCACCGCCGCGGTGCCGGCGACCACCAGCAGCGCGGTCACCCCGGCGAAGATCCACCCGGGGTGCTCCCCTCGCCACCAGGGCACCGCGTCGGCCAGCAGCGCAGCCGGCACTGTCAACGCCGCGGCGACGAGCAGCAACTCCATCACCGCCACGACCCGCCCGGAGACGGGCGTCGGACCGGCCGGGCCGGCGTGCGGACGGGCCCGGCGCAGCAGCGGCAGGATCGCGAACGCCAGCAGCACCTGCACCCCGGCGAGCAGCGCGAAGAACACCTTCGAGACGGAACGCTGGGCGGCCGCCTCCCGGTCGGCGTTCGCCGGCGCGTCGATGGCCTCGGCCAGGTCGGCGGGACGGCCACCGGTGCTGAGCGCCGGGCGGCCGAGGAAGAGCCGCTCCGGCATGGGCCGACCCAACGCGGCGAGGGCCGTCGGCGCCAGGTCGACGAGTTGCAGGTACCCGTCCCGGCCCGTGCTGGCCGAGGTGAGCCACCCTTTCCCCCAGCCCGGCCCGTCGGCGACCGCCACGTGCAGCCGCGACGGCTGCGCGGTGTCGGAGATCCCCGCGACGAGCACCAACGACCGCGGGGGTCGCGCCGCCAGCACCCGGGCCAGCTGGGCGTCCGCCGCGCGGGCCTCCTCGGCGCGGGTCGCCGGGTCGGCCCCCGCCACCGTGCCCAGGTCGACGATGCTCAGCACACACGAGCCGAGCAGTGGCCGCGGATCGGCCGGCAGCCCCGAGGCGTACCTGTCGACACGGCCGAACGGTCGGGCGGCGGCCACTGCCGCGCCCGGACCCACGGCGACGGAACACCGCACCGACTCCGACAACGAGCCGGGCACGGCACCCCAGGGCAGTCGCTGCTGGTTGTACTGGACCACGCCCTCCTGGTCGGGCAGGTTCGCCCCGATACCGTCCGGCTGTTCCACTGTCACACCGGCCGACGGGCAACCGTCGACCGACCGGCTGCCGTTCCAGGCGGCGAAACTGCCCGCGCCCATCGTCAACCAGCCGTCAACCGGGCAGGTGGGTCGGTGCGCGGAGCGCACCGACAGGGAGCCGATCGACCCCTCCTCGGCCATCCGCCACAGCGTCGGGGTGCTCTGCGGGTCCACGTCCTCCCAGCGCAGCCCGGCAATCCCGGCGAGCACCACGAAGTCGGCGGTACGTTGCGGGGTGCCCTGGGGTGGGCGGGCGGCGAGCGCGGTGACGCCGAGCGCCACCACGAGGACCGTCAACAGGGCGGGAGCGATTCGGCGCAGCATCACCGGTGTCCCGTTCTCGGGGCGTCGGAGCCCGGGGCGGCCGCCGGGCCACCCGGATCCCCGGTCAGCTCGGCGTAGAGGGCGGCCAGCGCGGCGACGGTGTCCTCCTCGGTCGGCCAGGTCGCCGCCCGGTCGGCGCCACGCCGGCCCCACTCCGCCCGGGCCGCCGGGTCGTCCAGCAACGCGCGAACGGCCGCGTCGACGGCGTCCACGTCACCGGCGGGCACCCACGTGGCGGCGTCACCGACCAACTCGGGGAGGCCACCCACCGCGGTGGCCACCAACGGCACACCGGCGCGCAGCGCCTCCTGGGCGAAGAGCTGCCGCGCCTCCCAGTCGCTCGTCACCACCGCCAGGTCGGCGCCGACGAGCAGGTCGGCCACGTCGGTACGGTGCCCCAGCAGGGTCACCGGCGCCCGGGCCGCCGAAGTCCGTGCGGCGAGCGGCAGATACGCCGGCCCGCTGCCCGCGATCACCACCACCGGCGGCGGGGTACGCGTACGCCAGCGGGCCGCCGCGTCGATGAGCACGTCGTAGCGCTTCTGCGGATGCAACCGGCCGACCGAGAGGATCAGCGGCTGGTCCGGGCGGACACCGAACTCGGCGCGTACCGCCGCCCGGCGTCGACGCGGCATCGGCAGCGTCGGCGCGGCGACCGGGGCGAGCCGGGCGTCGGCGGCGCCCACCTCGGCGGCCCGTCGCACCAGATCCGAGGAAGCCCCGAGCGCCACCCGGACGCCGCGGGCCACCACCCGTTCGACGAGCCGGGACACCCCGCCCCGCAGTCCCCCGGCGAGCACCGCGTTGTGCCAGGTGACGATCAGCGGGGCGGCCGGACGGGCCAGCACGGCGACCAGACCGGCCCGCAGGCCGTGCGCGTGCACCACGTCGACGGCGGCGGCGGCGAGCACCCGGCGCAGCACGAGCACCGCCCGGGCGTCGGCCGGAGTCGGGCTGGCCGGGATCTCGACCGGCTCGAACCGGGCACCGACACCGGTGAAGTCGAACTGTTCCTGGGTGGCGGCCGGCCCGCACACCAGGACGGTGGCGCCGCCCGCGACGAGGCCACGGGCCACCGAGCGGACGTGCTGGCCGACCCCACCGGTGCTGGACGCGAGCACCAACGCGACGGTGCCCGACCACCCGGTGGAGGGAGCTGGCTCATGTCCCGCGCTCACTGGCCCACCGTCTCCTTCCCGTCGCCCCGCTGCGGGGAGCCCGTGCCCGGCGGCGCACCGCCGGACGGCCCCCGCCGGCCCAGACGCCGCAGCGCCCCGGCGAGCAGTGGCTGGACGTCCCGCCGGTCGACGAACCAGACCACGGAGAGGAACACCACACCAACCAGAACCCCGGACAGCATGCCCTGACCCAACGCCGCCGCCATCGTCGGGGTGCCGTCGTCCGGCCCGTCGAGCCACCGGGTGAGGCCCCACCCGGCGAGCCCGGCGAGCACTCCGGCGAGGCCACCGGCCGCCCCGGCCCGGGCCACTCCCGCGAGGGCGGACCGGCCGACACCGCGCAGCACCGCCACGAGCAGCAACGCGCCGAGCACGAGCATCCCCACCGAGTTCGCGGACGCCACGGCGAGCACCCGGTCGGCGGTGGGAAGCAGCACCGTCAACGGCAGCGCCACGGCCGGCACGACAAGCCAGCCGAGGGTGATCGCCACCGTCGCCGACCGGGTGTCGCCGCGCGCGTACAGCGCCCGGGACAGCACCGCGAACAGGCCGTAGCCGAGCAGCCCCGGCGCGAACCCGCTGATGGCCGCCGCGGTGGACGCCGGACTGTCCGGGTAGAAGAGGGCGGCGATCGGTTGCGCGGTGCCGATCAGTGCCGCGACACCCAGGCAGCTGAAGAGCAGCACACCGCGGACCGTGCCGGAGAGGGTCCGCCGAAAGCCGTCCTCGTCACCGGCGGCGCTGGCGGTGGCCAGGGTGGGATAGGACGCCACCGCCAACGGCACGGCGAGGACCGCCCACGGCAGCAGGTAGATCGCCTGAGCCAGGTTGAACACCTGCGGGGAACCGGTCGGCCCTCCGGAGACCCGGTTCAGGACCACCAGGAGCGCGATCTGCTGCGCGGCCACCGTCACCGCGCCGGCAGTGGCCAACCCGCCGATCCGCGCCCGGGCGTCGGCGGTGAACGCGTACCCGAACCGGGGCCGCAGCCGTAACCGGCGCAGCGGGATCAGCAGCGACAGCGACAGCACGACCACACCCAGTGTGGTGCCGCCGGACAGGAGCAACTCGCCGCTGCGGCCGACCTGGGCCACCGCCACGCCGCGACCCTGGGCGGCGCCGAAGGCCACGTAGACGACGACCACGGTGAGGCTGGACAGCAGCGGCGCGATGACCGGCCACGCGAAACGTCGGTGCGCCTGGAGGACACCGGTGAGCACGATGCCGATCCCGTAGAGCGGCAACTGCGGGGCGAACACGCGCAACATCCGGGCCCCGGAGGCCAGTTCCGACGCCGACCGGCCCTCGCTGATCAGCGAGATGATCGGGTCGGCGAACAGGACGACGAGCACGGCGAGGGGAACCAGCAGGCTCACCGTCCAGGTCAGCAGGGCACCAGTGGTGGCCGCCACCGTCCGGCGGTCCCCGGCCGCGACCGCCCCCGCCAGCAGGGGCACGACCAGGCTGGCCAACGCCCCACCCGCGACGATCTCGAAGACGATGTTCGGCACCGTGTTGGCGATGACGTACATGCCGCCCAGGTCGCTCTGCTCGACCACCCAGGTGAAGACGGCGGTGCGGCCGAAGCCGGCGAGTCGGCTGGCGACGGTGAGGACGGCGATGAGCGCGGCTGCCCCGGCCAGCCGGCCGGCGCCGGCGAGGGGTGCCGGTCTGTTCACGTCAGTCGGCGCGTCGGCCCAGTGCGTCGAGCTTGCGCAGCCCCGGGGTCCGCTGGATCACCGCGGTGAAGCTGACCTTCTCGCTGGCGGCGGTGAGCCCGGCGAGGACGGCGAGCAGGCCAGCCCGGCCGAGCGGGCCGGTACGGGCGGCGAGCGCGACGCCGAGCAGCGCCCCGAGCGCGTTCGCGCCACTGTCGCCGAGCATCACGTCCTCGGCGAGGTCGTCGCCGAGCAGCCCGGCCGCGGCACCGGCCGTACCCGCGGCGATCCCGCCCTGCGGGCCGCCGGTCAGCGGCGCGGCGAGCAGCAGCCCGGACTTGATCGCCCGACCGGGCCGCAGGTCGAGCAGGTTGAGCAGGTTGGCAGTGCCGGCGATCACACCGGCGCCGAGCAGCACGTCGACGCCCCGGCCGAATGCGCCGTGTCGCTGCCGGCGGGGGTGCGCGGCGACCCGGGGGTCGGCGGCGAGCAGGGCGGCGGCACCCAGCCCGGCGGCACCCACCCCGACGACCTTGACCAGACCGGCGGTCACCCGCCCCTCACGCAGCGCGGCGAGGTGCCCGGCGAAGCCCTTGGCCGCCTTCTGCTCCGGCCGCGCGCCGACCACGTCGTCGTACAGGCCGACGCCGCCCGCGCCGAGACCGGCGACCAGGGCGGCCCCACCGGCCGCGCCGCCGGTGGCACCGAACGCGCCAGCGGCTGCCGCGCCGACCGCGAGCGCCGGCCCGGCGGCCAGGCTCACCGTGCGGCCACGGAAGTTGGTGCGCTCCAACGCGGGGCCGGCCGGCGAGGTGCGCGCCTCACGCAGCGCGTACCGGGCCGCGGCGGCTCCCGCGCCGGCGATCAACAGCCGGTCCAGCGCGCTCACGCCGCCACCTCGGCGGCTCGCTCACGCGCCAGTTCGTCGGATCCGGACACCTGGGTACGTCGTTCGCTCACTGGGGCAGTCTAGGCAGCAGCGACGCGGCGTTGTCGCCGACGCCGTACTGCCCGGCCTTCTTCTCGGTGAGTTGCTGCACCAGGGCGAGGGTGGTGACCACCTGGCCCTGCACGGTGTTGGCGTTGTCGACCGTGGAGACGGTCTGGGCGAGCACCGGGTCGCCGCGGACCACGCCGACCAGGTTGCCGCCGACGGAGCCGTTGCCGGCGACGACTATCGACCCGGTGCGGTCGAACTGCTCGGCGATCTTCACCACCGACTCGTCCCGCTTGTCGGAGTCCTTGTCGACGTACGGCTGACCGCTGACCACGATGACGGCCTCCGCCGAGGCGGTGACCTTGTTGCTGTCGGTGGTCAGGTAGCCGGCGTTGTTGTACGCGGCGAGCACCGCCCGCCGGTCGGCGTCGCTGACCGGCGTGACGCCCTGGGCCCGGTCCAGCAGGACGCTGGCCAGCAGGGCGCTGGAGGTCTCCACGCCGTGCCCGTTACCCGGCAGGCCGGTGGTCTGCGCGGTCGGGCGGGCCGCGGTGACCGCCAACTCCAGCAGGTTGGAGTTGTTGTCCGGGTTGATGAACTTGTCCTGCAGGTCGACCTGGCCGGTGACGGTGGCCCCGGCGAGCTGGAGCTTCTTGAGCACGCCCTCGGTGTGGTCGCGCCCGTTGGGCAGGCTGAGCACCACGACCCGACGCCCGGTGAGGGTGTTGGGCAGGACGACCTGGGAGATCTCCTCGGCGAACTCCTCTTCCAGCGCGAGTTGCTTCTCCATGTTGCTGACCGTCTGGCGCCAGTGTTGGTTGTCCTTGCGCAGCCCGGTGACCTGCCCCTCGAGCGAGTCGGCGACCGGGCCGTTGAGGGCGGCTGTGCCGACCACCAGACCGATAGCCAGAGCCAGGAAGACCGCGGTGAGGGACACCACGTGGTAGCGGAAGTTGATCACGCTTGCAGCCTCTTGATCGGTCGGGAACTAGAAGAGCCGGTACAGCTGGAACACGAAATTGTCCCACCACTCGGCGACCACGCCCAGGTACGCCTTCCCGACTGTCGACACGGCCACCGCGGACGCCATCGCCGCGATCGCCGACAGCACGAGCAGCAGCAGCGACGAACCGGAGATGTTCTGCCGGTAGAGCCGGCTCACCCCCTTGGCGTCGACAAGCTTGCCGCCGACCTTCAACCGGGTCAGGAACGTCGACGCCATGCCGCCGCGCCCCTTGTCGAGGAACTCGACGAGGGTGGCATGGGTGCCGACCGCCACCAGCAGCGAGGCACCCTTCTCGTCGGCGAGCAGCATGGCCAGGTCCTCGCTCGTCGCCGCGGCCGGGAAGGTGATCGCCGGCACACCGAGGCCGTTGACCCGGGGCAGGCCGGGCGCGCGCCCGTCGGGGTACGCGTGCACGATCACCTCGGCGCCGCAGCGCAGCACGTCGTCGGTGACCGAATCCATGTCCCCGATGATCATATCGGGGGTGTAGCCGGCCTCGACCAGGGCGTCCGCGCCGCCGTCCACGCCGATGAGCACCGGCTTGAACTCCCTGATGTACGGGCGCAGCACGTCCAGGTCGGCCTTGTAGTCGTAGCCGCGCACCACGATGAGGCAGTGCCGGCCCTGCATCTGGGTCTCGATGTCCGGCACACCGACACCGTCGAGCAGCAGGTCGCGCTCCTGGCGCAGGTAGTCCATGGTGTTGGCGGCGAACGCCTCCAACTGCACCGACAGGCCCTCCCGGGCGTCGGCCATCGCCTTGCCCACCGACTCGGCGTCCTGGAGGCTGCCGTGCGCCACCGGCTCGTCACCGGCGAAGACCGTGTTGCCCTCGATGCGCACCTGGTCGCCCTCGCGGATGCGCTCGAAGACACCCTCACCCAGGTCGTCGAGGAGCGGAATGCCGGCGGCGATCAGCACCTCCGGGCCGAGGTTCGGGTACCGGCCGGAGACCGAGGGCTTGGCGTTGAGCACTGCCGCGACTCCGACGGCGACGAGCGAGTCGGCCGCCACCCGGTCGAGGTCGACGTGGTCGATGACCGCGATGTCACCGGGGCGCAGCCGACCGACCAGGCGTTTCGTCCGGCGATCAAGGCGCGCGGTGCCGAGGACTCTGCCCGGTTCGGAGTTCCGGTTCCGGCGCAACGTGGGTAGACGCATCGTGACCATCCTGGCATGTGAGGCAGGCTTTTCTGTCGCGACATGCCTGAGCAGGGCCGCCTACCCAGGGAAGCACACACCGGCACAAGCCGGTGTGCTTGCGCTCACAATACGCGGCGTCACAGACGCCTTTCCTTGGCGGCCACTGCCAGAAGCTCCTCGGCGTGAGCGATACCCAGATCCGAATCGGGCAAACCGGCGAGCATGCGCGCCAGCTCACGGGCCCGCTCGGTGTCCTCCACCACACGCACCCCGCTCGTCGTCACCGCGCCGCCGGTGTCCTTCGCCACCACCAGGTGCCGGTCGGCGAACGCTGCCACCTGCGGCAGGTGCGTGACCACGAGCACCTGGTGGCTGCGGGCCAACCGGGCCAACCGGCGGCCGATCTCCACCGCCGCCTGACCGCCGACCCCCGCGTCGACCTCGTCGAAGACCAACGTGGGCGGGCCACCCGAGCCGGCGAAGACGACCTCGATGGCGAGCATCACCCGGGACAGCTCACCGCCGGAGGCACCCCGCTGCAACGGCAGCGACGGCGCACCCGGATGGGCCAGCAACCGCAACTCCACCTCGTCACCGCCGTCCGGGGTGACACCCACCTCGACGCCGTTGACCGACAGCGTCGGCTCGGTGCGCCCAGCCGGACGGGGCAGCACCGCCACCTCGATCCGCGCGTGCGGCATGGCCAGCCCGGCCAACTCGACGGTGACCTGGTCGGCGAAACGGACCGCCGCCTCCTGCCGGGAGGTGGACACCCGCCCGGCGAGGTCGGCCACCTCGACGGCGAGCCGCTGACCCTCCCGCTCCAACTCGTCGAGCACGTCGTCGGACATGTCCAGATCGGACAGTCGGGTGCGCGCCCGGTCAGCCCAGGCGATGACCCCGTCGACGTCGTCGGCGTACTTGCGGGTCAACGCGCGCAGCGCCGCCCGCCGCTCGTAGACGTGCTGCAACCGGGCCGGGTCGGCGTCCAGCGTCGCCAGGTACGCCGACAGCTCCGCCGACACGTCGGTGACGAGCGTCGCAGCCTCCTCCAGGCGGGCCGCCAGCTCACCGAGCGCCGGATCGGTGCCGGACTGCGCCTCGAGGGTCCGCCGGGCGGTGCCGAGCAACGCCGCGGCGTCCGGCGTCTCGTCGGTGGCCTCCACGCCACCGGCCACGCACTGCTGGGCGATCTGCGCGGCGGTGCGCAGGCCCTCGGCGTGCTCCAACCGCTGCGCCTCGGTCTTCAGCTCGTCGTCCTCACCGGGCTGCGGATCGACCCGGGTGATCTCGTCGAGGCCCAACCGCAGCAGGTCGGCCTCCTGGTTGCGCTCGCGGGCGTTGCGCCGCCGGTCGGCCAGGTCGTCAACCACCCGACGCCACCCCGTGTACGCCTCGCGCAGCGCGTCGAGCAGCTTCTCGTGGGCGGGGCCGGCGAACCGGTCGAGCGCGGCCCGCTGCTCGGCCGGGCGCAGCAGCCGCAGCTGGTCGGACTGGCCGTGCACGGCGACCGCCTGCTCACCGACCTCACCGAGCATCGACACCGGCATGCTCCGGCCGCCGACGTGGGCGCGCGAGCGCCCCTCCACTGTCACCGTGCGGCTCAGCAGCACCGAGCCGTCCTCGTCGGGTTCGCCGCCAGCCTCGACGATCCGCGCGTGCACGGCGTCGCCGACCCGCCCGTGCAGCCGTAGCCGCCCCTCCACCACGGCCCGGCCGGGTTGGGCACGGACCCGCCCGGCGTCGGCCCGGCCGCCGAAGAGCAGGCCGAGGCCGGTGACCACCATCGTCTTGCCCGCACCGGTCTCGCCGGTGATGACGTTCATGCCGCCGGTCAACGGCAGCGTGGTGTCTTCGATGACGCCCAGTCCGGTGATGCGCAGCTCATCCAGCACAGCCACCGACAGTAGACGCGAGGCCCGACACTTGACCAGCCGACGGGCCCGGGTTGGGCCCGTACCCGGCCGACGTACAGTTCTGCCCCGTGTTGGACGTCATCGGCCTGACCTCGGCTGAGGAGGAGCTCTACCGCTGCCTGCTCCAGCTCACCACCGCCCGTGTCGACGAGTTGGCCGGTCGCCTGCACCGGCCCCGGGAGCAGGTCGTCGCCCAGGTCGAGGCGTTGCGCGCCAAGGGTCTCGTCCAGCCCACCGACAACGACCCGGACGCCCCGCTGCGCCCGACCGCCCCGGACGTCGCCCTCGGCGGAACGCTGCTGCGCCGTCAGGAGGATCTGGAGTCGGCTCGCCGACTGGTCACCCAGTTGGCCGAGGAGTACCGCTCCGGGCTGCGCCGACACCACGTCGACCACCTGGTGGAGGTGATCACCGGCGCCCGGGTCCTGCGGGACCGGCTGCGTGACCTGCAGAACTCGGCGCGGACCGAGGTGCTCTGGTTCTGCCGGGCCAATCCTCTCGCGATGGCCGGCCCGGAGAATGTCGAGGAGTTCGACGCGCTGGCCCGTGGGGTGAGCTACCGGGCCATCTACGAGCGGGACCTGCTGCTGGAGCCCGGTGCCCTGGCCGACCTGGCCAAGGGGGTGGCCGCCGGGGAACAGGCCCGCGTCCTGGACCGGCTGCCGGTCCGTCTGGCCATCGTGGACGCCAGCACCGCCATCTGCCCGCTGGTGCCGGACCGCGACGGCGGCGAGCCGAGCGCCGCGGTGATCGGCCGCAGTCAACTGCTCGACGCGTTGCTCGCCCTCTTCGAGAGTCACTGGCGGGTGGCCACCCGGCTGCGGCTCGACGACCCGCTCGCCGTGGCCACGCCGGAGGCCCGACGGCCGGAGCCCGAGGACCGGCCGGGCGACGGTTACCAGCCGGACGCCGACGAGGCGCGGCTGCTGTCGCTGTTCGTGGCGGGCGTACCGGACAAGTCCATCGCCTCCCAGCTCGGGGTGAGCCGGCGCACAGTGCAACGGCGGATCGCCGACCTGATGGCCGCCGCCGGCGTGGACACCCGACCCGGGTTGGCGTTCCAGGTGGCCCGCCGCGGCTGGCTCTGACGCCGGAAGGGTCCGCCGTCGACCGACGGCGGACCCTTCACCGCAGGGCGGGACCCCCGCCCGGCCCGATCAGCGCAGCCCGTACGCCCGCAGCACCGTCTGGTCGACGGTGTTCCCGGCCCGGTCGGCGGCGTGCACCCGCAACGACACCGTTCCGCGTCCCGCCGGCACGGTGGCGGTGTACCGGGCGCCCGACCCCGTGGTCGGCGCGTTACGCCAGGTGACGCCCTCGTCGAAGGAGACCTGCACCCGGACGCTGGCACCTGCCGGCGCCGGCACCCCGGCCGGCTGCCGCAGGGTCAACCCGAGCTGGTGCGGCCGGTTGCCGCGTACCGCGCCGAGCAGGTCGGCCGGCACCCGGTAGTCGACCTGGAGCAGCGACAGCGGCGCGGCGGCGTCGCCCGCCGGTCGGGCCGAGGTGAACTCCCAGCCAGTGTCGGTACGCGTGCCGTACCGCCACTCGACCGAGGACCGCTGGGTGGTCACGTCCAGGCGGTAACGGGCCGCACCGGCGGTCGTGGGCACCGGCGCCCAGCCCTCGGAGAGGTCCGCGATCTGCTGCCCGTTGCGGCTGACCCGCGCCGTCACCGTGTCCGACTCCTCGCTCTCGCCGGCCACGCTGTAGTGCCCGGCGGCGTCGACGAACTCGGGCACCCGCACATCCAGGTTGTCACCGGTGCGGGTGGGCACCGGCACCCCCCGGGCCGGGACGGCCGGACGGATCACCGGCGCGTGCCAGGTCTCGGTCACCTTGTCGTTGGCGGCGTACCGCCGGGGCTGCTGGGTCAGACCACCGGTCAGCTGCCCCCACTGCATGAACATGAGCTTGTGCAACACCCGTTGCTGCCACCAGTTGTCACCGGCGCTGACGAAGTCTCGCCGGGTGGTGCCGGCACGAACCATCCGCTGGTTGTCGTTCCAGGCGGTCTCCTGCCACGGACGCCACCCGAACCGCTGCTCGCTCGCCCACTCCCCGCCGACGTTGCCGTAGTGGGTGGTCACCTCGGCGGTGTTGCCGTCGGTGACCTTGTGGACGATCCGCTCCGGGACGCGGCCCTTCGAGACCTGCCACACGTCGTACAGGTACGGGCTCTCCACAGTGAGCGTGAGGTCCAGAGTCGTGTGGCGCTTCCGCACCGCCGCGACGATCTTCTGCCCGTCGTCGTACGCCACCGCCATCGCCGGGATCGGCAGCCGGTCGCCCAACGGGGTCCACGACGTCCACGCGCTCTGGTCGGCCGGTCGGACGACGAGCGCCACAGTCGCGCCGGCGGCGGCCGCCGCCGCGATCTGCTGCTCCTCCGAGGCGTCCGGGCTGGCGGTGAGCAGCGCCGCGGCGCCGCGTACCCGGGTCAGCTCGGCGGGGGTGCCGGTGCCGGCCCAGACCAGCGGCAGCCGACGCCGGTCGGCGGTCGCTGGCGAGGAACCCATCAGGTTGATGTCCAGCGGGCCGGACACCCCGCTGATCGTCGCGTCCACCATCGGCGCGACCAACTGCCAGCGCGAGGCGAACTCGAACTCGCCCCGGCGAACCGCACGGGTCGGGGTGACGTTCACCTGCTGGACGGTGCTGTAGGTCATCACGCCGTGGTCGACCTGCCGGCCATTGCCGAAGACCCGGTGCTCGTAGAAGCTGATCGTGGAGCGCTGCTCGGTCGGTTTCGGTGTCTCGATCCGCACCGGGGTGCCCTTCCGCGGGTCGAGCACCACCGTGACGTCCCGGTCGACAAGCAGCTCCGGGTCGGTGACCAGCGTGATCTGCTCGTCCAGTGGGGCTCCGTGCTCGATCAGCGCCTGGACCAGGTAGGGACCCTCCTCGACCTGGAGCTGCACCTCGCCGCCGACCCAGCCGAGCCAGTCCGATTCGGGCTGCTCACCGAAGAGGGTGAGCACCGAGGCGAGACCGGGCTGACCCTGCATGTCGAGCGCCCGCACGGTCACGGTGTGCAGCGGGCCGCTGAGGGTGAGCGCGACGGCGGTGCGCACCGTGACGCCGTCCGCGCCGGTGGCGACCAGCCACCCGCTGTGCAGACCCCGGTCCAGCTTCGCCGGGTCGGCCCGCAGCGGCACGGCGACGCTGCCACCGGCCGGTACGGTCACGTCGGTGCCACCGACACTCACCCCGTCGGTCTCGGCCACGCGGGTGTCCAGGTTGCGCAGATCCAGTGCCAACCGCAGGGTCTGCGGGGCCGTGCCGCCGTTCGTGTACGTCACGGTCCGCTCGACGGTCGCGCCACCGGTGCCGAGCCGGCCGAAGTCGGCGGTGGCGGACCCGTACACCCGCTGGCCGAGCGCGCGGGCCACGTCGACCCGGCCGGCGCCCTGCTCGAAGACGGTCAACGCGGGGTTCGCCTTCGTGGTGCTGACCAGCGCGTCCTTGAGCTTCGCGGCGGGCCAGTCCGGGTGTTCCTGGGCGAGGATCGCCGCCGCTCCGGCCACGTGCGGGGTGGCCATGGACGTGCCCGACGCGGTCGTGTAGGCGTCGTCGACGGGCGTACCCATTGTGGTGCCGGCGGCGCGGGCGGCGATGATGCCGACGCCCGGCGCGGTGATCTCGGGCTTGAGGCCGTTGTCGCCGAGGCGCGGGCCCCGGCTGGAGAACTCCGCCAGGTTGTCGGCGCGGTCCACCGCGCCGACGGTCAGCGCGGCCGCCGCCGCGCCGGGCGCGCCGACGGTCCGCGCGGCGCCCGAGTTGCCGGCGGCGACGACGAATAGCGCGCCGGTCTCGGCGGTCAGGTCGTTCACCGCCTGACTCATCGGGTCGGTGCCGTCGGTGGGGTCGCCACCGAGGCTCATGCTGACCACCTTCGCGCCGGAGTGGGCGGCCCACTCCATGCCCGCGATGATGGACGAGCTGTAGCCGGAGCCGGCGTCGTCGAGCACCTTGCCGACAAGCAGCCGCGCGCCCGGCGCGACGCCCTTGCGCCTCCCCTCGGACGCCGCCCCGCTGCCGGCGATGGTGGAGGCCACGTGGGTGCCGTGGCCGTGCCCGTCACGGGCGCTGCCGCTGCCGGAGAAGTCCTGCGCCTCGGCGATCCGACCGGCCAGGTCGGGGTGGGTGTCGTCGACACCGGTGTCGAGCACCGCCACCTTCACGCCGGCACCGTCCCGGCCGGCGGCCCAGGCGATCGGGGCACCGATCTGCGGCACGCTGTACTCGAGCGTCGGGCGGACCTTCCCGTCCAGCCAGATCCGCGCGACACCGGCGCCGAGCCGGGCCGGCGAACCGGTTGCGGCCCGCTGCCCGGGTGCGCCACGCAACGACGTCCACAGGCCACCGAGGTCACCCTTGCCGACCCGCAGCGCGGCACCGTTGATGCTCTGGAGGGGACGCGCGTCGGTGGCGCCGGCCAGCGGCCTGACCCGCCCGGCGGCCGGTTCCTGGTAGCTGACGATCAGCGGCAACGCGCCCTGCGCGGCGTCGCCGTACCCGTCGGCCGCCAACTCCTGCACGTCGAACAGGTCGGGGTCGAGCACCCCCGAGGAGACGTACGGCACGACGTCGCTGGGCAGGACCCGCAGCCCCCCGTCGGCCTCGATGGTCTGGAAGGTGATCCGGTTGCGCCCCGGGCCGGGGTTGACGGTGGCCGCGACCCGACCGGGTGCCCCCTGCACCAGGTCGACCTGGTCGCCGGTGATCAGGGTGACGCGGACGGGTGCCGTGTGCGGGGTGGGCGTGCCCGATGTCGGGCCGGTGGGCCGGGCGGGCGGGTCGGCGGACGCCGGTGCGGCGACGCCGACCACCAACGCGCCGACCGCGCCGACGGCGAGCCAGCGTGGGGACCAGTGCATGCGATGGGCTCCTCTACTCCTCCAGGCCCACCATCCGTAGATGAGGGCCGATCGGAGTCTGCGTCGGAGCGTGTCACCAGGTCACTAGTCGCCCGCCGCCGCAGCGGCGACATGTCGTCAGGTGGACAGCTGACATCCACCGACGGTGTGCGCCACGGTCACCGGCGGCTGCCGCGCCACCCGTGCACGGGGAGGCCGAACTTGGCCACCAGCCGGTCGGTGAACGGTCGGGGGCGCAGCCGCACGATGCGTACCGGCAGGGCACCCCGGCGCACCGTCACCCGCGCACCGGGTGGCAGGTCGTAGACGCGCCGGCCGTCGCAGGAGAGCACCGCGAGGGTGGTGAACGGGTCGACGGTGATCACGAAGGTGGACGTCGGGGCCGTGACCAGCGGGCGGCTGAACAGCGCGTGCGCGCTGATCGGCACCAGCAGCAGCGCCTCCACCTCCGGCCAGACCACCGGCCCGCCACCGGAGAACGCGTACGCGGTGGACCCGGTGGGGGTGGCGCAGACGACACCGTCGCAGCCGTAACGCGACAGTGGCCGCCCGTCCACGTCGACGAGAAGCTCCAGCATCTGGGCCCGCTCGCCCTTCTCGATGCTGATCTCGTTGAGCGCCCAGGACTCGATCGTCGGCCCACCGTCGAACTCGGCGGTGACGTCGAGGGTGAGCCGCTCGTCGACCGTGTAGTTGCGGCTGACGACGTCCCGCACGGCGGTGTCCAGGTCGTCGATCTCCGCCTCGGCCAGGAAGCCCACCTTGCCCAGGTTGATGCCGAGCAGCGGCGCCTTCGCGGGCCGGGCCAGCTCGGCGGCGCGCAGGAAGGTGCCGTCCCCACCGAGCGCGAAGACGATCTCGGCGCCCTCGGCGGCCAGCGGGCCCGCGACCGGCACCACGCCGGGCAGGTCCAGGTCGTCGGCCTCGTCGGCGACCACCCGTACCTCGAAACCCGCGTCGATCAGGTCGGCGGCGACCGAACGGGCGTGTTCCGTGCTACGCCGACGGCCGGTGTGCGTCACCAGCAGCGCGGTCCGACTCATCGGGCCACCCGCCCGCACCGGACCGGGCGGCGTCGCGCCACCGACGCCTCGGCACGACCGCGTGTCGGCGCGCGGCCCGTTGTGACACCCTCGCTACGCGTGTTCACCCTGCGACCTCCTCCGCCGCCACGTCCGGCACCCCGCCGGCCGTCGTCGAGCCGTCCGGCCCGGCCGCCACCACGGCCCGCACCCGCTGCGGGTCGGCCGCCGGTGCGCCCCGGCGCAACCATACGAAGAACTCCACGTTGCCGCTCGGCCCGGGCAGCGGGCTGGCCGCCACGTCGGCCAACCCGAGGCCGAGCCGCGCGGCAGTCGCGGCCACGTCCAGCACCGCTTCGGCGCGCAACTCCGGATCGCGGACCACACCGCCGGCACCGACCCGGTCCTTGCCGACCTCGAACTGCGGCTTGACCATCAGCGCCAGGTCACCGTCGTCGCGGGTGCAGCCCGCCAGCGCCGGCAGCACCAGCCGCAACGAGATGAACGACAGGTCGGCCACCGTCAGGTCGACCTGGCCACCGATCGCGTCCGCATCGAGGGTACGGACATTCGTGCGCTCCAGAACACGCACCCGCTCGTTCGTGCGCAGCGGCCAGGCGAGCTGCCCGTAACCGACGTCCACTGCCACCACCTCGGCCGCGTCCGCGCGCAGCAGCACGTCGGTGAACCCACCTGTCGACGCTCCCGCGTCCAGGCAACGCCGCCCGGCGACGTGCAGCCCACCGGGGGCGAACGCGGCCAGCGCGCCGGCGAGCTTGTGCCCACCCCGGGAGACGTACTCCTCGGCCGGGTCCGCGCCGGTCACCAGGAGCGGGTCGGCGGGGTCGACCATCGCGGCCGCCTTGCGGGCTACCACGCCCCGCAGGTGGACCCGGCCGGCCTCCACCAACGCGCCGGCCTGCTCCCGGGAGCGGGCCAGACCGCGGCGGACGAGTTCGGCGTCCAGCCGGTTACGACGTGCCATGGGTGTGGTTCTCCGGTCTGCTCAGGCCTGGTCGTCCCGCTCAGGTCTGGTCGATGGTGGCGAGGGTTTCCCGCAGCGTCTCGTAGGCCGCCTCGTACTGGGCGATCTGGTCGGCGGGGGCGAGCGTCGCCGCGTTGGCGAGGGACCGCACTGCGGCGTCCACCGCCGGATGCCGCGTCTCGTCGTCGCCGAGGTCCGGTGGCGGCCCGGGACGGGCACCCACCGGCGGACCGGGCCGGGCCGGGCCGTCGGCCGGCAGGCCGGGACGGCCCGGGAACGAGCCGCTGGCCGGCGGGCCGGGGCGAACCGGGAACGAACCACCGGCCGGCGGGCCGGGCCGCGCCGGGAAGGACCCGCCGGGCGGTGGACCGGGCCGGGTCATTCGGCGTCGTCCGGCGGGAGCTTGCGGACCGCCTTCTTCGCGGGCATCACGGCCGGCGTCGGGACGTCCTCGTCGGTGGTGCGGCTGACGGTCGCCGGCGCCTTCTTGGCGATGGCCTTCTTGGCGACCGCCTTCTTCGCCACGGCCTTCTTCGCCACCGGCGCGGAGACCGGGGCACCCGCCGAGGCGTCGGACGGCACGAGCCCGGAGCCGGGCCGCGCGGCAGCCGTCGGGTCCGGTTGCGGCGTGGCGGCGGCGGGCGGCCCGGCGGCCGGCTCGGCGGACCGGGCCTCCCGTAGCTGCCGTTCCAGGTCGTGCACCCGACGGGTCAGCTCGGCGACCTCGTCGGCGGTGGCCAGACCGACAGCGCCGAGCGCCCGGTCGACCTCGAAACGGACCAGCTTGGTCAGCGCCTCCCGGTTGGCGGCGCCGGTGGTGACCAGCTCCTCGCCGAGGGCCTGGAGTTGGGCTGCTGTCGCACCACCGGAGCCGACCAGGCGACGTGCCACGTCCTGGGCCTTCTTCCGGGGCGCCTCCGCAAGGCCCATGGCCAGTTCGAGGTAGGCGCGCCACGCGTCCTGCATGCCTGAGTCCTTCCACGGGGCGAGGTGTGCAGGTGTCACGCTACCGGGCGCCCCGGACCAACCCGTGCGGTACGGTGCCGAGGACGGCGTGGCGATCAACGAGGGGGAGATGTGGCCAGCGTGGACGAGTGCCGGCAGGCGTTGCAGGAGCTGGCCGCCCGGTTGGATCGAAACGCCGAGACGGTTCGCGAACGGATCGACCTGGACCGGACGCTGGCGTGCCGGATCACCGACCTGGACACTGCATTCCACGGTCGGATCACCGGCGGTCGGCTGGTCGAGCTGACCGATGGTGACAACCCCAAGGCCAAGATCGCATTGAGTACGTCGAGCGACGACCTGCTCGCCCTGGTCCGGGGCGACCTGGACGTCACCAACGCGGTGACCTCCCGCCGGGTCTCGATCAAGGCCAATCCGTTCGACCTGCTCAAGTTGCGCAAGCTGCTCTGACGACCGCGCGGGTGTCACACCGCCGCGGTCAGACCGAAACTCTCCATCGCGTGGGCAGCGTCCACACCCACCGGGCGGATCTTCGGCAGCGCCGGCACCGACGCCGACCAGGCCACCGCGCAGAGCGCGGCCAGGGCGTCCAGCGGCCGACCGGCCCCGGCCAACTCCAGCGTGCCGTCCCGGTCGGTCACTGACCAACCGCCGGCGTCCGCCGAGCCCGGGACCCGCACCGCGGCAGCCGGGTCGAAGAGCCCCGCCAGGTCCCTCGCGACGTACGTGGGACGGCGCTGCGGCTCGGCGGCCAGCAACTCCGGTACGCCACTGACGCCGGTGAGCACGAGCAGGCTGTCCAGCCCCGCCCGACGGGCGCCCTCGATGTCGGTGTCCAGCCGGTCACCCACCACCAGGCTCCGCCCACCACCACTGCGCCGAGCGGCCGTCTCGAACAGCGCCGGTTCCGGCTTTCCGACCACCACGTCAGGGTCCCGCTCCAACGCCGTACGCAGCACGGCGACAAGCGAACCGTTGCCGGGCAGCGGCCCCCGCCCACTGGGCAGGGTCCGATCGGTGTTGGTGGCGATCCAGATCGCACCCGCCCGCACCGCGACCGACGCCTCGGCCAGATCGGCCCAGCCGACCTGCGGGCCGTACCCCTGCACCACAGCCGCCGGCTTCTCATCGGCCTGGGTGACCGGGGTGAGACCGACAGCGCGCAACTCCGCACGCAACGCCTCCGCACCGACCACCAACACCGACGCGCCGGCGGGCAGCCGGTCACGCAGCAACTCGGCCGAGGCGGCGGCTGAGGTGAGGACCTCCTCCGGCCGGGCCGGCACACCCATCCCGGTCAGCAGGTCAGCGACCTCGCTGGACCGGCGGGACGCGTTGTTCGTGGCGTACGCCACCGCCCGCCCCTCGGCATGCAACCGGGCCACCGCGTCGACGGCGCCGGGGATCGGCCGGTCGATCAGATAGATCACGCCGTCCAGATCGAAGACGACGAGGGTGTACCCGTCGACCAGCCGCTCCCCCACGCCCGCGCTCACCGCTGCGTCGAACCCGACTCGTCGTTCCGGGCCGGGGCGGTCCCGTCGGCGTCCGCCGGGGCGCCGTCCGCCGGGGTGCCGCCGGACGTCACGCCGCTGTCGCCAGCGGTGTCCGCGTCGGCGTTGCCGCTCTCGGTCGGGTGACGGTCCTCGTCCTCGTCGTCGAAGCCTTCGTCGTCGGCGGGACGGCCGACAGCGGCGTCCTCGTCCTCGTCGTCGTCGAAGTCCTCGTCGTCTTCGTCGTCTTCGTCGTCGTCGTCTTCGTCGTCTTCGTCGTCGTCTTCGTCGTCTTCGTCGTCTTCGAAGTCGTCGTCGCCGGTCAGGTCGGCGTCGGGTTGGGCCGGCACCGCACCAGGAGCGCCCGGGCCTGCGGCGATCTCCTCGGCGGCCTCGTCCTCGTCGTCGCCTTCAATGACCACGCCGTCGAGTTCGAGCAGCCGCTCGGCGGCGTCGGTCTCGTCCTCGGTGTCCACGTCGGCGGCGCGGGAGAACCATTCGCGGGCCTCGTCGCGCCGACCCACCGCGAGCAGCGCGTCGGCGTACGCGTACCGCAGCCGAGCCGTCCACGGCACAGTGGCCTCGCTGGTGAGGTCCGGGACCTGGAGCATCGCGACCGCGGCGTCCTTCTGCCCGAGGTCGCCCCGCGCGCCGGCGGCGACGATCAGCAGTTCGATCGCCACAGCCTGGTCCAGCTTCTCCCGGTCCGCGCCACGGAACAGGTCGATGGCCCGCTCCGGCCGGCCGAGGGCCCGCTCGCAGTCCGCGAGGACGGCCAGGTGGCTCTGCAGCCCGCTCATCCGGTGGTACGTACGCAGCTCGGCGATCGCCGACTGCCACTCCCCCGCGTGGTACGCGGCCAGGCCCACGGCCTCACGGACAGCGGAGATGCGCGACGCGAGCCGCCGGGCGGCAAGCGCGTGCGCCAACGCCTCGGCCGGGTCCTCGTCGATCAGCTGCCCGGTGGCCACCAGGTGTCGGGCCACCGTCTCGGCAACCGGCTTGTTCAGCGAGAGCAACTCTGCGCGGACGTCCTTGTCGAGGTCGGTCGCGACGATGTCGTCCGGCAGCGCCGGGGCCGAACTACGCCCGCCCTCGAACGACTCGGAGCCACCCGCGCGGTCGTCGCGACGGAACTCCCCCTCGCGACGCGGCCGCTCGTCGGCCTGGAAGCCCCCGGTACGCTCTCCGCCCCGGTAGCCGCCCTCGCGGGGGGCACTGGAACGCGAGCCGTCGCGGTCGCCGCCCCGGAAGCCGCCCTCACGACGGTCGCCACCACGGAAACCACCCTCGCGCGGCGGACCCGAACGAGAACCGTCCCGGTCACCACCACGGAAACCACCCTCACGGGGAGCACTCGACCGCGAAGCGTCCCGGTCGCCCCCACGGAAGCCACCCTCGCGGGGGGCACCGGACCGCGAACCGTCCCGGTCGCCGCCCCGGAAGCCGCCCTCGCGGCGGTCGCCACCACGGAAACCACCGTCCCGGTCACCACCGCGGAAACCACCCTCACGCGGCGGACCCGAGCGGGTACGGTCGCCACCCTGGTAACCGCCCTCACGACGGTCACCACCACGGAAACCACCGTCGCGGTCGCCACCGCGGAAGCCACCCTCGCGGGGTGCACCCGAGCGCGAACCATCGCGGTCGCCACCACGGAAACCACCCTCGCGGGGTGCACCCGAGCGCGAACCATCGCGGTCGCCACCACGGAAACCACCCTCGCGGGGAGCACCCGAGCGCGAACCATCGCGGTCGCCACCACGGAAGCCACCCTCACGCGGCGGGCCGGAACGCGTGCGGTCGCCGCCCTGGTAACCGCCCTCACGACGGTCACCACCGCGGAAACCACCGTCCCGGTCACCACCACGGAAACCACCCTCGCGGGGAGCGCTGGAACGAGAACCATCGCGGTCGCCGCCCCGGAAGCCGCCCTCACGACGGTCGCCACCACGGAAACCACCGTCCCGGTCACCACCGCGGAAACCACCCTCACGCGGCGGACCCGAACGAGAACCATCGCGGTCGCCGCCACGGAAACCACCCTCACGGGGAGCGCTGGAACGAGAACCATCGCGGTCGCCGCCCCGGAAGCCGCCCTCGCGGCGGTCGCCACCACGGAAACCACCGTCCCGGTCACCACCACGGAAACCACCCTCACGCGGCGGACCCGAACGAGAACCATCCCGGTCACCACCGCGGAAGCCACCGTCCCGGTCACCACCCCGGAAGCCGCCCTCACGGCGATCGCCACCACGGAAACCACCGTCCCGGTCACCACCACGGAAACCACCCTCACGCGGCGGACCCGAACGAGTGCGGTCGCCACCCTGGTAACCGCCCTCACGACGATCACCACCACGGAAACCACCCTCGCGCGGAGCGCTGGAACGTGAACCGTCCCGGTCGCCACCACGGTAACCACCCTCACGGGGCGCACCCGAGCGCGAACCATCGCGGTCGCCGCCACGGAAGCCGCCCTCACGGCGGTCGCCGCCCCGGAAACCACCGTCGCGGTCGCCGCCACGGAAGCCGCCTTCGCGCGGAGCGCTGGAACGCGAGCTGTCACGGTCGCCGCCCCGGAAACCGCCCTCACGCGGGGCACCCGAGCGGGAACCGTCACGCTCGCCGCCCCGGTAGCCGCCCTCACGCGGGCCGCTCGAACGGGAGTTGTCGCGGTCGCCGGACCGGAATCCACCCTCACGGCGGTCGCCACCGCGGTAGCCGCCCTCACGGGGTGCGCTGGAACGCGAACTGTCCCGGTCACCACCACGGGATCCAGCGTCGCGGGCGCCGGCGTATCCGCCTCGGGCGCCGCCGCTGCTGTCGCGGTCTCCCCGGTACGGGGGCCGGCCCTGGTCGTCGCGGCGTGGGCCGCGGTCGCGTCCGCCCGCGCCGTCAGTACGGTCTTCGTAGCGACGGGGACGGTCTCCGCCCTGCGGTCCTGAACTCACAGGTACATCCTTCCTGATTGCGCCACCAATGGCGCTACGCAGTCGAGGGCCGACCCGGATGGGGCGGCCCTCGACTGGAAGATTGTCCGGCGGCGTCCTACTCTCCCACACCCTCACGAGTGCAGTACC
>NZ_JBEXYP010000017.1:0-125390 GCF_040630995.1 Micromonospora sp. NPDC005710 | reverse complement strand
GGCGCGGTGGCCGCCGCGACGGTCGCCGCGCCGCCGCTGATCGACTGGCCGATGATCACGGCGGGGCCGCCGAGGTGGCGCACTACGGCGACGAGATCGCCCGCGATGTCGGTACGGCTGTAGCCGTCCCAGCCGAGGCTGGAGTCGCCGCAGCCGCGGATGTCGACGTTGGCAACCCGGTATCCGGCGGCGGCCAGGGCTGGAGCGAGGAAACGGTAGGAGTGCCGACTGTCGCCGATACCGTGCGCCAGGACCACGAGCGGGCCCTGCCCGGACACCTCGTAGGCGAGGGTGTTGCCGGCGATGGTCAGGTACTCGGTCATGACGAACTCCAGAGGTTTGGTTAACAGCGCTATCGTTAGGTTAATTGCGTTAACCAGACACGTCAAGCGATCTTCCTCGATCGGCCCCTCCCGCAGCTTGGCGCTCGACCCGTCAGTGACCACGCCGGTGTGCGTGTCACCACCATCCGCGCTGTCTGGTCAGGTCAAGGGCGGGCTGCCAACGGGTCCCGGCTGGGGTGTCAGGGTGTGAACTGCGGCAGCACGTCGGCGAGCGCTTGATCGAGGATCTCCAGACCCAGGTCCAGCTCTGCGTGGCTGGAGGTGAGCGCTGGCGCGATGCGAAACACGCCGCCCATGCCCGGCAGCTGCACCACGTTCATGTGCAGGCCCAGCTCCAGGCAACGCCCTGTCACGGCGGCGCCCAGCGCGTCGGCCGGTCGCCTCGACTCCCGGTCGCTGACCAGCTCGAGCCCGACCAGCAGCCCGCGGCCCCGCACGTCGCCGACCACCGGGTGCCGTTGGCTGATCTCCTGAAGACCCTTGCGCAGGTACGAGCCCAGTTGCGCCGCCTGTTCGTCGAGCCGGTCGGCCTCCAGCACGTCCAGGACCGTGTTGCCGACCGCGGCTACCAGCGGGTCCGAGACGTGCGTGGTGAAGAAGAGGAAGCCGCGCTCGTGTGCCGTCTGCTCGATCTCCGGGCTGGTCACCACAGCGGCCAGTGGCAGGCCGGCGCCGAGCGTCTTGGAAAGGGTCAAAATGTCCGGCACGATGCCGTCACGCTGGAACGCGTACCACTCTCCGGCGCGGCACAGACCGGTCTGCGCCTCGTCGAGGATCAACAGCCCGCCCCGCTCGTGCACCTTGTCGCGCAGGGCCTCAAGGTAGCCCGGTGGCAGGTCGATCACTCCTCCGGAGCTGAGGATCGGCTCGACGATGCACGCTGCCAGGCTGCCCACCGACTGGGCGTCGAACAGCTCGAACGCGAACTCCAGCTGACGCCGCCAGTCCAGCTCGCCGTTGGGAAGGGTGAAGTCGGGCCGGTACGCGTTGGGCGTGGGGATCGCGAAGTTGCCGGGCGCCGCGGGCCCGTACCCCTTGCGCCCTGAGCTGTAGGTGGCGCTCGCCGCAGCCTGCGTCATCCCGTGCCAGGACCGGGCGAACGAGATGATTTCGTGCCGGCCGGTGACCAGCTTCGCCATCCGGATCGCCGCCTCATTGGACTCCGCGCCGGTGGTGAGCAGCAGGACCTTGTCCAGCGGCGCGGGCAGCGAGCCGGCGAGGCGGCGTGCCAGCTCGACCACGGGCCGGCTCAGCATGCCACTGAACAGGTGGTCGAGGGTGGCTGCCTGCCGCTGGATGGTGGCTACGACGGCCGGGTGGGAGTGGCCGAGGATCGCGCTCATCTGCCCCGACGTGAAGTCGAGCAGGCGGCGGCCGTCGGCGGTGAAGACGAAGCTGCCCTCGGCGCGGTCGATGATCTCACGTACGAAGCTGCCCGCGCCGACGTAGCGGATCAGGTGACGATCGGCGTCGGACCAGAACGAATCAGTCATGGACCGACGCTAGGCAGCCCGGACAGGCCCGTCCATCGCACATTTCCGTTGTCGCTGTTAAGCAGAGCCGTACAGTCGGCGGTCATGACGCTGAATCCGTGGCGGCTGCGCCTGCTCGCCGACCTGGGGACGTACGGCACCGTTCGGGCCGTTTCTCAGCGCGCCAACCTGAGTCCGTCGGCGGTGTCACAGCAGCTGAGCACGCTGGAACGGGAGACCCGGACCGCGCTGCTGGAACGCGCCGGGCGGCGGGTGCGGCTCACGGCGGCCGGGATGTTGCTCGCCGGCCGGGCTCGGGAGATCCTCGCAGCCATGGACGCAGCCGAGGTGGAGCTGCGCCGCCTTGCCGACGAGCCGGCCGGCACTGTCACCGTGGCCGCGTTCCAGAGTGCGGTGCAGGCCCTCGCCGAACCGGCGATCGTCCGTCTCGCGGCCCGGCACCCGGACGTGAGCGTGGTGTTGCTGGAGCTGGAGCCGCACGAGAGCATGCCGGCGCTGCGTCGCGGCGACGTCGACCTGATCATCACGACGGCCGACTTCGCCGGCGCCGAGCTCTCCCCGGAGATTCACCTGGTGCCGCTCGCCACCGACCCGATCGTGCTCGTGCTGCCCCCGGAGCATCCACTGACCAGCGCCGAGTCGGTCACCTTGGAGGCGTGCGCGCAGCAGCGCTGGACGTTCGACGTCACCGGCTCGTACATGTCCCAGTTGTCCACCCGGCTGTGCCGGGAGGCCGGCTTCGAGCCCCTGGTGATCTGTCGGTTCAACAACTACATGCTGGCGCTCCAGCATGTGGAGAACGGTCGCTCGATCACCATGCTGCCGAAGCTGGCGGTGGACCCGCGATACCGGGTGGTGACCCGACCGCTGAGCCCGCCACTGACCCGGCGCATCACCGCCGGGGTCCGGCGACCGGCCGCGTCACGCCCCGAGGTGACGGCCGTGCTCAATGCTCTGAGAGCAGGTGACTGACACCCTGCTTATTCGGATGCAGGTCTATACCAGCCGGATGGTGAAGCAGCCTTCCGTCGGGTAGGCCGTGCGAACGACAGAACGACGGTGCGGGCCGCCTTCAGGCTGCCCGCACCGTTACCGGAAGCCGGACGCGTTACGCCCGTCTGCCGGAATGCTGCTGGGTGAGAGTTCCCGGCCTACAGGTCGGCCTTCGTCACGCGGGAGGATTCGTACGTCGTGAAGGCCCGGGGAAGGCCCGGCACTGTGGAGACGTCCTTGACCAGCATGCCGGTCGTGGCGTCGATGGTCAGCACCTCGCTGCCCTCGCCGCCGAACGCCTCGGGGCCGGCGGTGATCGTCAGCGTGGCCTTGCCCTCGGTGGTCGAGTTGGTGACGCTGACCGCGGCGATGGTGGACAGCAGACGCAGCACACCGGCCCGGACCTGCGTGTTGCCGTCGCCAGCAGACAGCGCTTGAGTGCTGTACGTCCACAGGGCGTTGTCGAAGTGCCGCTGAACGGCCTGGGGGCTGTACGGCTTCGGCTTGGCGTTGCCACCCTTCTGCTCGATGATCACCTGCGCGTTCGCCTGCTGCTTGTCCCACACCGCCTTCTGCGCTGCGGGGTCGAGGCCCACCAGCGGGTCCTTGGCTGCCTTGAGCATCTGCGTCCGGCCGTCGGCCGGGCTGCTGTCCGCTGCGGCGACGGCTGCCTTGAGGAGCGGAGCGTAGCCGCCTTCCGTCATCTGGTCCTGGTGACGGACGATCGCCCGCTTGATGTCCTTCACGCTGTTGCCCGTATAGATCGCGTGACCGTCCGTGTACAGCGTGTAGACGACCTGCATGGTCTTGGTGCCGTGGACCTGCGTCGCCTTCACCAGCCATGCGTCGCCCACCGACGGGGTGACCGTCTTGATGGACCCGGCCAGGGTCATCAGCGGCGCGCGCTCGGCGGACCCGTCGACGGTGGCCGAGCCCGAGGTGGCGGCCGACGAAGCATTGCCGGCCTCCGTGGCCACGGTCCCCGACTGGTTGAGCACCACAGCGACGACCGCCGCCGCGGCGGCAACCCCCACCCCGGCGCCGATGCCCAAGCGGCCCGCGATACCGATCCGGCGGCGGCGCTGCTCCCGCGTGGTTGTCGTCGTTTCCATTGTTGACGTCGCCTCCATAGTCGTGTCCTCCGCTGATATCGCGTCCCGCAGCCGCACCGCTCCGGGGTCGGCCATAGCCGCCCGCAGCACCGCCCGCGCCCGCTGATACGCCTCCGGGCGTAGTGGTTCTGCGCTGCCCAACGCACCGACCAGATCGAGCTCGTCGGTCATCGGTGTCTCTCCTTCGCGCTGTTGCGGTCCTTCAGGAGCGCGGACACCCCCGGGGCGTCGCGCAGTGCCGTCCTGGCCTGGCTCAGCAGCCGCCGCGCGGTGCCGGCCGGTATGCCGAGTGCCCGCGCGGCGTCGGCTGCGGTCAGGTCCTCCCAGGCGACGAGCCTCAGGACCTCCCGCTCCTCGGGTTTGAGCCGCGTCAGGGCCGACCGCAGCACCGCCCGGGCGTCCACGCCAAGGTCCACCGCCGGCCACGGATCCCATCCGGTAGCCACGTCCGGCACGTCCGCGACCAGGTCCTCGGCGGGCCGGGACCGCCAGTAGCGCCGCAAGCGATTCAGTGCCACCCCGTACAGCCACGGCCGCGCATCGTTGTACGACCGGTCGTACGAGCGCCGCGACTCGAACGCCGCAACCCACACCTCGCCCAGGAGGTCCTCAGCCGCATCCCGCCCCGCCCGGCGAACGAGGTACGAACCGACGGCGGCCTCATGACGCTCGACCACCTCCACGAAGGCGTCGACATCGCCATCCAGCGACCGGCCTATCAAATCCGCATCCGAAGCCATGGCCCTCCTCGGCAAAATCCGCGCTCCAACCTGACATTGCCGATCCGGGCGAGAAGTGTTCAGGCACCGAGGTCCGAGGGCGAGCAGTGTTGTCGACCGGAACGTATGGACGGGGCGGTGGGGAGCCCCGTCGGCATCGTTCCGTCAGTGGCAGGAGATGGATGCGCCGCGCGCCCCGCGTTGACGAGTTCCCCACGGTGGGCGCGAGTGCACTCTCATGGCCGCTGCGGGCGGGTCTGTTGTCGTCTAGCAGGTCGAGTGGAACAGCCCTGCGACGGCAATACCATCCCTGGCGAGGCTGTTGTAGATCTGGACTGCCTCGGTGGTCTCGGCCACGTGGACAGTCACCCCGCACTCCTCGAACAGCCCGAGGGTGCGCGCGTCGATCTGCAGCTGCAGTTGCATGCCACGCGACAGAACGACGGTCTTGGCGCCATGAGACAGAAGTTCTTGGACGTCGTCGGGCTGCACGCCGGGGCTGTGGCGGGTGCCGGTCTCGGACCAGTCCCACGGGCGGCCACCGCCGGGGTAGAGCTTGAAGTCCTTGCCAACCCCGATTTCCTCGACGTCCATTCGGCCCCACGAGATTGACAGGACGAGCGGGGAACGAGGTATTTCGCTAGACACGGCGTCTCCTCGTTGGGGGAGCCGCGTCGGCTGCGGCATGGACGTAGCTTAACGCCGCCAGCAGGCCAACAGCTCTGCCAGCGGTCAGCAGATCAGCAGGCCGTACGACCTTGTGGAACCGGCAATGATCTCGGATGTCCGTCAAACCAGGTCCAGCGCGCGCCCATCACGGGCTGCCGTCATGCGTGAGGCGGACTCCACGGGCGGAGGTCGTAAGCCGGTCGGCGAGCGCGATGACGAGACCGCGGAGGTCATCCGGTCGCTCGATGACAAACGGCTTGTCGAGCGATGCGAGCACCGGAGGCAACCAGTCGAGCCGCTCCGCCCACAGCTCGACGCGGAGCCAGCGCTCGGTCTCCGGATCTGCGTCTCCACCGGACGAGGGCTCCTGCACGCTCGCGACGCTGGCGGGAAGTCGGGTGCGGATCTGCTCGACCGTCGCCTGGATCCACAGTGTCACCTGATGCCGGTACGGAGTATTGGCGAGCCCGGAGAGGACGCGCTGCGCCGGATCGAGTCCCGCGGGCGGCTCGAACGCGCCGGGCAGGGTCCGCGCGTCCGCGATGCGATCCAACCGGAACGTCCGGTCTTCGCCGATCTCGGGATCCGCGCCCGTGACGTACCACCGGCCCGAATGGGCGACGAGCCCGTACGGGTGCAGCGTGCGTTCGCTGTGCCGCCCGTCGGCGGCGGTGTACCTGAGCGAGACCGGCCGGCGATGGTGCACGGCATCGGCGAGGCAGAGCAGGAGCGCGGTCTCCGGGACGGCGAACTCGCCGGGCGGAGCCGTGAAGGTGAGGGATTCGAGCACAGCGTCGAGCCTCTGGGCGAGCCGTTTGGGCAGTACCCGCCGGATCTTCGCCGCCGCCGTCTCACTCGCCGTGCCCGTCGCCGTCATCAACCCCGCTCGACGACCGGCGACCAGGCCGAGCAGCACGGCGAGCGCTTCGTCGTCGCCCAGCATGAGCGGAGGCATGCGGTATCCGGCAGCGAGCCGGTACCCGCCGTAGCGGCCGCGCACCGACTCGACGGGTACGTCGAGCTCGATCAGGTGGTCCACGTACCGCCGCACGGTGCGCCCGTTGACGCCGAGCCGGTCGGCGAGTTCGGCCACCGTCCGGCTGCCGCCCGACTGGAGGAGTTCCAGCAGCGTGAGCACGCGGGCGGTGGGTCGAGCCATGCGTGGAACCTAGCGTAAATATGGACCGTTTCTGTCCGGTATTGGTCCTAGCCTGTGAGGTGGAACGGCTCCACCGGAACAGGGAGATCACCATGAACTTCGTCTCGACCCGCATCATCACGGACGACGTCGCGCGCCTCGTCGACTTCTACGAGCGAGCCACGGGGGTGCAGGCGAGCTGGGCCAACGAGGACTTCGCTGAGGTCAGGACCACCTCCGCGACCCTCGCGATCGGCAGTACCCGCACCGTCCCGCTGTTCGCGCCCGGCGCCGCCCGTCCGGCCGACAACCGTACCGTCATCATCGAATTCCTCGTGGACGACGTGGACGGCGCGCATCAGAACCTGGCCGGCTTCGTCGAGGACTTCGTCAACGAGCCCACCACGATGCCCTGGGGCAACCGGTCGTTACTGTTCCGCGACCCCGACGGCAACCTCGTCAACTTTTTCACCCCGGTGACCCCGGCCGCCATCGAGAAATATGCGCGCTGACGACAGCGCAGCCCTCCGGCAGGTACCTCCGGCCGGAACGCGGGATCTCGGGGATCCCGGTGCGCGCGACGCGGTGGGCAACACTTCTGCGGCCAACGTCAGTGACAGGACCGCGCCGGGCCCCATACGCGCTCCTTCGCGAAGACGGCCATCCCCGTTGCCTGGGAACGCGGCGCGTGGCCCGGAATCCGCTCCCTTCCGCCGCCCAGCGTCACGGCGGGTACCAGGTCCGCCACGTCGCCTGGCCTGCCCCGTGGACGAGTCGGGGCCGCGACGGATGGAACACGCGGCCACAGGACAACGCAGGCCGGACTACGCGGCGCAGCACCGGCTCGTCCGTCGCTGCGCGGCGTACCTCAGCCGGTTTTGGTGGTGGCGAAAGGACCGCCGTCGCCGAACGCGAGCCGCGCGAAGTTGTCGGCGATACGGCGATGTCCGGCCATGTCGGGGTGTACCCCGTCGGGAAGCGGTAGCTCGGCGTAGTCCGCCTCGCCGTACAGGTCACGTCCGTCGAGGTAGTGCAGGTTCGGGTCATCGGCCGAGCGTTGTTCGACGATCCGGGCGAGTTCGTCGCGGATGACGGTGAGGGTCAGCCGCCCAGCGCTGCGCTCGGCCGGATCGCCAGTGGCCTTGAACCGCAAGGTCCCGCCCTCGAAGTCCGGCGCGAGAGGGCCGGGTGTGTCCTCCTGGACCGGGCACAGGATCGCGGACACGACCAGCAGTGGTGTGGTCGGGTGCCCTTCGCGGACGGTGTCGAGGAAGCCGTGGACCGCAGGGGCGAAGGCGCGCAGACGCATCACGTCGCTGTTGACGATGTTGATGCCGATCTTGACGCTGATCAGGTCCGCCGGGATGTCCCGCATGGCGCGGGCGGTGAACGGGTCGAGCAGGGCGCTCCCGCCGAACCCCAGGTTGACCAACTCCACGCCGCCCTCGGCCGCGGCCAGGGCTGGCCAGATGGCGGTGGGATGGCCGGCGTTCGAGCCGTGGCTGATGGAACTGCCGTGGTGCAGCCACGTCCTGCTCGCCTTGGGCGGGGTGTGCTCGACGGGCGCGTCGGTGCGCAGCGCGATCAACTCGGTGATCTCCGTGTGGGGAAGCCAGACTTCGATGTCCTTCTCACCCTCCGGCAGACCCGCGAAGCGGGCGGTGCCGGCCGGCCCTTCGGCGAGCACAGAGGTCTGGGTGAACATGTTGGTAACCGTCCGGACGTTGCCTCCCGGCACCGAGGCCTGTGCGGCCAGGCGGCCGTTGATCAGCAGGTCGTCGACGCCGTCCGGTGGGGCCGGGAAGCCTTGGTAGACCCGTTTGGTGGGCAGCGTGTCCAGTTCGATGGTGGTGGCCCGGGTACGGAAAGCCAGCCGCACGCCGGAGGGCTGGGCCTCAGCCATCGCCAGTTGGTCGTCGGGGATCTGCTGGCGCGCCCGGGCGGTGAGTCGATGCGGCAGTAGACCGCGCGCGGTCGTCTCCAGATCGACAAAGCCGCGCACGAGGCTCGCGGTGACCGGCGTGGTGATCAACTGGTGTTCGGTGGGCATTGCCTCAAGCCTCTCGATCGAGATCTCGATGTTCATCGGCGCGCCGCGCTGCGAACCGCTGGCGGTGGTGCGGCCGTCCTCGGGTCAGCGAGTGCTGCGGTTGGGTAAGACCGCGTCGAGCGAATCTACGATCCATTCCCAGAATTCCAGCGCGTTGGGAGCGCTGTGTTCGAAACCACCGGCTAGCTCCGAGCCGACACGGCCGTGGAATACGCTGGCCGGCGCGGAACGCAGCGACCGTACGCCGCGGGTTTCGTTCCTGGGATGATGTTGGTGTGGTCGACCAACGCGCCAGTTTCACGTTGCTTGGCAGCGACGCCTTGGAGCGGTCCGCGGTGGTAGCGAACTGCGCCATGAACCGCGAGCGGCAGCTGTCCGGGGTCAACAGTTACACCCGGGAGCTGGGGTTCAACCCTCTTGACGTTCTCGCCGCCGGCCGGGCCGCACCAGGGCGGACGTTCGACCTGATCACCTGTTTGCACGGACTGCACTACGTCGGAGACAAACTCGCCGTCCTGACCCGCGCGGCCGGCTGGCTGACCCCCACCGGCCGCCTCGTGGCCGACCTGGACCTGTCCAGCATTCGGCTTCCTGACGGGCGACCCGCTGGGCAGCGCCTCACCGCTCAACTCCGTGCCGCCGGATTCTCCTACGACTCCCGTCGCCGCCGGATCAGCTGCACCGGCCGCCGCGACGTCCGCCTCCCGTACCGCTACCTCGGCGCCGACGACCGCGCTGGTGCCAACTACACGGGACAACCCGCCGTGCATTCCTACTACGCCGAGGGCCACTGACCGCACGGACGGCGTCCGCGCATGCCCAGTGCGGTTGCAGCGCTAAGCGTCTCGGACGGTCACTTCCCGGATCGAAGGGCATCGGAACGGGCCGTCGGTTCGGCGCCCCGATTCGGGGAGTATCTGCCAGAGTGGTTCATGCCTTTGAGCGCGTACCACCTCAGAACCTCGGTCGCCGTGTCCGACATTCAGAGGGCCGTGGCCTTTTACGAAGGCGCGCTGGGCCTGCGGCCGTTGCGGTCCGGCCCCAGCGCCACCATCGCCGACGGCAGCCGTGTCTATGGCTCCGGTGGTGGACCGGCGTTGAACGTGTACCAGTCGGTCACCGCCGGGAAGACCCCGGCGACGCTGGCGACGTGGTACGTCGACGACATCGCCCAGATCGTCGAGGAGCTCTCCTTGTCCGGCGTCGAGTTCGTTCGCTACGAGCAGTTCGAGCACGACGCCAAGGGGATCACCGCGCGGGCCGGAGGTGGACGTATCGCGTGGTTCCAGGACCCGGACGGCAACACCTTCGCTCTCGAAGCCGACGTCTGATCCCCCGGTTCGCGATCTGGTCCGTCACGTATGTCGACAACGCGGTCGAGGGTCTTGTTCGAGGTTGGCTGCGCGGCCGGCCCGGCCAGGCCTACTTCGTCACCGATCAGCACCCCGTGACCCTCCGCGACTTCCTCGAGAGCACCTTCACGATCTACGGAGTTGACGCCACGATCCCGGACATCGACGCCGGCACTGCGGCCACGGTGATTCCCGTCCCCGCGCGCTGGTTCCTGGAGCAGACCTGCACGCTGCGCACCGACAAGGCCGTCGCCGAACTCGGATACCGCCCGATCGTCACGCAGGTGGACGGACTGACCGCCGTGCGGGAGGCGATCGCCCGAAGCGGAGCCCCTGAGATCGACGCCGCACACGGCTGAATAGCTTCTCCGCGGTGCCCAGTGTCCCGGCCCGGCAGTCCTCGGACCCGGGGCGGGACAGCACCAGACCTCGGGACAGAGGGTGGGCGGGTGCGCCGTTTCGCTCTCGTAGAGAGTCGCGTGGACCGGCGGCGGACGAACTACCTGGTCGACCTCGAGCTTTCGGCGAAATTTCAGGGTTGAAGCGTGCGCAGCATCAGTGCGAGATAGCGGTGGGAAGCCGTCGCGGCGTCCGGCCCAGCGGCTAGGACGACGCCGTGGTGGGCGGCGATCAGCAGCCGGAAATCGGCGACGGTCAGGTCGGCGCGGACGGTGCCCATCGCCTGTGCCCGCTGCAGCAGCCGGGCGATGACCCGTTCGGTCTCCTGCCGCTCGTGGTCGAGCCCGCGTCCGGTGACCACCGCCTCGACGTAGGCCCTGGTGAAACCTCTGTCCTTCAACTGGTATGCGCAGAGCGTGCGAATCAGTTCCCGCAGCGCACGCGCCGGGTCCGGGTCGCTCATGGCTTCGGCGTGCATCGCCGCGCAATCGTTCCACTGGTCGCCGTAAGCGTCGGTGATAAGGCGGTCCCGGGTGGGGAAACGCCGGTAGACGGTGGCAACGGACACACCGGCGCTGCGGGCGATTCGGGCCACCGTGACGTCCTCGCCCTTCTCGGCGAAGGCGCGCCGTGCCGCAGCCAGGATGCGGTGTCGTTTCTCCTCGGCGTCCCAGCGCATCAAACGAGCGTACGCGCGGACGTTTCTGCGCATGAAGAAGTGCAACAACCGCATGCCGCGATCCCTCAGTCCGTTGGCGGGCGCACGACGAGGGTCGGACCGTGGTTCCTGCTTCGATACGCGAAACGAAGGGGAGATCATGGAAACGCTGGACGGCACGACAAGCCTCGTCACCGGCGCGAGCAGGGGCATCGGCCGCGCGATTGCCAAGCGGCTCGCCGCAGCGGGGTCGCTGGTGGTGGTGCACTACGGCACGAGCGAGTCGGCCGCGCAAGAGACCGTCGCGCAGATCGCCGAGGCGGGTGGCGCCGCGTTCGCGGTCGGCGCGAAGCTCGGCGTGGCAGGTGACGCCGATCGGCTCTGGACTGGCGTGGAGGCCGGGTTGGCCGAACGCGGCGCGCCGCGCGGCATCGACGTGCTGGTGAACAACGCGGCGATCGGCGGGGCCACGCCGACGCTGGCCACCGCACGGCCGGATGACTTCGACGAGTTGTTCGCGATCAACGTGAAAGCGCCGTTCTTCGTGATCCAGCGTGGCCTGAACCTGCTGCGCGACGGTGGCCGGATCGTCAATATCTCGTCCGTCGCCACCCGAGTCGCGATACCCGGCACTCTCGCGTATGCCATGACGAAGGGCGCGATCAACACGTTGAGCGTCACGCTGGCACAGGAACTGGGCGGTCGGGGTATCACGGTGAACGCGGTGATGCCCGGGACCACCGCCACCGAGAACAACGTAGCCTGGTTCGACGCCCAACCGGCGCTACGCGAGGTCGTCACCGGGCTTTCGGCCCTCCGTCGTGTCGGAGAGCCGGCGGATGTCGCGGACGTGGTCGCCTTTCTTGCCTCTCCCGCCGGGCGATGGGTGACGGGCCAGGTGATCGACGCCTCCGGTGGGGCGCATCTCGGCCTCTCCGTCGACCAGGGGCCGCCGGAGTAGATGCGCCCGTTCCGTCTGACGCTGGTCGATCGGGCGGAGACTGCGGTGACCGACTTACCGGCGGTGTGGCCGGTCTCTACGGCCGCAACCGCTTCAACGCCCGCGTCAGGTTCTTGTTGCCGCATCGAGGCCCGGGCCGTCGACCGCGCTCATCGCTGGACAGAGACGAGGGCTTTGACCCCTCGCCGGCGTCCTGAGGCGGGGCGACGCGGCGATCCGTCTGGGTACGGTGGGAGGTAGCTCCGCCGCACCCAGTCGCTCTTGCCGACCGGAGGTTCGGCTACGCCCGGCCCTCGGCGGACCCCGGACGAACAGGCAGGAGCGCCCAGCCGTCGTGGGGTGCGCGTCCAGCGCCCTGTCCTCGCTGGCCCGAGTCAGAGTGGACCGGCACCCCCTCGCCGACCCGGAAACTGCCGACACACGAGGGTTTCCGGGCGGCAGGGGCCACGGATCGCCGATCCCCCTCTGCGACGGTAGGTGGCGGGTCCCTGTTCGCGAAGACGAGATCCAACCGCCGCTGCCGACGTCACTGCGCCTGGTCTCGGCGGACGAGTGTGCCTCTGGCGGGAGCAGCGGCAACTGCACGGCCGAGTCCGTGGTAACGGCCACCGACGCTGCCGGTAAACCTCGATGCGGCTGGTCTTGTCCGTCACGCAGGCACCCGGAGCGAACGGGCCGGAACGCCGACGTGGGTTCTCTGGCTACCTGCTCCAGGGCTGCTTCTTCTCCTGGAAGTCGACGATCGCCTCTCCATTGTCGCGGGCCCAGTCGGTGAGTACCTTGATCGGCTCGACGAGGGTGCTTCCGAGCGCGGTCAGGCTGTACTCGACGCGCGGGGGCGCCTCGGCGTACGCGTGCCGTTCGACCAGGCCGTACGCCTGAAGACGGCGCAGCGTCTGGGTGAGCACCTTCCGCGAGATGCCGCCGATGAGCTCAGCTAGTTTGCTGGGCCGCTGCGGCTCGAGGCTGAGCGCGAACAGCACGATCACCGCCCATTTCTCGGTAATGATCTCGACCGCCAGGCGGGTGGGGCAGTCGGCGAGGAAGACCTTTTCGGGGGTGTTGTGCACGAGGTCAAAAGTTACCAGTCGGTTCCTATCGACTCCGTAGCGTTTCTGGGCGTACCTCACTGATAACTGGAGGAGCCATCCATGCCACGAGTAGTTGTGTTCGACGAGACCGGTGGTCCGGACGTTCTGCGCATCGTCGAGGAGCCGGTTGTCGCACCTGCAGCGGGCGAGGTGCGCGTCCGGATCGAGGCCTTCGCGGTCAATCCGATCGACCGGATGGTCCGCGCCGGCCAGTCCCCGCGGCCCGTGCGGTTGCCGCACGCCCGGTTGGGCATCGAGGGGACCGGCGTGGTCGACGCGCTGGGATCCGGTGTCACCGGGCTGGCGGTCGGCGATCCGGTCATCCTCGGCGCCGTCCCGGATTTCGAGGCCAAGGGCGCCTACGCCGAATACACAACGGTATTGGCGAGCCGGTTGGTATCCCGGCCTGCCGGTCTGGACGTCCTGGGTGCGGCGGCGCTGTGGGTGGCGTACTTCACCGCGTATGGCGCGCTCGTTGAGAAGGCGGGGATGCGCCCCGGCGACCACGTCCTGATCACTGCGGCGTCGGGCGGCGTCGGACGCGCCGCGATCCAGATCGCCAACCAGATCGGTGCGATTCCCATCGCGGTTACCCGGCATACCGCGAAGCAGGAGAGTCTGCTGGCCGCCGGTGCTGCTGCGGTCATCCCCACTGACAGTGAGGAGGTGGCTGAATCCGCTCGGCTGCACACTGATGGCAGAGGCGTCGACATCATCCTGGACGCCGTCATGGGCCCAGGTTTGGCTGATCTGTCCCTGGCTGCCAAGCTCGGTGGCACCCTGGCAACCGTTGGCTGGCTGGACCCGAGGCCCGCGTCGTTTCCGGCGAATCCCTCACTGACCGTTCACCGTTATATGGCTTTCGCTGACATGACCGACCCGGAGGTCGTCAGACGTGTCGCGGCTTTCCTGGCTGCCGGCGTCCGTACCGGCGGGTTGCGGCCCGCGGTCGACCGGGTGTTCGGCTTTGACGACATCATCGAGGCGCACCGCTACCTGGAGGCGGGAACGTCAGAGGGCAAGATCGTCGTGAAGATCCATTAGCTTCGGGGGGACGCGCGACCACGTGGCAACCAGCACCTCGACGCCGGATGGTCTCGCACCCTGCAATCCGCTGGCCGCGCTCCGCGAATAATGGCTACTCAATCTATAGGAATAGTCGGTAGCATGTCGCCGTGGCCAGCGCGCTGTTCGGGTTCCCCAACCCCGTGAACGAGGTATCCGCCCGACTCGTCGCCAGTGGGGTGGTCATCCTGTCCACTGCGACGATCGTGCTGGACCAGCCCTGGATCTGCGCGCTGATCGCGTACGGGTTCGTCGCGCGGGTGCTCGCCGGCCCCAAACTCAGCCCGCTCGGCCTGCTCGTCACGCGGGTGATCACGCCGCGGCTACCGGTGCGGGCCAAGCTCGTCGCCGGGCCACCCAAGCGGTTCGCCCAAGGGATCGGCGCTGTGCTCACCCTGACCGCCGCTGTGCTGGCGCTCGGGTTCGGGCAGCACCTCGCGGCATACCTCGTCCTCGGCGCGGTGATCGTGGCGGCGACACTCGAATCCGTCTTCGCGTTCTGCGTGGGTTGCGCGATCTTCGCGGGGCTCATGCGGATCGGATGGATCCCCGAGGCCGTCTGCGTCGAATGCGGCGACATCTGGAGCCGCGTGCCGGCGAACGGCTAGGAGACCGTCGGATCGGCCCTCCGCCGACCGTGTGCGTCGCCCGGGCCGTTGGCCCGGGCGCCGTGGTCCCTGCCGCCGCCCATATAGCAGCACATCGAGCTCTCACGGCGACGGGTGTTGCTCCGAGTCGAGCGTTCGCGCCGCCTCGTCGAGGATCTTCTCCGGGCCGTGGCGGTTCCCTCGGTACGACGCGCTGGTCAGTTGGCGTTGGCGTTACGGCGCTGTCAGCGGCTGGGGTGCCACCCGAGCGCAGGGCCGAGTCGGGTCGCCATGTCGGTGAGGATCTGCGCGTAGTCGTCCGGCGTGAAGGTGAAGGGCAGCGCGAACGCAACCTCGTCGACCTCGCGGAACGCGACATTCTCCAGCAGCCGTTCGGCGATCAGCTCCGACGGGCCGACGAGGTCGGGGGCGAACATCATCCGGGCCGGACCCTGGGGTGACGCCGTTCGCGGCGTGCGCTGGAGGGCGTACTCCTCGTAGCGGGCACGTTGGGCCGGGGTGGCGGTGTCGGTGGGGATGACGACGAGCCCTTGCGAGACACGCGCCCGTTCGCCGTCCGGATGGTGGGCGCGAAACATCCGAATATGCGAGAGCTGGATCTCGGCAAAGTCGGTGGACTCCTCGGCCTTGACGACGCTGCTGGTGAGCAGGTTCATGCCGTGCTCTCCCGCCCAGCGAGCGGAGCTGAGGCTGCCGGCGCCGTACCACATCCGGGCAGCCAGGCCGGGGGAGTGCGGTTGCACCCGGCGAGAGAACTGCTCGAAACCCTCGACTCCGTCGACGTCGCTCGCCGGCTCGCCGCGAACAAGGTCGAGCAGCCGTCGCACCCGTGTATAGCTGAAATCTTCCGCTTCGGCGGTGTCCGGGTAGAGCGATTCGCGGACCCGGTCGTAGTGCATCGGTGGGCCGACGCTCACCCCGGGGTTGAGGCGCCCGCCGGAGAGGACGTCGACAGTGGCCAGGTCCTCGGCCAGCCGCAGTGGATTCTCCCAGCCGAGCGGGATGACAGCGGTGCCGAGCTCGATGTGCCGGGTCCGCTGTGAGGCCGCCGCCAGGACGGCGATCGGTGAGGAGATGCCGTACTGGAGGTGCCGGTGGCGTACCCAGGTGCTGTCGAACCCGAGTTGCTCGCCCAACTCCACGAGTTGGAGTGTCGCCTCATGGCCGGTGCGCGGGTCGGCCTCGTCGAACAGGCCGATGGTCAGGAAGCCGAGCTTTCGCAGTGGCGCCGACCGTCTCGACACAGATGTTCCACTCACCGTCCGCCTCCGAGGATGCTTGTCCAAGGACTCAAACCCTACCTGGCTGGTAGGAAAATCGATCGCATGCCGCCTGTTCGGCTCACCACCCGCCGGATCGTCGGTCGGGAGGCCGGGAGGCCGGGAGCTGACCGTCGGCCCGGCTGCAGCCACGACTGCCTGAACGCGCACTTCGGCTGCTGCTCGGCAGTCTTGCCGCGGCCCTCGCGGTCTTCTACCTCAGCCAGGGCATCCGCTGACAGGCCCTCCGGCTGTGTCAGTCGATTGTTGATCCGCCCGCGTCAGGTGCGCAGCAGTGGCAGAAGGTGGTCGCCCTGACGCGTGATTTCGGGAAGGTACGGCGTGTCGGAGAGCACGAAGTGGTTGATGCCCAGCCGCTGGTATTTGCGCAGCGAGTTCGCCACGTCCTGCGCGGAGCCGACCAGCCAGGTGGTGCCCGCTCCGCCGCCACCGTACTTGCCCGGGGTGGTGTAGAGGTTGTCGTCGAGGACCTCTCCGCGTGCGGCGAGGTCGAGCAGCCGCCGCTGACCGACTGCGGTCTTCCAGTGGTGACTGCGTGCGGCGCCTGTGCCCTTGGCCATCTCGGCGACTTTGGCTTCGGCATCGGCCCAGGCCTGTTCGGTGGTGTCTCGCACCAGTGTGGTGACCCGCAGCCCGAACTCCAGCGGGGCGTGCTCACGTCCCAGTTTCTCGCTGAGCTGTTTGAGCCGCTCGATCCGGTCGGCCACGCCGTCGAGCGGCTCGCCCCAGAAGAGTTGGACGTCAGCCTCGGTGGCGGCCACCTCTTCGGCGGCGGGGGAGGCGCCGCCGAAGTAGAGCCGGGGGTGGTTGCGTTCACTGTTGACGACCGGTCGGAGCGCCAGGGTAGAGCCGGTCACGGCGAAATGCTCGCCCTGGTAGGTGACGCTCTCCTCGGTCCACAGCTTGCGGACGATCTGGAGGAACTCTCTGGTGCGGGCGTAGCGGTGGGCCGGATCGCTCTCGCCGTCGCCGTATGCGGCCAGGTCGTCCTTTCCCGAGACAATGTTGATCAGCGTTCGGCCCCCGCTGAGGTGGTCGAGCGTTGCGGCGGCGGCGGCGAAGTTGGCGGGTCGCCAGTAGCCGGGTCGGATCGCGATCAGCGGCTGGAACGTGGTCGTGCGTGCGGCGAGCGCGGTGGCGACCGTGAACGTGTCGGGCCGTCCCCAGCCGGTCCCGAGGAGCGCGCCGCCCCACCCGTGCTCCTCGAGAGCCCTGGCGTGGCTGGTGAGGGTATCCAGGCTGTTGTGGTCGTCGATGACGTCGTCGCCGCGGTGGCCGGGCTGGACCTGGTTCGGGATGTACCAGAGGAACTCGGAACTCATCGGTGGCGGCCTTCCAGTTGGGTGAGATGGCGGCAGCGGTCATCGCCCGCAGGGGTGGCGGTGACCGTGCCGCCCCGCGGGTGAGTCGGGTCAGGGTCGTGTCACGCCACGCTGGCCCGCTGTGCGTCGATCGCGGTGGTGTGCTGGTCGGCCCACTGCGCCGCGATCTCGTACACATCTGTCAGCTGCGACTCGAGTACGGCGAGCGGCGGCGCCGGGACCTGTGCGCCCAGTTCGACGAGCACGTCGCGCAGGGCTGACGAGGCCGCGTCGGCGTGCGCCGGCGAGGCGGCCACGGCCAGTGCCACAGCGACCACGCCGGCCAGCTCCCGGTGCCCGAACTGGTCGAGGAAAACCTTCAACAGGCCGGTGTAGCTGCCCTTGTAGGTCGGTGTCGCGACGACCAGCAGCCGCGCCGACCGGACCGCCGCGAACGGATCGGGGCCGGTCTTCGCCCCGTACGCTGGTTCCGGTCCGAATGACACTCCGACGATCTCGGCCAGCTCCAGCACCTGCACGACTCTCGGCGGTCCGTTCAACCGATCCCGTAGTGCCTCGGCCACCGCCTCGGCGATGCCTCGGGTACGTGACCCGGCACGAGGGTTGCCCACCAGCACGACGATGTCCGGTGTCGGCGAGGGGCTGTCGCTCATGAGGGCACGCCGATTCGCCGCACCGATGAGCCGCCGCCTCGGCGGTACGCCGGCTCGGTCAGCCACGGAGGCTGATAACCGGCGTCGGCGGGGTTCAGCGTGGTGCCGGGCGGGACGATGGCGTCGATGCGGTCCAGCACGTCCGTGGACAGCGTCACCTTGGCGGCGCCGAGCTGTGACTCCAGGTGCGCCAGGGTGCGCGGCCCGATGATCGCCGACGTGACCGCCGGGTGTTCCAGGACGAAGGCGATCGCGAGATGAATGAGCGAGAGCCCGGCCTCGTCGGCGAGTGCGGCCAGTTCGTCGACGGCGGTCAGTTTGGCGGCGTTGGCGGGCAGGGTCGGGTCGAAGCGGGCCGGTAGCCTTTCGGCGCGTCCGGAGATCGGCGCTGTCAGCTTGGAGTGGTAGCGGCCGGACAGCCACCCGCCGGCCAGCGGGCTCCACGGGATCACCGCCAGCCCGTACCGCTGTGCCACCGGTAGCACCTCGCGTTCGATCCCGCGGGCCAGAATCGAGTACGGCGGCTGCTCGCTGACCACCCGTTCCCTGCCGCGGCGCTGCGCGATCCACTGCCCCTCGACGATCGCTGACGGGTCGAAGGTGGACGTGCCGATGTAGCGGATCTTGCCTTGGCGCACCAGGTCGGTGAGCGCGCCCAGGGTCTCGTCGAAGTCCGTGTCCGGCTCCGGGCGGTGTGCCTGGTAGAGGTCGATCCAGTCGGTGCCCAGTCGCCGCAGGCTGTTCTCGACCGATCGGATGATCCAGCGTCGGGAGTTGCCGCGGTGCTGCGGGTTGTCACCGACCTGGCCGTGGAATTTGGTGGCCAGGAAGACGTCGTCACGTCGTCCGCCCGCGAGGGCCTTGCCGACGATCTCCTCCGACTCGCCGTGGGAGTAGACGTCTGCGGTGTCGATGGCGGTGATGCCCTCGTCGAGGGCCCGGTGGATGATCCGGATGCCGTCCTCGTGGTCCGGGTTGCCCCGTTGTCCGAAGTTCATCGCGCCCAGGGTCAGGGCGCTGATGCGGACGCCGGTGTGTCCGAAGGGTCGTTGGTCGACCATCACTTCTCCTTCACGTGGTTCAGTGGGACGCGGTGGTGAGTTGCCGGGTGAACTGGTTGGCGGGTCGGGGCAGCCCGTAGTGCTCGCGCAGGGTGGTCCCGACGTACTCGGTGCGGAACAACCCGCGGCGTTGCAGGATCGGCACGACGTGCTCGACGAACGTCTCCAGTCCGGAGGGCAGTACGGGGGGCATGATGTTGAAGCCGTCGGCCGCGCCGCCGCGGTACCACTGCTCGATGGCGTCGGCGACCTGTTCCGGTGTGCCGGCGAAGGTGCGGTGCCCGCGCCCGCCACCGAGGCGGCCGATGAGCTGGCGGACGGTCAGCCGTTCGCGCCGGGCCAGCGTGACGATCAGCGTGTACCGGCTCTTGGCGCCCTCGATCTCGTCCTCGCTCGGCAGGTCGGCGGGCAGTTCGCTGTCCAGGTCGAGGTCTTCCGGTGCGACCCGCAACGTCGTGGCGAGCTGCTGCCGGGCGTACTCCGGTTTGATCAACCGGTCCAGCTCCTCCTCCAGGGCACGGGCCTCGGCCTCGGTGGCCCCGATGGCCGGAACGATGCCGGGCAGGATCTTGATGGTGTCCGGGTCGCGGCCGACCTGCGCGGCACGCCGCTTGAGGTCGCTGTAGAACGCCTGCGCCTCGGCGAGTGTCTGCTGGGCGGTGAAGACGGCCTCCGCGTAGCGGGCGGCCAGGTCCTTGCCGTCCTCGGACGAACCGGCCTGCACCAGCAGGGGGTATCCCTGCGGGGAACGTGGGACGTTGAGGGGGCCGGCGACGCGAAAGTGCTGCCCGGAGTGCTCAGGTGGGTAGAGCAGTTCGTCGTCGCCCCACCGCCCGGCGTCCTTGTCGCCGAGCGGCGCGGCGTCGTCCCAGCTGTCCCAGAGTTTCTGGGACACCTCGATGAACTCGGCGGCCCGCTGGTAACGGTCCCGGTGCGCCGGCAGGTCGTCGAGGTTGAAGTTCCGGGCCGCCTTCTCGCCGGCGGTGGTGACGATGTTCCACCCGGCCCGCCCGCCGCTGATGTGGTCCAGCGACGCGAAGCGGCGGGCCAGGTTGAACGGCTCGTTGTATGTCGTCGACGCCGTCGCGATGAGCCCGATGTGGGTCGTCGCGCCGGCCAGAGCGGTGAGCAGCACGGTCGGCTCCAGGGTGCCGCCCGGCCGCCGGCCGATGCTGTTCCACAGCACCGGGCTGTCGGCGAGGAACAGCGAGTCGAGCTTGCCGCGTTCGGCGATGCGGGCCAGGCGGGTGAAGTGGGCGACGTCGGTCTGCGCGAACGGGTCACTTTCTGGCAGCCGCCAGGCCGCCTCGTGGTGGCCGACGCCCATGAGGAACGCGTTGAGGTGCAGCATGCTCATCCTTCCGTCTGGTTGACGCCGAGCGCCCGCAGCAGGGTCTCGCGATACGCGAGGAACTGCGGCTGTCGGTACGACCGTGGTGTCGGCAGGTCGATGGCGAGGTCGACGGCGATCCGGCCGCTGTCCAGCAGCAGCACCCGGTCGGCAAGCGTGATCGCTTCGTCGACGTCGTGTGTCACGAGCAGCACCGTGGGTCGGTGCCGGGCATGGAGGACCCGCAGCAGGGCGTGCATGCGCAGCCTGGTGAGCGCGTCCAGTGCGCCGAACGGCTCGTCGGCGAGCAGTAGCTCCGGCTCGGACACCAGCGCCCGGGCCAGCGCCACGCGTTGCTGCTCGCCGCCGGACAGTTGGCTGGGCCAGGCCCGCTCCCTCCCGGCGAGGCCGACCTCGGCGAGGGCCGCACGGCCGCGCTCGGTGGCGTCCGGCCCGCGCAGACCGAGGAGTACGTTGTCCAGCACGCGCTGCCACGGCAGAAGTCGGGCGTCCTGAAAGACGACCGAGGAGTTCTCGGGTACGTCGACCAGACCCGAGCCGGTGGCATCGCCGTCCAGGCCGGCGAGCGCACGCAGGAGTGTGCTCTTGCCCGAGCCGCTGCGTCCCAGCAGCGCGACGAACTCGCCGGTGCCGATTTCCAGGTCGAATGCGTCGAGGACCACCCGGTCCCCGAATCCTCGCGCCAGGCCGTGAACGTGTACGGCGCGGGATGTCGTCAGTCCGCCAGCGTGCGTCGCCATGACAGGGCCTTCCTCTGCGCGAGCCGGACGGCACCGTCGGACAGCAGCCCGAGCAGTCCGTACAGCACGAGTCCAACGATGATCACGTCGGTCTGGCCGTACTCGCGGGCGAGATCCATCATGTAGCCGATGCCGCTGGTGGAGTTGATCTGCTCCACGACCACCAGGGACAGCCATGCCCCGACGACCGCGAACCGCATGCCGAGCAGGAAACCGGGCAGCGCGCCGGGCAGCACGATCCGGCGGATGAAGGTTGTCCGCCGCAGTCGTAGCGACTCGCCCAGCTCGACGTACCGGCTGTCGATGGTCCGCAGCCCGTTGTGGGTATGTATGTAGACGGGAACGAACACGCCCAGCGTGATGGTGATGACCTTCATCTGCTCACCGATGCCGAACCAGAGGACCAGCAGCGGAATCAGCGCGAGAGCCGGGATGGCACGCTTGATCTGGATCGGCCCGTCCAGGATGGCCTCGCCCCACCGGCTCAGACCGGCGAGCAGGGCCAGCACCGTGCCGACGGCGGTGCCGATGGCGAGGCCGAGGCCGGCCCGTTGAGCGGAGATCGCCAGGTTGTCCTGCAGTCGACCGTCGGCGATGAGGTCGCCCGCCGTGACCACCACGGTCCAGGGTGCCGAGAGCGTACGGGGGTCGATCCAACCGGCGGCCGAGCCGGCCGCCCACACCGCCAGCAGCAGGGTCGGGCCGATCGCCGCCCCGAACGGGATCGGGCGTCGCGGCTTGAGTCGGCGTCGCGGCCGGCCGGCGGGAGCGGCGGCGGCCGACCGGGGTCGGGTCGGTGCCGAGACGGTCACTGGGTACCTCCGGCAGTCAGCGCCTGCGCACCGACCGACTCGTACCGTCGGTCGTACAGGTCCTCCGCCGTGAGGGGTTTGTTGCCGGTTTCCCTGGCGAGCAGGTCGATGGTTTCCTGGTGTCGGGCGATGGCCTCGGTCCAGCTCGCCGGGATGTCGGCCACGCCGCCGTTCTGGACCAGCCACCTGCCGTCGTCGGCGGTGAGGCCCTGGTCCTTGACGTAGTACCGCTCGATCCACTCGTCCGGATTCGCCTCGCGCCACCGCCAGGCGCGCGCCCACGCCTGCGTGTACTCGCGGATCGCCGCCGCCTTCGCCGGATCACCGAGTACGGTGACGGGCGCGTAGAGGTGACCGGGATCGTCGCGCAGTCCGTGCGCGATCGTCGTCGCGCCATCCCGGGCGTACTTGGTCTCGTAACGCTTGATCTGCACACCGCCGATCGGCGCGATCTCGACCTGGCGGCTCGCGAGCGCGGTGTTGTAGACATCGCCGGTGCTCGGCAGCTCCACCAGCTTGACGTCCTTCTTGTTGAGGCCGGCCTTGTGAAGCACCCGCAGGACGAGCGCGCCCTGCGCCTGTCCCGGGCTGTACGCGATCTTCTTCCCGCGCAGGTCGGCGAGGGCGGCGACCGTGATGCCGGGGGCGACGCCGAGCCGGTAGATGGCGTGGTTGAGCGGGTCCTGGCGGAACTTCGAGGCCACGATCTTCGTGGGGATGCCGGTCCAGTGCGAGTGGATCGGCGGGATGTCGGCCACCGAGCCGATGTCCAGCGCCTTCGCGCGGAATGCCTCCAGGGTCTGCGGGCCGCCGCTGATGTTCGCCCACTCCACCTCGAAGCTGAACTTGTCGGATTCACCGGAGAACTCGATCGCCTTCTGGTGCTCCTTGTCGCCGACGACCAGCTTGGTTCCCTTCGGCACGACCTCAGGCAGCGGCGCGCCCGCGGCCAACGCCGCGGTGGGTCTGTCGTCACCGGCGCAGGCGGTCAGGCCCAGCGTCGCCGCGCCGAGGGTCGCGGACAGGAAGGCCCGACGGTCCAGGAGGGATGATGAGGTCACTTACAACTCCTTCGTCGCTGGTTGCAGGGCTGCGTAGCGCCCCATGTGGTAGAGCAGCGGCGCGCCGTCGCGGTGACTGGCGATCAGCGGCTCCGCGATCACGATGGCGTGGTCGCCCGCGGACACCCGTTGGGTCACGCGACACAGGAGCCAGGCGACCGGCTCGTCCAGCAGCGGCACCCGGTGCGGCCCGTACCGCCACCCTGGATGTGCGGCGAACCGGTCGATGCCGCTTGTCGCGAAGGTGCGCGCGACGTCCGCCTGGTTCTCGCCGAGCAGGTGCACGGCGACGTGCTCCGCGTCGGCGACCGTCGGCCAGCTCGACGACGATCGGGCCAGGCAGAACGACACCAGCGACGGATGCAGCGACACCGACGTCAGCGAGGTGACGGTGAACCCGGCCGGTGGCTCGCCCGCGGCGGTGACCACCGCGACTGCGGCGGCGTGCCGGCGTAGAAGAGCACGGAACAGGTCCGGGTCGACCGGAGTCACGGGTTCGGCGATGACGGTCATGGCTGTCCTCCTGGGTCGATGAAGACAGGTACCGCCGCCCCGAGTACGCGTGGACGTAGGGCGGCGAGCAGCAGTCGATCGGTGCGAGGAGTCGGCAGCCGGTCATCGTCGAGCCGGCGGCGCGAGGGGGGAGGGAGGGGGTGCGGGCTCAGCGGCAGCAGCCGCAGGCGGCGGTCCAGCCACGGCAGCATCCCCGCGACACCGCGATGGCGGTGCCCCGAAGCAGGGTGTGTTGGCTGGTCACGGATACGACGCTAACCAACAATTCCTATGTGTCAAGTAGGATTTCAGGCCCTGGGATCCGCCCGTCGACAGGCCGTTACGACATCCGGCGCCTGGCATCCCGAAGTCATGTGGTGCCGCCTGGTGCCGGGGACTTGAAATCCTACTTGTTTGGTAGGAAAATCGGCCCATGCTGCTTGTTCGGTTGTTCACCTCCCGCCGGGTCGTCGACCTGATGCGGGTCGCCGCGCAGCTCTGTCGCCCGGCGGTCCTTCCGGCCTGAGCGGGCGATCCCGGCCCGTCGGTCGTCGTCCCGCCGGCTCGCATCCGGCGCCTTCGCACCCGTTCCCGAGCGGCCGCACGTCAACGAGAGGGACCCCTCATGACCAGTGATCTCGCACCGTCCGCATCCCCCGACGCCGCACGATCCACCCGTGCGTTCACCGAGGACTGGCAGGAGTGGCACCACCGGCACGAGGAGGCGCGGGCGGACCGCCACGGCTTCCTCGCCGTCGCCGGACTGCACTGGCTCACCGGGGAGCCGCAGCGGTTCCCCGGGGTGCCCGGGCAGTGGAGCACCGGGAAGGAGGGGCCGGCGGTGACCCTCGCCGACGACGAGGAGATCGTCGTCGAGGGCCGGAGCGTCCGCGAGCGGCATCAGTTCGGGGCGATCGCCGAGCGCGCCGGCATCACAGTGGGCATCGTCGGTGGCGTCCTTGAGGTGGCCCGGCGGGGTGGGCACGACATCCTCCGACCCCGACGCCCCGACCACCCGCTGCGGAGGCGCTACCGCGGCACCGCCACCTACCCGCCCGCCGAGCGGTGGGTGCTCCAGGGGCAGTTCCTGCCGTTCGACAGTCCCCGACCGACCACTGTCGGCGCTGCCGTGGAGGGCCTCCAGCACGTCTACGACGCGCCCGGTCGGATCGAGTTCAGCGTCGACGGCCTGCCGCTGAGCCTGACGGCGTTCAACGGTGCGGGGCCCGGCAGCCTGTCGGTGCTGTTCACCGACAGCACCTCCGGCGTCACCACCTACCGCGCCAACCGGTCGTTGGCCGTCGGGGCACCGGACGAGGAGGGTCGGGTGACGCTGGACTTCAACCGGGCCGTCAACCTGCCGTGCGCGTACACCGACTTCGCGACCTGCCCGCTGCCACCGACGGAGAACCGGCTGCCGGTCGCCGTCGAGGCCGGCGAGAAGACCCCGTTCGAGCGGCTGGTGGCCGACCCCGCCGTCCGTTCCTAGCGCTCCGCGCCGCCACCCCTCGGGAGGAACGCCATGACCTCGTCCACCGAAGCCCCGATCGACGCCGACGCCGACGCGCTGCGCCGGTTGCTGCGCCACCAGGCCAGCACCGTCACGGTGGTCACCGCCCCCGGTGCGCCGCCGGTAGGCTTCACCGCGACATCGTTCACCTCGGTGTCGCTGACGCCGCCGATCGTCTCGTTCTGCCTGAACCTCGGCTCGTCCACGTGGCCGACGCTGGCCCAGGCGCGGCACGTGGCGGTGCATCTGCTCGCCCACGGCCAACAGGACTTGGCCAAGACCTTCGCCACGAGCGGGATCGACCGCTTCGCCGCTCCGACCCGCTGGCGGCCCGGGCCGAACGGGCTGCCGATCCTCGACGGCGCCCTGGCCTGGCTGGTGTGCCGGGTCGTCGACCGAGTGGTCGTCGGCGATCACGTGGTCGTGCTGGCCGAGCCGGAGCTGCTCCGGCACGCCGACGTCGGCTCCCCGTTGCTCTACCACCGGGGTCGCTACGCGGGTCTCGCGGACGCTCCGGACGGCACAGCCCGCCGCGCCGCCGCCTGACCATCGGGCCGGCGTCGTCCGCCGGTCGCCGACAGGGTCGTTGGTGTGTGCCACCAGTCAAGAACCTCGTGGAGACCCAGGGGGTTGTATGCGGGCGATCGTCGCCGCTCCGGACGCCGCCGACGGATTCCGGCTGATCGATGTCCCCGAGCCCGAGGTCGGGCCGGGGCAGGTGCTCGTCGAGGTGCGGCACGCCGCCGTCAACGCCGGCGAGATCCGTCACCTCGATCTCTGGCCGGCCGGACGAGTGCTCGGGCACGATGCCGCCGGCGAGGTGCGGCGGGCCGCCGAGAGCGGTCCGGGTCCGCGGGTGGGAGACCGGGTGCTCGCCTTCGGGCCGGGCGCGTGGGCCCAACGCGCGGTGTTCGACCTGGACAGCGTCGCGGTGGTGCCCCCCGACATCGACCTGTCCGAGGTGGCCGCACTGCCGATGGTCGGCCTCACCGCGCTGCGGACGCTCCGGGCGTCCGGTCCGCTGCCCGGGCGTCGCGTGCTGATCACGGGGGCGTCCGGGGGAGTGGGCCGGGTGGCGGTCCAACTGGCGCGGCACGGGGGTGCGTCCGTGATCGCCGCGGTCGGGTCGGCGCCCCGGGGCGACGGGCTGGCGGCGCTGGGGGCCGACGAGGTGGTGGTCGGCCTCGAGGGCGTCGGCCACCCGGTCGACGTGGTGCTGGAGACGGTGGGCGGTGCCCAGTTGGTGGCCGCGTGGGGCCTGCTCGCGCCGGGCGGGGTGCTGCACAGCATCGGCTGGGCCTCCGGCGAGCCGGCCGTCTTTCCGGTGAACTCCACCTTCGCCCCGGGCACATCCCGAACGTTACGGTCCTTCGGCGACGCCACCGCCCCGGCAGCCGATCTTGCGCTGCTGGTGGACCTCGTGGCCCAGGGGGTGCTGCGGGCGCCGATCGGCTGGCGCGGCTCGTGGCATCGCCTCGGGGTCGCGGTCGAGGCGATGCGGGAACGACGGGTGCCGGGCAAGGTCCTGCTCGATCTGGACTGACGCTCCCAGGCGGTGACGTGTCCGGCGGACCGATCCCGGCCCGCGCGGGTCCAGGCCGACCTGCGGACGCATTTCCTCCAAATCCTATAGCCTTAGTAGGGATTACGTCAATGAATCGGCGTCCCCGCGTGCGATAGCCGACATCCATCGACCGATGTGTTGACACCGATCCGCACGGCGAGTGAACTCGGCTCATGTCCAGCGAGCTGCGGCTGACGATCCGCGGCCACATCGACTTCGGTCGGGTGTGGTCGAGTTCCTGTCTGGCCTGACCGGCACCCGCTTACCCGGCCCGCCACACCGGCCGGCCGAAGGTGGAGCTCACTGCCGAGCCGACCGCCGAGCAATCCGCACCGACACCCCAGGACCGACCCGCGCTCACCGCGCCGGGCCGGGTGTCGGCGTACCCGTACCGCCTGCCTGGACAGGAGACCTCGCCATGCCCGCCAACCGTTTGCGAACCCTCGCCGCCGCCGCACTCGCCCCGCTGCTCGCCCTCGTCGCCGGCTGCTCCACCGCCACCACGCCGGCCGCCGAAGCCGCCGGCGAGCCGCGCTCCGGCGGCAGCCTCACCTGGGCCGTGGAGACCGAGCCGATCACCCTGAACCCGCACCAGTACGCCCAGGCCAAGGCTCGACTGTTGGTCTGGAACACCTTCGAGTCCCTGCTCACCTACGACCAGCAGGGCAAGCTGGTGCCGTGGCTGGCCACCGGTTGGCAGGTCGCCCCGGACGGGTTGGCGTACACGCTGACACTGCGCGACGGCGTCACCTTCTCCGACGGCACGCCCCTGGACGCCGCAGCCGTCAAGGCGAACATCGACAAACTCCGCGAACCCGGTTACGCCCCCGCCGTCGCCGCCGTGCAACTGCGCAACCTCACGTCCGTCGAGGTCGTCGACCCGCGCACCGTACGGCTCACTCTCACCAGGCCCGACGTGCTGATCCTCGACTTCCTCGCCTCCCCGCAGGGCGCGCAGATCTCGCCGAAGTCGTTGCGCGAGGCGAAGAACCTCAAGGCCGGCGGCGTCGACGTGGTCGGCACCGGACCGTTCGTGCTGGACCGCTACGTCGCGGGTCAGGAGCTGCACTACCGGCGCAACCCCGGCTACGACTGGGCGCCGCCCACCGCGACGCACACCGGCCCGGCGTACCTCGACGAGATCATCTACCGGTTCCTCAAGGAGTCGGCGGTCCGCGTCGGCGCCCTCACGTCGAGTCAGGTGCAGCTCATCGAGGGAGTGCCGGCCACGGACCAGCCGCTGGTCACCGGCAATCGGACGCTGCGCCTGACCAGGGAGCTCAACTCCGGCTCCGCCTACTCGTACTACTTCAACACCTCCCACGCACCCTTCGACGACCTACGGGTCCGCCAGGCGTTCCGGGAGGCCGTCGACGTGGACACCGTGCTGCGGTCGGTCTACCGGGACACCGCGACCCGCGCCTGGAGCGTGATCAGCCCGTCCAGCCCGCTGTACGACAAGCGGCTCGACGGCAACGCGTACAGCGGCGACGCGGCCAAGGCGAACAGCCTGCTCGACCAGGCCGGCTGGACTGCCCGGGACGCCGACGGCTACCGGGTGAAGGCCGGCAGACGGCTCACCGTACGGCTCGTGCAGTCCGCACCCTTCGTCCGCGACCGCCGCGACGTCCTGGCGCAGGCCGTGCAGGCGGCCGTCAAGCAGAGCGCCGGTATCGACCTCAAGGTGTCGCTCGTCGACCAAGGGACCGCCACCGACGCCATCCAGCGTAACGAGTACGAGGTCTTCGACAACTCGCGGGCAGACACCGACGCCGGAGCGGCGCTGAACCTGCTGCTGCACTCGAAGGGCGGCATCAACCGCACCCAGGTCAACGATCCTCGGATCGACCAGCTCCTGGAGGCCGGTCAGGCCACCGCGGACCCGACGAAGCGGGCCGGCCTCTATGCCGACCTGCAGCAACAGGTCGTTGTCCAGCAGGCCCTGCTGCTGCCGCTGTACGCGCCCGCCGACCAGATCGCCGCCAGCACCGGCGTCGGCGGGGTGCGCTTCGAACCCACCGCCGGGGTGCCCGCCAGCGCGTACGACCTGTGGATCGGCAAGTGACATGAGCCCACCACCCGTACGTGCCGTCGCCCGCCGACTCGGCGCCGGCCTGGTCGTCCTCTGGGTCGCAGCCACCGCCGCCTACCTGGCGCTGCTGGCCGCCCCCGGAGACACAGTGGACAATATCGTCGGCGACGGCGCGGACACCCCGCAGATCCGCGCCGAGATCATCGCCGACTGGGGCCTGGACCGGCCGGCCGTCGTGCAGTACCTCGACTACCTCGAGCGGTTGGGTGGCGGCGACCTCGGTCGCTCGTACCTGTTGCAACGACCCGTCACCGAGATCATCGGCGAACAACTCGCCCCCACCCTCACCCTCGCGGTCGCCGCCGCCGGGCTCGGGGTGTCGCTCGCCCTACTCATCGCGGTGGCCACCGCCGGGGACCGGCGACCGTGGCTGCGCCGGGTCAGCTCCGGCGCCGAACTGCTGCTGGTCTCCACCCCGTCGTTCCTGATCGGCCTTCTGCTGCTCAGTGTGCTCTCGTTCCGGTTCGGGCTCTTCCCGGTCTCGGGCGACAGTGGACTCCGCGCATTGGTGCTCCCCGCGGTCACCCTCGCGCTACCCATCGCCGGGCTGCTCACCCAGGTGCTGCGCGACGGCATCGACAAGGCACTCGACGAGCCGTTCGTGCTCACCGCCCGGTCGCGAGGCGCACGGGAACGAACGGTGTTGGTACGCCACGCGCTGCGGCACGCCGTCCTGCCGGCCGTCAGTCTGGCCGGCTGGGTCTTCGGCATCGTCATCGGCGGCACCGTCATCGTGGAACAGGTCTTCGGCCGGCCCGGCCTCGGCCAGGTCACCCTCTCCGCGGTCACCACCCGGGACATGCCGGTGGTGCTGGCCGTCGTCACCCTCTCCGCCGCCGGCTACGTCGTGGTCAACACCACCGCGGACCTGGCGTACCTGCTGGTCGACCCGCGTCTGCGAAGGAGCTGACCCGATGACAGTCACAGTGGGCCCCCCGCTCACCGACGCGCCCGCCCGGATCTTCGTCGACCAGACCGAACCGGTCGTACGCCGACGATTTCGGCCGCGGCCCGGCCTGCTCGTCGCCGGGGCGTACCTCGTTTTGCTGGTCGTCGCCGCGGCCTGGCCGGCGGCGCTGGCGCCCGGTGACCCGCTCGCGGCCGACCCGCTCGCCGTGCTGAGTCCGCCCGGCGCCGGGCACTGGTTCGGCACCGACCACCTCGGCCGCGACGTCCTGACCCGGGTGGTGCACGGCGCCGGTCACTCGCTCACCATCGGTGTGGCCGCCACCGCGATCGCGGTGACCGGTGGGGTGCTGCTCGGCCTGCTCGCCGGGCTCACGCACCGGGTCGCCGACGAGGCACTGAGCCGCACGTTCGACGCGCTGTCGGCGTTCCCGATGTTGCTGCTGGCCCTGTTGTTCATCGCCATCGCCGGAACCGGCACCGGCAGCCTGATCGTGGCCATCGGCATCGCCACACTGCCGCACCACGCCCGGGTGGTCCGTGGTCAGACGCTTCTGGTCCGCCGCTCCGGCTTCGTCGAACAGGCAGTCACCTTCGGGCAGTCGCGGTCCCGGCTGGTGCTGCGGCACGTGCTGCCCAACGTGGTCGGGCCGGTGCCGGTGCTCGCGGTGATCGGGCTCGGTGAGGCGGTCCTGGCCGCCGCCGGGCTCAGCTTCCTCGGCATGGGTCCCCAGCCGCCGTCGCCGGAGTGGGGCGCGATGCTCTCCGAGGGGCGCAACTATCTCCACGTGGCGTGGTGGATCAGCATCCTGCCCGGCCTGGCCGTCACCGCCACAGTGGTCTCGCTGACCGTGGTCGGCCGGCACTGGCAGGCCCGCTTCGATGGGCGGCGACGCTGATGGCACCGCTGGTCACGGTCGAGGACCTGCACGTCGACTTCGACACCCCGTCCGGCCGGGTGGCCGCGGTGCGCGGAATCAGCTTCACCGTCGAGCGTGGTGAGTGCGTGGCAGTCGTCGGGGAGTCCGGCTCCGGCAAGAGCGTCACCGCCCGTACCCTTGTCGGTCTCGCCGGCCCGGACGCACGGGTCCGCGCCGCCCGGCTCGACCTGGCCGGCGAGGACGTGCGGACATACCGCCCACGGGACTGGCGGCGGGTCCGGGGTCGCCTCGCCGGGCTGGTCCTGCAGGACGCGCTGGTCTCCCTCGACCCGCTGCGCACCGTGGGCGCCGAGATCGGCGAGGTGCTCACCACCCACGGCATCGTCGGCCGTACCGAACGGGCCGGCCGGGTCGCCCACCTGCTCGACCTGGTCCACCTGCCGGAGCCGCAGCGTCGCGCCCGACAGTATCCGCACCAGCTCTCCGGCGGGCTGCGGCAGCGCGCGCTGATCGCCTCGGGGATCGCCGGGGAACCGGCACTGCTCATCGCCGACGAGCCGACCACCGCGCTGGACGTCACCGTGCAGGCCCAGATCCTGCGGCTGCTCGCCGAACGCCGGGCCGCCGGGGTGAGCCTGCTGCTGATCAGCCACGACCTGGCCGTGGTCGCCCAGGTCGCCGACCGGGTGCTGGTCATGCGCGACGGTCGCATCGTCGAGCACGGGCCCACCGACCGGCTGCTGCGGGCACCGGAGCACCCGTACACCCGGCAGTTGTTGGCCGCGGTGCCGTCCGCGACCTCGCGGGGCCGACGGCTCGCCGGCGCGGCCCCCGGCGGAGCTGCACGGGCGGCGCTGCCCGCCCGGCCGGAGGTCCGCGCCGACGACACAGTGCTCGACGTGGGCGGCCTGACCAAGAGGTACGGCGAGCACACCGTCGTGCACGACGTCTCATTCACCATCGCGCGGGGCGAGACGCTGGGCCTGGTGGGGGAGTCCGGTTCCGGCAAGAGCACGGTAGCCCGGATCGTCGCCGGTCTGCTCGATGCCGACGCGGGCACCGTCACCTTCGAGCAGACGCCGTGGGCCGCCGTGCCAGAGCGGACCCGGCACCCGCTGCGACGCAGGTTGCAGCTCATCTCGCAGGACCCGCTGAGTTCCTTCGACCCGCGCTACAGCGTCGGGCGGGTCGTTGCGGAGAACCTCGACCCCGACGTCGGCCGTGCGGACCGCCGTCATCACGTCGTCGACCTGCTGCGTCGCGTCGGCCTCGGCGCGGACCTGCTCGACAGACATCCCCGGCAACTCTCCGGCGGGCAGCGGCAGCGCGTCGCCATCGCCCGCGCCATCGCACCCCGACCGAGTCTGATCATCTGCGACGAGCCGGTCTCCGCGCTCGACGTCTCCGTGCAGGCCCAGGTGTTGGACCTGCTGGCCGAGCTGCGCGCCGCCGACGGCACCGCGCTGCTGTTCATCTCGCACGACCTGGGCGTGGTGCACCACCTGAGCGACCGGGTGCTGGTGATGCACGACGGCACTGTGGTCGAGCAGGGACCGGTCGGCGACGTCTTCACCTACCCCCGACACGACTACACCCGATCGCTGCTCGACGCGCTGCCCACGCTCGTCGCCGCCGGCCGACCGCAGGAGGAACGCCCATGACCGAGAAGACTTTGCACCTGGCAGTCGCCCTCGACGGCCTCGGCTGGCATCCCGCCGCCTGGCGTCTCTCGCGCGCCGGCGCCTCGGCGCCGCTGACCGCCCGCTACTGGGCGGCCCTCGCCGGGGAGGCCGAGCGAGCAACCCTGGACCTGCTCACCTTCGAGGACAGCCTGGACCTTCAGTCGACGCGACCCGACGGCCCCGACGGCCGGGTCGACCAGCTCCGCGGACGCCTCGACGCGGTGCAGATCGCGGCCCGGTTGGCCCCGCTGACCCGGCACATCGGGCTGGTACCAACCACCAGCACCACCCACACCGAACCGTTCCACCTCGCCACGGGGGTGGCCACACTCGACCACCTCAGCGGCGGCCGGGCCGGCTGGCGGCCCCGGGTCTCCGCCCGGCGAGCCGAGGCTGGTCACTTCGGCCGTCGGGAGATCCCCGCGCTGGATCCGGCCCGGCTCGACGACCCGGACGTCGTCCGACTCGTCGGTGACCTCTTCGCGGAGGCCGGCGACGCCGTGGAGGTGGTCCGCCGGCTGTGGGACAGCTGGCAGGACGACGCCGAGATCCGGGACGTCGCCAGCGGGCGCTTCGTCGACCGGGAACGGCTGCACTACATCGACTTCGTGGGTCGGTGGTTCTCGGTCAAGGGGCCCTCCATCGTGCCCCGCTCGCCGCAGGGCCAGCCGGTGGTGGCCGCGCTGGCCCACTCGTCGGTGCCGTACGCCTTCGCGGCCCGGCACGCCGACGTCGTCTTCGTCACCCCGGCCGACGCCGCGCACGCCGCCGCGGTCGTCGCCGAGGTCCGGGCGGCCGAGGCGGTCGTCGGCCGGACCGAGCCGCCGCTGCGCGTGTTCGCCGACCTGAACGTCCTGCTTGACGAGCCGCCGACCCACGCCCGGCGGCGCGGTGCGCGTCTCGACGAGCTGCACGGCCAGCAGTTCAGCTCGGACGCGGCCAGCTTCACCGGAACGGCGGCCGACCTGGCGGACCTGCTCGCCACCTGGCAGCGCTCGGGCGTGGACGGTTTCCGGCTGCGACCCGCCGTCCTTCCCCACGACCTGACCCTGATCACCCGTGCGCTGGTGCCCGCGCTGCGGGACCGGGGGCTGTTCCGCGTCGGGTACCCGGGCGGGACGTTGCGCGACCTGCTCGGCCTGCCCCGACCGGCCAGCCGGTACGCCGTCGCGGCGACCGCCTGATCTCTGGAGACCGCCATGCCCAAGCAGATCATCCTGGCCGCGCACTTTCCCGGCGTCAACAACACGACGGTGTGGAGCGACCCGGACTCCGGTAGTCACATCGACTTCTCCTCGTTCGTCCACCTGGCCCGCACCGCCGAGCGCGGGAAGTTCGACTTCTTCTTCCTCGCCGAAGGGCTGCGCCTGCGCGAGCAGCGCGGGCGCATCCACGATCTGGACGTGGTGGGCCGTCCGGACACGTTGACCCTGCTGGCCGCCCTCGCGAGCGTCACCAGCCACCTCGGGCTCGCCGGCACCCTGAACACCACCTTCCGCGAGCCGTACGAGCTGGCCCGCCAACTGGCCAGCCTCGACCACCTCTCCGGTGGTCGCGCCGCCTGGAACGTCGTTACCACGTCCGACGCGTTCACCGGGGAGAACTTCCGCCGGGGTGGTTACCTCGACCGTTCCCTGCGCTACGAGCGGGCCGCCGAGTTCCTCCGGACCGCCCGCGAGTTGTGGGAGTCCTGGCCGGCGAAGGCGATCGTGGGGGACCGCGACGGCGGCCGGTACCTGGCGGAGGCGGACCCGGGCGGGTTCGCCCACCCCGGCGACCAGTTCGACATCAGCGGCCACTTCACAGTGCCGCGCAGCCCGCAGGTGCACCCGGTGATCCTTCAGGCCGGTGACTCGCCCGACGGACGCGAGTTCGCCGCGTCCAGCGCCGACGCCATCTTCTCCCGGCACGGCACGTTGGAGGACGGCCAGGAGTTCTACCGCGACGTGAAGTCCCGGCTCGCCAGGCACGGCCGCCATCCCGACGATCTGAAGATCATTCCCGGGGTCACCTTCGTGCTCGGCGACACCGACGCCGAGGCGCAGGAGCGCGCCCACCACATCCGCCGCCAGCAGGTCAGCCCGCAGACCGCGATCCTGCTGCTGGAACAGCTGTGGAACCGGGACCTGTCCGCGTACGACCCGGACGGCCCGTTGCCCGTCGAGGACCCCGACGTCAGCGCCGACGTGATCAGTCGAGGCCGGGCCGGCATGTACCCGGACCCGGTCGGTACCGCCCGCCGGTGGCGCGCCCTGGCCGAGGAGAAGGGCCTCGGGATCCGTGACCTGATCATCGAAGTGACCGGTCGGCAGTCCTTCGTCGGCACCCCGCGGCAGGTCGCCGACCGGATGAACCACTTCGTCCAGTCCGACGCCGCCGACGGTTTCATCCTGGTGCCACACCTGACCCCGGGCGGTCTCGACCAGTTCGTCGACCAGGTCGTCCCACTGTTGCAGGAGCGCGGCGTCTTCCGCACCGAGTACACCGGCACCACCCTGCGCGACCACCTTGGTCTCGGCCCCGCCCGCCCGGTCGGCCGCGTCGGTGCCGCGTGACCACGCCAGTCACGGTCTGCCGCCGACGGTGGGACGACCCCGACGCCACGGCCCTGCGGGCCGGAATGACCACCGAACTGCGTCACCGGTACGCCGACCGTCCCGACGACCCGATCCACCTGCCCACGGCGCAGGTGCTGAGACCGGGCTCGGTCGCATGGACGGGCGTGGCGTACACGGCCGACGCCACGCCGGTCGGCCACGCCGCGATGCGGTGGCACGGTCGCGACCTGGAACTCAAGCGGATGTACGTACCGCCCGCCCACCGGGGGCACGGCATCGCCGGAAGTCTGCTCGACGCGGCCCGGGAGGCCGCCGGCCAGCTCGGCGTGGTACGCATCGTGCTGCAGACCGGCGACCGCCAACCCGACGCGATCCGCCGGTACGAGCAGCCCGGTTACCGGCCGATACCGGTCTTCGCCCCGTACGACACCCTGCCCTACTCGCGCTGCTTCGCCCTGGCGGTACGCCACCCATGACCCCTGTGCCGGAAGCGACGGTCCCCGCATGAAGTTCCTGCTGATCACCCTGATCACCCACCTGCCCGACCCGGTAACCGGTCAGCGCCGCGGCACTACCGAACGGTTCCGCGAGGTGGTCGACACTGCTCTCCTCGCCGAGGAGCTCGGCTTCGACGGGTACGGCGTCGGCGAGCGGCACGAACGGCCGTTCATCTCCTCGTCGCCTCCGGTGGTGCTGAGCCACATCGCGGCCCGTACGTCCACCATCCGCCTCTTCACCGCCGTCACCACGCTCAGCCTGCTCGACCCGGTCCGCGCGTACGAGGACTACGCCACCCTGGACCACCTCTCCGGCGGTCGACTCGAACTGATCATCGGCAAGGGCAACGGGGCCGCGCAGGCCCAACTGTTCCACGTCACGGCCGAGGACCAGTGGGATCGGAACCGGGAGGGCTACGAGCTGTTCCGTCGGCTCTGGCGGGAGGACAGGGTCACCTGGTCGGGGACGTACCGGCCGTCGCTGACCGAGGCCGAGACCTGGCCGCGCCCGCTGCAACAGCCGATCCGCGTCTGGCACGGCAGCGCCACCAGCCGGGAGTCGGTCGACCTGGCCGCCCGCTACGGCGACCCGCTCTTCTCCGCGAACGTCACCAACCCCATCGAGCCGTACGCCGAGCTTATCCGCCACTACCGGGACCGCTGGGTCCACTACGGTCATGACCCGGCCGACGCCCTGGTCGGCGCGGGATCGGCCGGCTTCTACGTGACGCGCACCTCGCAGGAGGCGATCGAGCGGTACCGACCGATCTTCGACGCCCGGGTCGCGGCGTTCCAGCGGCTCGGTCTGCCGGCGGTCTTCCCCACCCTGGAGGACGCCATCGAACGCAGTTCCATCCTGGTCGGCAGCCCGCAGCAGATCATCGACAAGGTGCTGCGCTATCACGGGGAGTTCGGCCACGAGGTCATGCACCTCCAGGCCGATCACGACGGGCTGACCGACAAGCAGCATCGAGAGAGCCTGGAACTGTTCCAGGCCGAGGTGGCGCCCGTGCTGCGGCGAGAGATCCCCAGTCGCCCCTTCGCACCGGCGGTGACCGCCACGCCGGCGGTCTGAGAAGAGACGGGAAACCACAATGCCATCGACACCCCTGTCCGTCCTCGACCTGTCGCCGGTGCCCGCCGGAGGCACCGTCGCCGACGCCCTCCGCAACACCGTCGACCTGGCCCGCCGGGTCGAGCAGTCCGGCTACCACCGTTACTGGTTGGCCGAGCACCATCTCGCCGTGGGCGTCGCCAGTTCGGCGCCGGCGGTGCTCATCGGGCAGGTCGCCGCGGCCACCAGCGTGCTCCGCGTCGGCTCCGGCGCCGTTCAGGTCGGTCACCGCACCGCCCTGTCGGTGGTTGAGGAGTTCGGCACCCTCGCCGCGCTGTACCCGAAGCGGATCGACCTCGGGCTGGGCCGTTCCGGGCAGCGGCGCGTCGAGGCGGCCCGGGAACTCACCGCTCCCACGAACGTGCCGCCGGTCGAGGCCCGGGTCGTCGACGGACTGCTGATCCCGCCGCCGTTCTCCTACGCCCGGGTGCTCGCCTCACCGCGCTTCGCGCAGGCCAGCGCGTTGCTGCACCAACCGGGCGCGCAGCCGCCGGCCTTCGCCGACCAGGTGGCCGACGTCCTGGCCCTCCTTCGTGGCGACTACACCGACGAGAACGGTCTGGACGCGCACGCCGTACCGGGGGAGGGTGCCGACCTCTCGGTGTGGTTGCTGGGCAGCAGCGGCGGCGAGAGTGCTCAACTCGCCGGCGCGCTCGGGCTGCCCTTCGCCGCGAACTACCACGTGAGCCCCTCGTCGGTGCTCGATGCGGTGACCGCCTACCGGGCCGCGTTCCGGCCCTCCCCGGCGCTGGCCCAGCCGTACGTGGTGGTCTCGGCCGACGTGGTCGTCGCCGAGACCGACGAGACCGCACGTCGGCTCGCCGCACCGTACGGGCCCTGGGTGCGCAGCATTCGCAGCGGTGACGGTGCCATCCCGTTCCCGCGCCCGGAGCAGGCCGCCGCGCTGACGTGGACCGACGAGGACCGCGAATTCGTCGCCGACCGGGTGGACACCCAGTTCGTGGGATCGCCGGGGACAGTCGTCGAGCGGCTGCGCGTCCTGCGTGACGTCACCGCCGCCGACGAACTGCTGATCACCACGATCACCCATGCGCACGGCGACCGGGTCAGCTCGTACGAACTGCTCGCGAAGGAGTGGCGGGACTGATGGCGTCCGCCTCGCGATCGACGCGCCGGTGCAGATCGTATGAGCGCCGGAGTGGACTCGGAACGCCTCCTCGGTGAGGCTGGCACCGGTCTCAGTGCGACTCCGGCAGCGGGAGCATGGCCAGGGGCACGTGGTGCTGCCCGGCGTGGATGTCGCGGTCGCGCAGGCTGCCCTGAGCTGGCCAACCGTCGCCCGAAACGGCACCTGACGTCCGCCACCAAGAGCAACGGCATCTCCATCTCCATGCCGTACTGGGACGAGCGGGTGGCCGCGATGGGCGGGCAGTTCTCCGACGTTCGCCTGGACAAGTTCCACATCGACGCGCTCGCGGCGCAGTTCGTGCTCCACCCGGAGTGGTTCGACGTCGTCGTGGCCAGCAACCTCTTCGGCGACATCCTCTCCGACCTCGGCCCGGCCTGCACCGGCACACTCGGCATCGCCCCGAGCGCCAACATCAACCCTGAGCGTGAGCACCCGAGCCTGTTCGAGCCCGTGCACGGCTCGGCACCCGACATCGCCGGCAAAGGTATCGCCAACCCGATCGGCCAGATCTGGTGCGGCTCGATGATGCTGGAGCACCTCGGCCATCCGGAGGCTGCCGCCCACCTGCTCGGCGCGGTCGAGGACGTCCTGGCGTACGGGCCCGGGCAGGCGCCGCTGACCCCCGACCTGCAGGGCACCGGCACGACGGCGGAGCTGGGCCGAGCGATCGCCGAGAGGGTCAGTGAACGCCCGTCCGGCACGGCATGAGGTGACGGCAGGTCGCGCTCTCGTCAGCGCCTGACCCTCTACTGGCGTAGCCGGTTCGGCTGTGTGGTGACCGCGCGATCCCCGCGCTCCACGGGGCGATGCCGACACCGGCGTCAAGACGCGGTCTCGGTCTTCGATCGTCTGCGGGAACGGCCGGTGGTCGTCCGGGCGTCGCAACGGGGTCTTGCCGATCCGCCTGCACTGTGCTCCGTACGGATTCCGCGCCACCTGGCATCACCGAGGCGCGTTGGCAACGGGTCTGGCGCCGTGAGCGGGACGACCGGCCGCTGCCGCTCGTCCCCTGAGTTCGAGGTGCACGGATCTACCGCGACCACGCAGGACCGGACGCTCTGTTGGCCGTTGTCGACTCACGGGGCGGCCAGGAGGGCCCTGTCCCACGTACGCTGCCGTGGTGCAGATCGACCTGGTTGCCCTCATTGTCGACGAGTACGACCCCGCGATCGCGTTCTTCACCGACGTACTCGGCTTCGACCTCGTCGAGGACTCCCCATCGCTGACCAACGATGGTCGACCCAAGCGGTGGGTCGTCGTCCGGCCGCCGGGCGCCCAGACCGGGCTCCTGCTCGCTCGCGCCGACGGAGAACACCAACGTGCCGCGATCGGTGACCAGTTGGCCGGCCGAGTCGGGTTCTTCCTCCGCGTCGACGACTTCGACGCCGCATACCGGCGGATGGTCGAGGCCGATGTCACCTTCGTCCGAGCGCCACGAACCGAGCCCTACGGCCGGGTCGCGGTCTTTCTCGACATCGCCGGCAACCGGTGGGACCTGCTGGGGACCACCTGACGTCGCGCACCTGCCCGCCGAGGTGCCGAGGTCACCGATCCTGATCGGCCGCTCGTCGAGTGGATTCGCTTCAACCAGAGCGCGGGACAGGTCACCCGGCTCGCGGGGCTCGACGAGCGGCATTCCGGAGAACGACGGATACTCGCCTGATGACTGGACCGGATCTCGACCCCGAACAGTATCCGCCCATCGACCCCCGCGAGCCGGTGCCCGACGACCCGGGCGTCCTCCTGCCCGGCGCGTCGGACGAACTGCCAGAAGCCCCTGCCGAACCGATGCCGGACGATGGTGGGAACGCCGGAGGCGTACGCGAGCCGGCCTAGCTCGGTTCGTGGACGTGTTCGACGCGCGCCAGGCGGATGGCTCGAACGTTTCCGGACATGATCCGGGCTTGTGGAACGGGGTGGCCATCCGCCGCGGCGCCGGCCGTACCCCCTGCACTGCCGTCCCGGGGCGTGGCGTCGCGGCAACGACACCCCCGTCTAGCTGGACTGCTCGGGGGCATGTGTCGGGTCGGGGCGGACGACCCGCGTGGCGATCTCCTGCAGGGCAGCGATGTGGGCGCTCAGAGCCACGCGACCGGTCGTGGAGAGGTTGATCCAGGTACGCGGGCGCTTGCCCACGTAACCCTTGCGGACCTCGACGTAGCCGCCGTCGCTCAGGGCTGAGATCCGCTTGGACAGGGCCGAGTCGCTCAGCTCCACGGAGTCGCGGACGAAGGCGAACTCGGCCCACTCCGTTCCCGCCAGCAGCGCCAGGATGGCCAGTCGGGTGGGATCGAGTAGCGCGGGGTCCAACTTGGGTTCGGTCAACGTCCGGTCTCTCTGGTGAGGATCCTGCGCTGCCACCACGGACCTGCGGCGGCCACCAGGACACCGCCGGCGAGCCCGCTCCACAGGGCGACGTGCGGAACGTCCATGGCCGCGGCGATCGTTGTGCCGCCGATCAGGACGGCAAGCACCAGCAGCAGCCAGAGCACGCTCGCCGGGTCGGGCGTGACGCGCGGACGCACCGGCCGACGGAGCAGCGAACCGCCCAGGCGTGTGTTGCCCAGCAGAGAGGCGAACAGCAGCAGGAGGACGATGGCGCTGCCCCAGGTGCGGATGAACTGTGGTTCACGGTCGGCGAGGAATCCGTACGCCGCGATCAGGACCCCGGCCACGATCCAGCCCCACCGGGAATGGCCGGCCGCCGCTGCCGTCTGGTTGCGTCGCCGGTCGACATCCCGCAGGGCCGCTTGGGCTTCCTCGGGTGTGGGGGTGTTCACGATGCGGCTCCTTCATGCTCGGCAAGTACTTGCTCGTACGGAAAGTTAACACTCGCTTTCCGTGCGAGCAAGTACTTGCCGAGGCGTTGCCCCGTCGTTGTGAGCGTTCACTGTTCGTCAAGAGCAGGCCGTTACGGTTTCAGGGGCAAATCGGAATGTCAGTGGGCCGTTCGATGGTCGGCCGCGCCTCTGCCACATCGAACGCGCACGGAATCAAGGAAAGAGAACCATGGCAGACAGCCGCGACATGTACCTCGTCCACAACGCCTTCCGACGCGAGTTCCCCGCTGCCGCGGCACTCGTACGGACCACTTCTGCCAACGACGGCGTCGCCGCCGCACGGGTCGCCGACCACGTGCTCATCCTCACCGGTCTGCTGAACCTGCACCACGCCGGCGAGGACGAGAAGGTCTGGCCGAAACTGATGCAACGGGGTCCGAGAGAGATCGCGCCGTTGGTCGAGACCATGGAACGTCAGCACGAGGGCCTGCATGAGGCACTCGGCGAGGTGGAGAGTCGGTCCCACGCCTGGCGCCGGAGCGCGACCGCTGTCGACCGCGACGCTCTCGCCGCGGCTGTCGAGGCCCTGGTTCCGCCGATGCTGGAGCACCTGGTCACCGAGGAGACGCACCTACTGGCATTGATTGACAAATACCTGACGGACAAGGAGTGGGCCGAGGTTGGCGCGGCTGCGATGGCCACCATGCCGAAGAACCGGTTGCCCATGGCCTTCGGGATGGTGTTGCGCGACGGCACTCCCGAGCACGTCGCGGGTCTCAGGGCGGTCATCCCGGGTCCGGCCTGGTTCGTGCTCTCCCGGCTCGGGCCGGGCGCGTACACCCGGTACGCCCGTCGTCTGGGCCTGGACAGGGTGCGCAGCGCCGCCTGACCGGTACTGACAGTCGCACGATGTAGGGCAGCCGGAGATCCGGCTGCCCTACATCGTGCGCTCGGGCACGGCAACGCCGCCCGGGCCTGGGGCCGGGCGGCGTCGCCACAAGCTCACTCCGGGAGTTGGTAGAGGCGATAGCGGGCGACGGTGTCGAAGCCGATCCGCCGGTACACCGGCTCGCCCTCGGCGCTTGCCTGCAGCGTGGCGATCCGCCGCCCCGACTCGCGGGTGATGCGCAACGCCTCGCGGGTGAGGGCGGTCGCGATTCCGCGTCGGCGGAAGGCGGGGTCCGTGGCGATGCAGTACAGGGCGCCGACGTCGGTGCCGAGCGACACTGTGCACGTGCCGACGGTACGGCCGTCGAGGGTGCCCGCGAGTCGGACCACCTCGGGGTAGGCGAAGCCGAGTTCCCGGTCGACGACGATCCCGAGGTCACCGGGGATGCCGAGCGGTCCGGCGTAGGCCTCGACGTACTCCCGCATCCCGACCGGGTCGACGATGGTCCGGATCGTCAGGTCGGCGGGCGCTGCGACAGCGGCCACCGTGGTCACGTCCACCGCCATGATGGGCATGTCGCCGATTTGCTCCGCGCCGCGCTCGAGCAGACCTTCGGCGGTGCCGTCGTCGCTGTCCGCGCCCACCCACCAGCCCCACCGTGAGCCGGTGAGGTGCTTCGTCGCCTCCGCGATGGCGTCGTCCAGTTGCCGACCTCGGACGCGGAGGACGCCGTTGAGCAGCGGGTGAGGGATTTCGGTGCGGTAGGTCGGAAGGTCGGTGTCGGGACGCGCGCCGGCCCAGCCGCACCAGTAGCGGCGGTTGGCGGCGAACTGTGGCTCCAGGTCATGGATCGAATTTGTGGTCATACCTTCCAGGACCTGGTGTGGCGGCCAGAAGTTCGATTCGCCGGGGAAGTGATCACCGGGTGGGTCGGTCGCGGGGTGTGCAGGAGGCGCACCTCACACACCAGGCCCTTCTTCTCGCGGAGCAGCCAGGTCCCGCCGGGCGGGCAGTGGTACGGATCCTCCGGCGGGTTGATGAAGGCGTTCTCCCAGATCGTGATGCCCGCACCAGCCACCACTCCGGTGATCTGGTGGGCGACGCCGGAGTCGTAGTCCCGTCGCATGGCCGCGAAGACCGGTTCGCGGCCGATCGTCCGTTCGCCACTCGGCCAGTAGAAAGTCAGGTCCTCGGCCCAGCGCGCGGTCGCCTTGTGCATCGGCGCACCGTTGGACACCGCGGACAGGATTGTCGTCGCCTCCTCGCGTCGTTCGGCCTGCAGGGACGTGGTCTCGTCGTGCCGCTCCTCGTGCAGGCGGGGCAGGACGTCGGCCAGCTGACGGCGCGCTTCGCTCAGGCGGCTGCGGACGGTGCCGATCGGGACCCCACACAGCTCGGCGATCTGCTCGTACGAGTTGTTCTCGGTGAAGTAGCGCAGCAACGCCACCGTCTGCGCGGCCGGGGACAACCGGTGCAGTCCGTGCCAGATCCAGTCCCGCACGGCGCTGCGGTCGATGCGGGCGGCCGGATCGTCCCGCTCCGAGGCGAGCAGATTCTCGCCGGCCACGCCGACCGGGACGGGCCGGTGAGAGCGGAGAAGCTTCCGGCAGTTGTTTCGCACGATGGCGTGCAGCCAGGGCCGCACCGCAGACGGGTCGCGCAACTCGCCGATCCGGCAGAACGCCGTGATCGCCGCATCCTGGCAGGCATCCTCGGCGTCGGGCCCGGCGCCCAGGATGCGGTGTGCCACAGCGAGCATGCCGGCGTAGTGAAGCTCGAACAGCAGCCTGAAGCTATGCGGGTCGCCCAGCTGGGCGGCCCGGATCACCTGCTCCGCGTCGCCTGCCGACACGGGTCCCGATGTTGGTAGGAGCATCCCGGAACGCTAGCTCGGGCTGGGGAAATCCTTCGCAGCGAACCGAACTTTCCTCCTGCCGCCTGGATCTGCAGTACATGCCCATCGACATCAGCCAGGACCACGCCGTCGGCGAGAAGTTCCACGTCGTACCCTGTTCAACCCCGACGTCCGTTCCGCCGAACGCGACACCCCGCCCTTCCGGCAGCCGGAGGGAGGGACGCTCGATCCAGCCACCGTTACGTGAATCCTCGCCAGAACCTGTCTTCTCCGGCCGGTCGTCCGAGCCGGGACCGGAGGATGCGCTGCACCTGCAGATCATGGGCCCGCTGCGGCTCTGGCGCGGTGCGGTCGAGCTGGACGCGGGCCCGCGTCAGCAACGCGGCCTGTTGGCACTGCTTATGGCTCGTGCGGGGCGGCCCGTCAGCACCAGCGATCTGACACGCCTGATGTGGGGTCCGGATTCGCCGGCCAGCTCGGTGAACGTCATCCACAAGTACGTCGGAGCGCTGCGCCGCCTGCTCGAACCCGGTCTACCCGCACGCACAGCCGGGTCCTACCTGCTGCGGCACGGCAACGGTTATCGCTTCGAGGCCGGGCCGGAGACGCTCGACCTCGGCGCGTTCCGCCGGCACGTCTCGGCCGCCAAGTCGATTCTCGGGCAGGACCGTCCCGCCGAGGCGCTCGACCACTACCTGAACGCTCTGCAGCTGTGTCACGGTTCGGCCGGTGACTTCTTGATCGACAGCGCGTCGGCGGCAGCGACCTTCGCCGGCATCGACAGCGAGTTCTTCGACGCCGCAGTGGCCGCCGCCGCGGTGGCCGTGCGGGTGCGTCAGCCCGGCCGGGTACTGGCCCCGCTGCGGCTCGCCGCGGAGATGGGCCCGCTCAACGAGCCGATCCACGCGTGCCTGGTGACGACGCTCGCCACGGCAGGCCATCAGGCCGAGGCATTGGCGGTCTACGGCGCGATCCGCGCCCGCCTCGACGACGAGCTGGGCATCGACCCTGGACACGAGCTGCTGACGATCTTGAAAGACCTGGTGATTGGGATGAGGCGGAGGTGAGGCTTCGGCCTGAGCCCAGACGCCGACACGATCCGCAGCGGCTAATCATGCCTGCGCACGTCCAGGCAGCACGAGCAGGACGTCCATTGGATTCGCCTGAGATCATTTCGTCAGGGATCTCTAACTGGCCTGCCGGAGCCACGCCTCGGGCTCGCCGGGGCCGAGCAACGCCTGGGCCTGCCGGGCCAGCAGGTGGTGTTGGGCCGCGCGGGCGAGTTGTTGGCCCATCCTGGCGTGGCTCACCGCCTCCTGAGGCCTGCCGGCCGCCCGGTACGCCCCCGCCAGGCCGAGGTGGGCGTTGACCTCGGCACGGCGGTAACCGATCTCGCGACCCAGCCGCAACGCCTGGTGCAGCAGCTCGAGTGCCGCCGCCGGGCCGTGCAGGCCGAGCGTGACGGTGCCCAGGGTGGCCAGAGCCTCCGCCTCGACGCGGCGTCGGCCGATCGCGCGCGCGATGCTCAGGCATTCCTCGGCGAGGCGCTGCGCCTTGGCGTGGTAACCGAGATCGACGTACGCGGCGGCGAGCTGGTCCAGATCCGTCGCGGCGCCGTAGCGGTTACCCACCTGGCGACGCAGCACCACGGCGTGAGTGAGGTGCAGCACCGCCAAGCTGGGCCGGCCGAGCGCGCGCAGGCCGACGGCGAGGTTGTGCAGCACGTTGGCGATGTCGTTGAGCGGCTGCTCGGCGACGTCCACTGACGTGTACCCCTCCAGCGCCGCCTGCTGCGCCCGGACCGCTTCGTGCACCTGGTCCAACTCCAACTGGACGACACCGAGGTTGCTCAGACAGCTCCACTCGGCGTACCGGTTGCCCAGCTCGCGGTAGAGCCGCAGCGCCTGCGCGTAGCACTCGCCCGCCTCGGTCAGCCGGCCCTCCTCCCGGTGCACGATGCCGAGGTTGTTGAGGATGGATGCCTGCCCGACCCGGTTACCCAGCCGGAGTTGGATGGTCAGTGCCGTGTTGAACCCTCGCCGGGCGTCGGCGTACTCGGCCCGGCTGGCGCTCAGTGTCGCCAGGCTCGCCTGCATCGCGGCGACGCCCGGGTCGTCACCTTCGAGCTGGGCCTGCGCCAGACCCAGTTCGGCGACGGAACGCCATTCACCGTGCGCCCCGGTCTCCTGGAGGTAGCCGCGCATCCGGTCGGCCAGATGCCAGGCGATCTCCCGTGGGCCGTGCTGCGCCAGGTGCCGGATCGCGGCGAGCAGGTTGGCGTACTCGGCGTGGAACCAGCCAGCTGGCTCCGGTCGCGCCGCTGCCGCCGTACTCCGGATTGGCCCGGCGGGTTGTGGGAGGAACGCCATCCGAGGATAGCTACGCCGGGCGAGCGCGTCGGCGGTGGCCAGGTAACCGTGGAACAGCCGGTTCAGGGCTTCGGCGCGCTGGTCGGCGGTGTCCTCGATGCGAGACTGCTCCGCGGCGTACAGACGGATCAGGTCGTGGGTGGCGAACCGACCGCCCCTGGTGGGGCGTACCAGGTGACTGCTGGTCAGGGTGCGCAGCACCGCGTCCGCGGCGGGCCAGTCGACGTCCGTGAGCGCCGCGAGGTCTTCGGTGGTGAAGCAGTCGGTGGGCGTCGACCCGAGTAGTCGCAGCGCCCGCCGCTCCGCGCCTCCGAGCCGCTGGTAGGACGGTGCGATCGCGGCGCGCAGCGCCACCCTCGGGTCACCGGGCACCGAAAGGCCGCCGAGTCGGTCGCCGTCGCGCAGTCGACGCACGTACGCGCGTGCGTCAGCCGGGCCGGCGGTGGCCAGGTTGGCCGCCACGATCCGCAGTGCCAGCGGGAGGTTGCCGCACAGCGCGGCCAGGTCGTGTACGACTTCCGGGGAGATGCTGAACCCGTGTTCGTGGAAGACCGCGGTGAGCAGGTCGACAGCGTCCTGTGGGTTGAGCGGGTCCAGTCCAACGGCACGTCCACCGTGCAGCGCCACCAGAGCGCCGAGTGTGCTGCGGCTGGTCACGATCACGGCGCAGCCGCCAGCACCGGGTAGCAGCGGCTCGACCTGCTCCGCCGAGGCGGCGTCGTCCAGGACGATGAGGATGCGGCGACCGGCGAGAGCCGCCCGTAGCGCGGCGGCGCGCGCGTCCGCCGTGGCCGGTTGGGCCGCACCACGCACACCCGAGTAGGTGAGCAGCTCGGCGAGGACGTCGAGGGGGTGAGCGTGGTGGTGTTGCTGGCCGCGCAGTCGCACGTACCACTGGCCGTCGGGGAACTCGTCGGCGAGTTGGTGACCGAGGTGGATGGCGAGGGCGGTCTTTCCGATGCCCGGGGCGCCCGAGACGGACACCAGGGGCAGGCGTCCCTCGTTGGCGGCGGTGACGAGGGACCGCCGGATGGCCGCGACCGTCGCGTCGCGTCCGTGCAGCACTCCGCTGTCGGCCGGCAGTTGGAACATCGGTGGTGCGGCCGGGGTGACCTGGGGTGTCGTGGGTGGTCGCCAGCTCAGCGCGGGGTCGGCGCGGAGCACGCCGTCGCGCAGCTCCCGCACCGCCGGGCCGGGGTCGACGCCCAGCTCGTCGGAGAGGATCGCGGCGAGCTGATGGAAGGCGTCGAGGGCTTCGGCCTGCCGTCCGCTGCGATACAGCGCGAGCATCAGCTGCGCCCACAGCCCTTCGCGCAGCGGGCTGCGCCGGGTCGCCCGCCGCAGCTCCGCGACGATCTCGGTGTGCCTGCCGAGGGTCAGCTCGGTGTCGAAGAAGACGTCGGTGGCGCGTGCCCACCGTTCGGTCAGGGCCGGCACATCCTCGCGGTGCAGCACCTCGGAGTCGATGTCCGCCAACGGGTCGCCACGCCACAGCGCCAGGGCTTCCCGCAGCAGGTCGGCTCGGCGTTGCGGGTCGGCGGTCAGGCCGGCCGCCACGAGCGTGTCGAAGCGGGAGAGGTCGAGGGCGGCCGGGGGAAGCTCGAGGACGTAGCCGCTGACCCGCGTCACGATCAGCTCGCCGGGTTGGTCCTCGATGGTCAGGGTGCTGCGCAGCCGCCGGACCAGTGAGTGCAGTGCTGCTCTCGCGTGGGCGGGTGCCCGCGTGCCCCAGACCCGCTCGACGAGGGCGGAGACGCTGACCGTCTCACCCCGGTTGAGCAGCAGCGTGGCCAGCAACGCCCGCTGCCTGTTGGCTGGGACGGGGATCGTGCGGTGGTGTCGGGAAACGCGAAGAGTGCCGAGCACGGCGAAGTCCCACTCCACGAAGCCCCCAGCGTCGGGACGGCCAGACGCCGCACGGCGCCGACCGAGAGCGACGGTAACACGACGGTCCGACACCACTGTGTGGTCGCGACGCACCGTGAACATCCAAGGGAAGTCCCGTGACAGCGCGATGACAGCGCTTCGACGACGCCCGCTGCAACAGTTTCTCGGCAACGAGGAGGAGCAGGTGAGGCAGATGGATTTCCGCATCCTGGGGCCGATCGAGGCCGTCCGGGCCGGTCAGCCCGTGCCCCTGGCAGGGCCGCAGCAGCGCTCGGTACTGGCCGCGCTGCTGCTCGCGCGTGGCCGGATGGTGTCGGTGGATCGGTTGGTACGTCTGCTCTGGGCGGAGCGACCGCCGGCGACCGCGCGTACCCAACTGCGCAAGCGGGTCTCCGAGTTACGCGCGGTGCTCGGCGCCGACCGCATCCGGTCCTGGCGGGAGGGTTACGCGGTGCGGTTGGAGTCGGGTGAGCTGGACCTCGACCGGTTCCTCGACGAGGTACGGCGAGCCACAGTGCTGCGTGACGCGGGCCGGCCGGCCGAGGCGTCGGACGCGTTGGCCGCAGGTCTCGAGTGGTGGCGCGGGCCGGCGTTGGCCGACGGTACTGACGAGCTGACCGACGCGGAGGCACCGCAACTGGAGGAGGCGCGCCTCGCCGCGATCGAGCAGCGGGTGGCCGTGCGGTTGGACCTGGGCCACCACCCGCAGGTCATCGGCGAGCTGGTCACCCTGGTGCGCCGTCACCCGTTTCGGGAGCGGCTGCGCGGTCAGCTGATGCTGGCCCTGCACCGCAGTGGTCGTACCGCCGACGGCCTGGGTGTCTACCGGGACTGGCGGGCGGAGCTGTCGGCGCAGCTCGCCATCGAGCCGGGGCGGGAGCTGCGCGACCTGCATCGCGCCCTGCTTGGTGGGGATGTTTTCTGCTGAACGGGGTGGTGCCGGGCGAGGGCTGGATGGCCCCCGCCCGGCTTGCCGTCATGAACAGGAGACGCCCCAGTAGTGCGAGCTGATCTGGTTGTCGGCTGCGGTGCCGTCATCGAACGCCTGGTAGCCGAGGGTGAAGTCGGCCCAGTAGTCGCCGCGCGAGAGGCACATGCTGCCACCGGTGAGGAACGCGCCGGTGCGCATCCGTACCGCGTCGTAGGTGTGCATAACCCCGTTGTTCCAAACCGACGTGGCGATGTTGTCGAAGCTGTAGTCGCCGCCGCAGCCCCACTGGCCGGTCGTGGCGGGACCGCCCGGGTTGACCCAGTTGCTCGCGTTGCCCGCCCAGGCGCACCAGCGGCCGCCCCAGTAGGCGTGCTCGTAGGCGTAGAAGTAGCCGTTGCCCGCTGCCGCGGATCGCGCACCGTCCAGTGGGGTTCTCTTCGGCAGGTCGATGCGCTCGGCCCGGCCGTCCCGGTTGGACGGCTCGGCCTGGACGGCCGAGCCGGCCGAGCCGGGCTGCGCGGGGGCTGCGGCTGCCGGTGCGCCGGCCAGCAGCATGGCGAGCATCGCGCCCCCCGCCGCCAGGACCAGGTGGATCCGTTTCATCTCGTCCTCCTTCTCGCCGAGCGACCATCGCTCGGCGTTCATTCGTGTTCGGCGGCGACCACGGCCCGGGCCCGGGGGAGTGCCCCGTGCTCCAGCCGGTGTTTGGTCGCCACGTCCTGGTGGTACGCCGTCGTCAGCTCGTCACCGTGGCGGGAGTCCAGCGCCCGTGCGGTCGCGGCGAGGCCGTCCTGGGCGCACCGCGCCTCCGCGACCGCCGCAGCGATCTCGGCCGCCCGCCCCCGTTCAGCGACGCTCTCCCGCAGCCGATCCGGGCTGTCAGCGGTGTACCCCTGCTGCCGCAGGCACCGCGCCCACGGCCGTAGCGCGGCCGTCCAGGCGGGATCGGTGAGCACCCGCCGCTGCCGCAGGTACGTCAGGTCGGCGACCACCTTGCTCGACCGGTACCACCCGGCGAGGTCGCCGTAGAGCTGGCGCTGCGCCTCGGACGTGCAGCCCTCGGCGCTGCGCCGCATCACCCCACCCGAGGGGAGCCGTGCCTCCAGGCCCTCCGGGCGGGCGCCGTTGAGCGCGGCCAGCGCCGCCCCCCTGCGTTCGGGGGAGAGGCCGTCGACGTAGCGCTGGTTGGGGTCGGCGAGTCGGCGGGCGTTCATCGCCTCCACCACGTCCGAGCCGAAACCGTGTTTCCGCGCCCACGCCACGTCGTCGACGAGGTACGGAAAACTGCGCTGCTCGTCCGCCGACGTCGGTTGGACCGGCCACAGCTGGAATCCCGCGCGGGTCATGCAGTCGCGGGTGAGGAGCGCTTCGGCCCGGTCCAGCACTCGCCGTTCCTCCACGCTGGCGGAACCCGCCGGAACGGTTTCGGGCCGGGTGGCGATTGCCGACGCCGGTCCGGCCGACGTCGACCCGGACCGGGCTGCGGCGATCGACGATGCGGCGAGTGGCAGCGCGACGGCGGCGACGGCGATGGCGACGAGCGCTCGCTGTCGGGTCCGGAGTGGTAGTGGTGTCCTGCCTGATCGCATGAGCTGAGCAGACCAGCGAGGTGTTCCGTTTCCGTACCGTTGACGTACCGCGAGCACCTGGCCCGTCCACGATCGCGGGCTAGCGACGCCGCTTCCGCAGAGACGCCGCAGACGGGCATGAGTATCGGACGCTCGACCTCGTGCGGCAATGGTGGGCCGAGCGACAGCGGCTTGTCGTATGGATCAACCAGGTACGACGCCAGTGGTCACTCAGCGATCGGACCGACAGGCGTGACAACGCGGCAGGCCTGGTCGAGTTCGGCCGGTATCTCGACGACGGCCTGGAAGCTGATCTTCGCAACTACGGGTTCTGGCTGGACGACCGAAGACCTCGAAAGCCACGTGAGGTGCCCCCGACCCTCTAGTTCCGTCGTGGAGCCGTGCCCGCGGTCTGCGCGTCTGCCGCAGAACGGTCGGCCGCCGTCACCTCCCGCTTCTGGGCGTTTTCGCTGTCTGACCTGGCAAGGCGAGGCATTACCGTCGTGGACGTTATGGGGCTGTTTTGCTGGACCAGTAGTCCCGGTCGGGCAGTAGGACCCATTGATCGGCGGGGCCGGCGATGCATCGGGCGTCGACAGGACGCAGGCCTACGAACGCGCACGCGTATGCGAGGGCCTTCTGCCCGTAGAGGTAGCTGAGCAGGATCATCTGGCTGGTGTCTTCGCTCCACGCGGCACCGCCGGGGTGCAGGTCCCAGCCGATCGTCTCGCCATCACGGTAGATGCTGCCCTGGTTGCCGCTCTTCGGGTTGGCGTAGAGGCCGTAGGCGACGGTGCCGGCGGATAGCAGTCGGCCGATCAGGGGTGTCTGTGGCTGGTATCCTCACGGCTGGGTGATCACGCAGCCGCCGGGCACGTCGGTGATGCCGATGAGTAGCAGGTCGTCCATCTCCGAAAGCCAACCCCAGTCGTCGTCTGGCTCCTGGTCGACGTCGTAGTAGGCGAGAAGCTCGTCCTCGGGCATCGGGGTGCCGTCGAGCCGGCGGATCGCCTCGCTCACGTCGATCCCGACACCCTCGCCTCCATCAGCAACACCGCAATGCTGGAGTTGTCGGCGCAATGGGGGCGGACTGAGGAGTTGGCGTGGGGTGGTCCGCTTGCTGACGACGAGATGCTGCCCGTGATCCAGAAGTTGGCCGCCCTTGCTCGGCGCGCGCGAGACGCGGGCGAGGATCTGTATTGCTGGTGCTGCCTGTGACTGACAACAGGGTGTTGCCGGGCCCGGATCGGGGAGCCGGTGGGGGAGCGCGGCGTAGGCGCTGCCTACGCCGCACTTCCGCGTGACGCATTGTCACCATCGCGCCTACCTCGCAGCGGCACAGGTGACATCTCGACAGTCAAAATGATCGCGGGTATTATTTTCTCGGACTGCCGCCGAGGGGGCCGCGTGTGACTTTACGAGAATTCGTAGGCCGCCAAGCCGAGCTCACCGCGTTCGCGAACTTCCTCCGCCCGCCGAGCACCTATCGAATTCTCGCCGTCAGTGGGATCGGCGGAGTCGGAAAGTCGACACTCGTCGAGAAATTCTGTGAAATTGCGCGTGCTGGGTCTCATCCCGCAGCGCTGCTGAACGCCCGCCGTCTGTCGAATCCTGACCTCGGATCGGAATACCCGGCTGCGGTCGAGGCAATGATCGCCCTGGAAAGATCGTTCTGTGATGCTGGCCTGAAACTGACCGAATTGAGCAAGCAGCTCAATCGGTACAAGAAGCTGCATTCTTCGCTTGCCCGCAAGTTCGCCGGGGCCGAAGGCACGGCCGTCGGTGTGATGATGAAGGTCGGCCTTTCCGCCATCCGGGCGGGTGCGACCGTCTTCCCGATGGCGGCCCCGCTCAACGAGGTCCTGACCCCGGAGTTGGCCACGCAGGTCAGCACCGCCATCGCCTCCTACCGGCGCGCAGCGGACCGGCGGTTGCTGTCCGATCCGGTTGAGGAGTTGACGACGACGTTCGTCAGAGGCCTCAACAGTCGGGCGAGCCATGATGAGCGGCGCATCGTCATCGTGGTCGACGAGTTCGAGCGGGTGCCGATCCGCGTCGAATACTGGCTGCGCGCTCTGTCGTGGGGCGACTTCGGTGCCCTGGAACAGCGAGTGCTGCTCGTGCTCTCCGGGCGCAGCCCACTCGATCAGGACTGGACGTCGCGCGGGCTCGCCGGCGGCCCGTCCGAGGTGATGCAGTTGCGGTTGCAGCAGTTCTCCAATGGCGAGGTCATCGAATACCTGCACCGCACCGGCGTCGACAGCGAATCCGTTCAGACGATCGCGTCCAGTCTCGGGCCGACGTACCGGCTGCCACTCGTCCTACGGTTGCTGGTGGCCGATCCCGGCCGCTTGCCGCTGCACACAGTCGGGCACGGCCATCTGGGCCTGTTCGCCGACGATCTCGTCGGCCGGATCCTCGATGTGCGGGAGACCAGCCAGCAACGCCGCGACCTCGCCCTGGCGATGAGCGTGGCCAGACGATTCGATCTGTCGATCGTCTCGGTGTTGCTGGGCGAGATGAGTAACGACGAGGCCCGCGACGGCCTACAGTGGCTGACCCGTCAGGATTTCATCGACCAGCACGCCCCGGCGTACACCTATCACGACCTTGTGCGAAGCGTCTTCATCGAGCACCTACAGAATACCGATCGGGATCTGCTCAAGGGCATGCATCTCACCATCCGCAGACACTACGAACAGATGCTCACCGACAACATGGTCGACGAGCGTTCGCGGGCGGTGAGTCTGGAGGTTGCTTACCACGCGTTGTCCGGGGGTGGCGGCCGGCCACTGACTGATGCGTTGCGGCTGCTCTTCCGATTCCTTCCCACCGCCTACGAGTACGGCATGGAATGGAGTCGCGCGATAGGGCAGGTGCTCGCCGAGCGCACCGACTACGGCCCGGTCGAGCGCGCGAAACTGGAACGCCTGTCGACGGTGCTGGAAGAGTCGTGGCTGCTCAGCGTGCCGTCCGCGCGCCCAGGTGCGGCGGTCGCCGCGGACCCGGCGATGAACATCCTCTTCTCCAGTTCATTCGACGACTCGCTGCCGACCATCGACGACCACAACGCGGAGCTGTGGCTGTCCTACCTGGAGTGCCGGTTGCGCATCGTCGCCGGGAGCCCTGACGACCTGGTCGTCGCGTTCGACGAACTGCGCCGCATCTGGTCGCACCGCGTTGGTCTGGAGAATCTGTTGTCCTTCCGGGTCGCCACGGATCTCGCCGACGTCCACACCCGCCGGAACGAGCTTGCGGAGGCGCTCGTCTATCACCGGGAGGCGGTGGCCATCGCGACCGCCGAAGGTGCGCAGATCTGGCAGGCGTTCGCGCTGTACCAGTTGGGTAACGACCAGAAGCGCCAGGGCGCCTACCAGGACGCTCTCGCCTCGCTGTCGGCCGCGATCGAGCTCATGAGCACTACCCGGACCGACCGGTCGACCCGCTACTACCGGGGGCGTTTCCTGCTCGACCAGGCCATCACTCTGACCTACCTGAACGACGCGGTTGCCGCCGAGCGCAGCTTCGAGGAAGCCCGGGTCGCCTTCGCCGGCAGCAGCAAACTCAGCTATGCCGAGCTCAGCCACCGGGTTGGCTGGTTGAAGCGGGTCCGCGGCGACCTGACCGGGGCGCTCGCCGACCACGAGGCCGCGATTCGCGCCTTCGAGGAGCTCGATTCCGGGCTGCACATCCCGGACGGGCGCACCTCGGCGGTCAGCTACCTGCTGGCCAAGGCGCTGCACAGCATGGGCAACGTGTACGCCGAGATGAGCCGCCATGCCGACGCGCTGCGCACCTACGCAAGGGCGGTATCGCTGTTCCAAGGACAGGGTGGGGTACGCCACGAAGCCATCGTTCTCAAGGACCGGTCGTGGAGCCGGGCCATGATCGACGGTTACGAGGCCGCCGAGCACGATGTGATCGACGCTGTCGATCTTCTCGGCCCACAGGGCTCCCAGTCCGAACGTCCAGCGGTGAACGCCGCAACCCACCTGGCCGAGGCATGGTTGACGCTGGCGAGGATTCGTTGTTGTCGCGCCGACCTGCTCGGTGCCCGCGGTGCCCTGGGGAACGCCCTGCGGATCATCGGTGAAGAGGTGAACCCGCCGCTTCTGGCACCCGCGTTGCTGCAGCTTGCGATGTGCCACGCCCTGGCAGGCGACATCAGAGGCGCTCAGGCGGCGCTACAGGCGGTGAGTGAACGGGCGACGGCGCCGCGCACGCTGCACTGGCAACTGGCCGGGCGGGCACGACTGGTCGAGGCTGTCGGGTACGCGGTGGTCGGCGAGCATGCGCAACGCGACAACGCATTGGCCGAGTCGCTTGTCAGTGGTGCCCGTTGGAATGAATTCGAGCGGCGTTTCCTGGTTGAGTTGTGGGCCCGACTGGAGCCTACGATGACGGCCATGACGAACTCTCGCGCGACCGCGCTGACGGATCCGGAAACCGTGGGCGAAGACCAGGACGAGATCATCGACATCTACGACGAAAGTGGCAACAGTCGCGGCCAGGCGAGCAGCCGGGCCGCACATATGGCCGGCCTCTGGCACAGATCATTTCACTGCTGGATCATCTCTCGCGATCCGGCAGGGGACCATCGGGTGTTACTTCAACGGCGCGGGCCGTTCGCCAGAAGCTTCCCGAATCTGTTCGACATCAGCGTCGCCGGCCATTACAAGGCCGGTGAGGGTGTCGAGGGCGGGGTTCGGGAGTGCCGGGAGGAGTTGGGTATCGAGATCGATCCGGGCGCGCTGCGACAGATCGCGCGCCGGATCATCGACGAGAACCTCTACAACGGCACTGTCAACCGGGAGTTCCAGGACATCTACCTCCTGGAGCTCGATGATCCAATTGACTCCTCCACGATCGGCTACCCGGAGGTGAGCGCGCTTGTCACGTGCTCGCTGCGTGGACTGCTCGGTGTGGTGACCGGCGATGTCCTCTCGATTCCTTATCAGGGCGTCTCGTACGACGAGAGTCTGGGCAGGGTCACCGATGTCGACGGACGGCTCACGCAGGCCGAATTGATATTGGAGGCAAGGGCCTATCACCAGACCGTCTTCGCGCTGATCGGGAAGGTCGTCGACAGTGGTGTCGACATCGCTGATCTCGCCGGTGCGGCGCAGTCCGAGGTCAGCATTGCTGACCGATCCAGATGGATCTCGATGCTATGACCTCAGCGGTGGTGATCGGGGACATCTTCCACGACTACGTCAGCGACCTCAGCCGCGCCGACGTTCCCGTGCCCATCGACCTACCGACATGCAACGCCGATGCTGTCGCTCCGGTGCTCAGCGCCCCGGGCGGAGCGGGCGCGCAGTTCGGCATCGCCGCCGTGTCCGTGGGCTTCAGCCCGGTCACGATCATCGGCAAGGTCGGTGGGACGAGCGCCACCGAGGTCGACATCGAGGGCAGATCCGCGCTGGGCGCCCTGTCCTCTGCGGGGCTGCGACTGGCGCTGGCCATCGACCCCACGGTGCACACCGGCCGCGCGATGATCACCTATTTTGCCGGCGATCACCGCTTCATGATCTCTGATCCTGGCGCGAACGCGACCTTCGAGCCGTCCGATCTGACCCCCGCCATGCGGGACGCGGTGGCGAATGCCGATCTGCTCTACGTCTCTGGCTACTCGCTCGTCACTCCCGCGCGGCGGGTCGCCGTCCGGGAGTTGATCGTGATCGCCCGCGCCCACGGCGTGACAGTGGCACTCGACCTGGTGCCTCACGAGTTCGAGGCGCTCGTGCCGCGCAGCACAGTGGACGCCATGCTCGGCTCGATCGACTGGATCCTGCTCGCCGCCGTCACCGGCCGACGACTCCTTGGCGCGGCACGGACCGCGAGTGCGGAGGACGTCCTGGACACGCTCGCCCCGCGGATCGCCTCGGTTGCCGTGTTCGAGCATCCGAGCAGCGCGAAGGTCATCAGCCACGGCGTGCGGAGCTCCCACACGTTCACCTACGTCGCCGGTGCGCAGAGCCGTGGCCAGTCCGCCCGTGCCCATGCCGAGCTTCTCCACGGGCATCTGACGACGAGGAGTTGACGTGGGTGCAGCGACGCAGTCCGCTGACCTTCCTGTCGACCTGTCCGTCGACCTGTGCGGCGTTCGGCTGGACGGGCCGCTAATGCTCGGCTCGGGTGGGCTGGGCGAGTCCGCCGACACCCTGGCCGAGTTCCAACGCACCTCCTGCGCCGCCGTGGTCACCCGCACACTGCGTACCGTAGTCCTGCCCGGTCGGGAGCGGTTTCCCAGCCCACACCTGAGCGCCGGTCCCCGCCGGAACTGGTTGTTGAACTGTGAGTGGGGCAACCTGCGCCCGTTGCGGTACTGGATCGACACAGGGCTTCCCGAGGCCGCCGCCCGCGGGCCGGTCATCGCCAGCATCTCCGGCCGAAGTCTCGAGGATTGCGAGCGGACCTGCCGCGCCCTCGCCGGGAGCCCGATCGGTCTCGTGGAGATCAACTTCTCGTGCAGTCACGCGGGACAGGCGTTCGGGCGGGTCACCGACGACGCCGACCACGTCGCCCGAGTCGTCACGGCCGCGAAGCGGGCTTCGCGGGCCCCGGTGATCGCGAAGCTGGGCTGGAGCCCCGTGCTCGCCGCGGTGGCGGCGATGGCGGTACGGGCCGGCGCGGATGCAATCGCGGTGACCAACAGCATCGGTCCGGGTCTGGACATCGACGTCGACACCGCACACCCCAAGCTCGGCATCGCCGGGGGATTCGGGGGCATGAGCGGGCCGGCGATCTTTCCGATCGCCCTGGAGTGCGTCCGGCAGGTCGTCGACGCGGTGACGGTGCCGGTCATCGGTGTCGGCGGGATCTCCTCCGGAGACGACGCCATAAAGATGATCATGGTGGGGGCGACCTGCGTGCAGGTGTACACGGCGGCCACCTTCCGGGGGCCTGCCGTCTTCGACGCGATCACGAACGGCCTGAGGCACCATCTGCGCAGGCGCGGCCACCAGACGGTGGCGGCGCTACGCGGGCTGGCGACACCGCACCTCCGCGAGCCAACCAACACGCACATCCGCGTCCCGGTCGTCGACACCGCCAACTGCCACCCCTGCGGCGCCTGCCAGCGGGTGTGCCCCGCCGACGCCATCGACATGACCAGCCGAGCGGAGATCCGCCCGGACGCCTGCACGGGTTGTGGGCTCTGCGTCGACGTCTGTCCGCCGTACTTCAACGCGCTGTCGCTGCCCCAGGGCACGTCCAACCGGAACGGCTGAGACGGGCGTCGCCCACCGCGCGGGGGGTGCTACGCCGGCGGCTCGACCGCCTGGAGTACGTCCCGGTACGGGTGAGCAGCGTGTCGGCTGTCGGCATCAGAGTTTCCTCGATCTTGTACCCATCCGCCCTCAGGTCCCCCTCGAATGCCTCATGACAGCAGCAATCGAGTACCAGGATCTGAGGAGTTCGTATGAAGCGGCGCTTGTTTGCCACGGTCGGCGTAGTCACCGTGCTGGCCCTGTCCGGCTGTGGTGGCACCGACAGCGAGGACACCGCCAGCGGTGGGAGCGCCGCGCCGAGCATGTCGGCCAGCGCGCCGATGACGTCGATGTCGCCGTCGATGACATCGGGTCAGTTCGGTTCGGGCTGCGCGGCGGTGCCGACCGATGCGTCGAACCCGGGGAGTTTCGAGGCGATGGCGAAGGTGCCGGTGGCGACCGCCGCGTCGGGTAACCCGCTGTTGTCGACGCTGGTGACGGCGGTGAAGAAGGCCAACCTGGTGGATTCTCTCAACGGTGCGCAGGGCGTGACGGTGTTCGCGCCGACGAACGACGCGTTCGCCAAGATCCCCAAGGCGGATCTGGACAAGGTGCTGGCCGACGACGCCATGCTGAAGAAGATCCTGACCTACCACGTGGTGACGACCCAGTTGTCCCCGGACACTCTCGTCGGGACCCACAAGACGTTGCAGGGCGGCGACGTGACGGTGACCGGTGGTGGCACGGAGTTCACTGTCAACGGCGCTTCGATGGTGGTCTGTGGGAACGTCTCGACGGCCAACGCCACCGTGTACATCGTCGACAGCGTCCTGATGCCGAAGAGCTGATGGCGTCCACCGACGTCGAGCCCCGGCCGGCGACCAGCCGGCCGGGGCTCCCCCGCAGTAGTGCCGCCGTCCGTGTATTCGCCGTCGGTGTGCTCAGCGCCGGCGTTGCCCTCGGGGTGGCGCACCTCGTCGCGGCGCTTGTCGATCCGGCGGCCGATCCGGTGCTGGCGGTCGGCGGCGTCGCGATCGATCTGGCGCCGCAACCGGTGAAGGCGTTCGCCATCCGGACCTTCGGTGTCAACGACAAGATCGCCCTCCTCTGCGGCGTCTACGCCCTGCTGGCCGTAGCCGCGGTCCTGCTGGGTGCGGCGGCGCTACGACGACGCCGTCACGGTCTGGTGGGACTCGCCGGGTTCGCCGCGGTCGGTGTCGCCGCCGTCCTGTCCCGCCCGGCCGCGACGCCGGTGGACGTCCTGCCGGTGCTGGCGGGTGTGCTCACCGGGATGGCCGCGATGCTGGTGTTGGTGTCCGCCGCCCGGACGGTCGCTGTCGCTGGCCCGGGTCGGCCCCGGTTGCTCAACCGTCGTCAGTTCCTGGCCACAGCGGCGGGGACGGCCCTCACCGCCAGCGCCACGGCCGCCATCGGCCAGGCTGTCGGTCACCGCAGCGCGGTAGGTGCCCGTTCCCGCGCCGCCGTTCGCCTACCGCCGCCGACGCGACCCGCGCCGCCGCTGCCCGGGGGAGTCTCCACCGGCGTGCAGGGGGTTTCGGCGTTCGTCACCCCCAACCGGGACTTCTACCGGGTCGACACGGCCCTCACCGTCCCGCAGGTGGACGTGCGGACGTGGCGGCTGACCCTGGACGGGGCGGTCGACCGTCCGCGTGCGTGGACGTTCGACGACCTCCTCGCCCGTGGCCTGGTGGAGCGCGACATCACCCTCAACTGTGTTTCCAACGAGGTCGGCGGCCCCTACGTCGGCACCGCCCGCTGGGCCGGCGTTGCGCTGGCCCCGCTGCTGCGCGAGGCGGGCATCCGCGCCGGGCAGAACCAGCTCGTCAGCCGATCCGTGGAGGGCATGACCATCGGCACCCCGCTCGAGGCGATCCTCGACGGCCGCGACGCGCTCCTGGCCGTGGCGATGAACGGTGAACCCCTGCCCCTGGAACACGGCTTCCCCGTCCGCATGCTCGTGCCCGGTCTCTACGGCTACGTCGGTGCCTGCAAGTGGCTGACGTCCCTGCGGGTCACCACGTTCGACGAGTTCGACCCCTACTGGGTGCAGCGCGGGTGGGCCGCCGACGCGCCCGTCAAGACCGCGTCGCGGATCGACACCCCGAAACCGTTCGCCCAGCGTCGCGCGGGCCCGGTCATGGTCGCCGGTGTCGCCTGGGCGCAACGTCGCGGAATCGGCGCCGTCGAGGTGCAGGTCGACGACGGGCCGTGGCGGCAGGCCCGCCTCGCCGACGGCCCGTCGCCGGACCTGTGGCGGCAGTGGACCTACCGCTGGGACGCCACCTCCGGCAGCCACACCCTGCGCGTACGGGCCACCGACGCCACCGGCGACACCCAGACCGACAGGCGGGCCGCGCCCTTCCCCGACGGCGCGACCGGCTGGCACAGCACCACCGTCACCATCACCTGACCCGGTGCGCCCGTCGGGTCGCCGTCCGTACCGGAAATGAATCCGAGCCGGCACCAATCCGGTGGACCGGAGGCGACGAATCCCTCACGACAGCATTCGAGCACAACGCCGTACCCAGGCGGAGACGGAGACTTGTTGTGAGATTGTCCCGAGCACTGCTCGCCGTGCCGGCGGTCGCGCTGACCCTCGCGTTCCCGGGTGTCGCGCACGCCGACGAGAGCGTGCAGGTCCAGTTGCAGGACCTGAACGAGACCGGGGCGACCGGCACCGCGACGTTGACGGCGACGAACGGCGGCGACCTGACGGTCATGATCCGGTCGAAGGGCATGACGCCGAACTCGCCGCACGCCCAGCACGTGCACGGCGCGGCCAACGGGATGGACTTCCACTGCCCGGACAAGTCCGCCGACGCGAACGGCAACGGTTACGTCAGCACCGAAGAGGGCCTCAAGATGTACGGGGACATCTTCATCTCGTTGACCACCACCGGAGACACGACGAAGGCCAGCGGCCTGGCGGTGGACCGGATGCCCAAGGCCGACGCGAAGGGCAACCTCAGCTACGAGCGCACCATCCCGGCCGCGGACCTGCCCAAGGGCACGATCGAGCACCTGAAGGATCTGCACCTCGTGCAGCACGGCATCGACGCCAACAAGAACGGCAAGTACGACATGGAAGCGCTCGGGGAGTCGACGTTCGCCAGGTCCATCGGCGTCAACGGCATCCCCGCCGAGGCCACCGACCCGGCGACGTGCGGCATGGTCAGCGGCGCGGCCGCCGGCTCCGTACCCGCCGGGGGTGTGGCCACCGGCGACGGCAGCACCTCCGGCGGCTCGCCCATGGTGATGTACGCCGTGGGTGGCCTCGCGCTGCTCGGCGCCGCCGGTGCGGTCGTCGCGCGCCGCCGGTTCGCCGGCGAGCGCTGAGTCGGATCATCCGATGGACAACGGCGACGTACCTGTGCCTGCCGGCCACCGTCGAGGGCGCTTTGCGCTCCCGGCGGTGGCCGGTGTCCTCACCGTGACGGCGGCCGTGACGATCGGTCTCGCGCTCACCGGTCGCGGCGAGGACCCACCCCGGCCCGACGCCACCGCTGCGGCGCCGGCCGTGAACGCGTCGCCGGTCCCGGCGACCAGGCCGGGCGAGTTGACCTCGGGGCCGCTGATGGTCGGCTCGCCGCCGACGCGGGTGTCGATCCCGTCGCTGAAGGCCGCCGCCGCGATCGTCGCCCTGGGCCTGCAGGCGGACGGTGCGATGCAGGTCCCGGACAGTGCCACCGACGTGGGCTGGTTCACCAAGGCACCGACGCCCGGTGCGCTCGGCCCGGCGGTGCTGGCCGGGCACGTCAACTGGAAGGGCCGCCGCGGAACGTTCTTCGACCTGGGCAAGCTGCCCGTCGGCGCCGGGATCACCGTCGAGCGTCAGGACGGCAGCACCGCGGTGTTCACCGTCAGCAAGGTCGCGCAGTACCCCAAGGACCGCTTTCCCACCGACGAGGTGTACGGGACGACCGACCACGCGGCGCTGCGCCTGATCACCTGCGGCGGCGAGTTCGACACCTCCACCCAGCACTACCGCGACAATGTCATCGTCTACGCGCGCCTCGCCCACGCCCATCCCGCCTGACGTGCACGTACACGTACACGTCGGCGGCCCACCGGGCCGTCGACAGCACAGGAAAGGACATGCCGAGAATGAGCGGTGACCCGGAACAGGCGCGGCGGTTACGAGCGGTGCCACAGGACACCGCGACCCCGCCGAACGCCGACGAGCTGTTGCTGCGGGTGGCGCGGGGCGACGAGGCGGCGTTCGCCGCGCTGTACGACATCATGGCGGGCAAGGTCCTCGGGCTGGCCCGCCGTGTGGTGCGTGATCCGGCGCAGGCTGAAGAGGTGACGCAGGAGGTGATGGTCGAGGTGTGGCGCACGTCCGGCCGCTTCGACGCCGGTCGGGGCTCCGCCTCGGCGTGGATCCTGACCATGGCGCACCGCCGGGCGGTGGACCGGGTGCGCTCCGAACAGGCCCACACCAACCGCACCCGGCAGGTCGCCGCGACCGAGACGCATGTTCCCTACGACGAGGTGGTCGAGGATGTCACCGCCCGGTTGGAGCGGGAACAGGTCCGCCGGTGCCTGGGCCGGCTGACGCCGGTGCAGCGGGAGGCGGTGACCCTCGCCTACTACGGCGGTCACACCTACCGAGAGGTGGCCGAGAAGTTGCAGACGCCGCTGCCGACGGTGAAGACGCGGATGCGCGACGGACTGATCCGGATGCGCGACTGCCTGGGCATCGACATGGAGGGACGGGCATGAGCGCCGACGTTCACACCCTCGCCGGCGCGTACGTCCTGGACGCTGTCGACGACATCGAGCGGCAGGCGTTCGAGCGGCACCTGGCCGAGTGCGAGCCGTGTCGCGTCGAGGTGGGCGAGTTGCGGGAGACTGTCGCGCGCCTCGCCGACGACACCGTGATCGAGACGCCTCCGCCGGGGTTGCGGGAGCGGACCCTCGCTCAGGCGACCCGGACGCCGCAGGTGCGCGTCACCGCCCCGGGTGCGGGCGGTGGACGGCAGGTAGGGAGGTGGCGACGGCTGAGCGTGGCCGCCGCCGCAGTCGTCCTCGTGGCCGGCGGCGCGAGCGCTGTCACGTGGGCCGTCAGCAACGATCGGATCAGCGACGAGCAGGCCAGCAGCGACCAGGCCCGGCAGATCGCCGCCGTCCTCGATGCCCCGGACGCCCGGGTGTTCGAGCGGGCGTTGGAGCCCGGGGGTGCGGCCACCGTGGTGGTCTCCCGCGAGCGTGACCGCGGGGTGGTGCTGCTGCGCAACCTGCCCGCGCCCGGTCCGGGGCGGATCTACGAGCTCTGGCTCATTCGCGGCACCGAGCCGGCCCGTTCGGTGGGACGACTCGCCGAGGGGGACAGGGCGTCGACAACGGTCATCGGTCCGGTCGCCGAGGCCGCCACGTTCGGAGTGTCCAACGAACCCGCCGGTGGCTCCGTCGCCCCCACACAGATCGTGGGTACGGTCGAGCTGAGCTGAGCCGGGTCGGCCTCCGTCAGACCGGCGGCCGACCCGACCCGCCACCTGAACCCCCGGGTGCTTCTGGTCGCTCCCACCCATCCGGGCGCTGAGCCGCTCCGAATCCCCCACATGGATGACGAGTTGCTCGCCGGCCGGTACCGCAGACTCCTGCTGATCGGTGACACCGCGGCCCCCGGCGGCGTGTGGCTGGCACGCGACGAGGTGCTCGACCGGCACGTCGCGCTCAAGCAGATCGTCCTACCGGGATGGGCGAGCGACGCCGAACGGTCCCGGTTGCGGGAGCGGACGCTCGGCGAGGTCCGCGGATTGGCGGGGCTCGATCACCCGGGCGTCGTGGGGATGTGGGATGTCCTGAGCGCCGATGGGTGCCTGTGGCTCGTCATGGAGCACGTACCCTCCCGGTCCCTGTCCGCTGTGGTCGCCGTCGACGGCCCGCTCGCACCCGCCGAGGTGGCGCGGGTCGGCCTGCACGTGCTCGCCGCCTTGAGCGCCGCCCACGCGACGGGAGTCGTACACGGGGAACTGAGTCCGCTGAACGTGCTGCTGGCCGACGACGGGCGGATCATGCTCGGCGGGTTCGGCCTGGCGATCTTCGACAGCAGCAACCCGGCGACCGTCACCGCGCCGACCCTGGCGACGGTCCAGTACGTCGCACCCGAGCGGGCCCGCGACGGCAGGGCCACCCCCGCCACCGACCTGTGGGCCCTCGGCGCGACGCTCTACCTGGCCGCGGAGGGCCGCCCGCCCTGGAATCGGCCCTCGACCCTGGGTACGCTCGCTGCCCTGGCCACCGAGGCGCCCGACCGGATGACCGCCTCGCCGCTGGAAACCACGATCACGGGTCTGCTGCGGCGTAATCCCCGTCAGCGCCTGTCCGCACCGGAGGCCCGCGACCAGCTGGAGCAGGTGGCCGCGGCGACCGTACCCATCGATCCCGTGGCGGCGCCCCGCGCGCGCCGCTGGCGGCCCGTGACCGCCCTCGTTCGCCGGCCGCCGGCCGATGCCACCCGGGTCCTTCCGGTCGCGCAGGACGGCATCGACACCACAGTCATCCGGATCCGGGCGTCAAGCCCTCGCGACCGGACGACCGGCTGGGCGTTCGCCGGTGCCGTGACGGGCCTGCTGGCGGTCGTGGCCGTCGTCGTCACGGCAACCGGCACCGTGATCGGCGGCCTGCACGGTCAGGACGAGCCGCCGGCCGCCGCACCAGGCGGAGCGGCGGCCGGCGCGATGGAGTCGACCGCCCCGGCACCGCCGGCCCACCCGTGCCTGGACGATGGTGTCTCCACCGAGGTCGAGCCTCTGCAGGGGCCCGCCGGGCCGCAGCCGTACGCGCTGCCGGACGGATGGACGTGGCATCAGGACACCACCGGTTTCGTGATGGCGGTGCCCGTCGGGTGGACCCGGCACACCGAGGGCGAGACGGTCTGCTTCCGCGACCCCGCCGAGGTACGGGCCATCGCCGTCGACCCGGCCGCCGAGGCGTCCTCCGTACCGTCGAAGCAGTGGGAGGCCGCCGAGCGTGACGCGGTGACCACCGGGGCGCTGGCCGGCTACCAGAAGATCAGCATCGGGCCGGTCATCCGCCCCGGCGGTGCAGGGGAGTGGGAGTACACCTGCGACCAGGCTGGCGGTACGCGGCTGCACGTCCGCCGGCTGCTGGTCAACGACAGCAGGACCCGCGCCCACAGCCTGTCCTGGATCACCCAGGACAGGCTGTGGGAGGCAACCGAAGCCTCTCAACGACTGTCAGTGGCCACCTTCCGCCTCGACTGATCGCGGCGGGTGGCCGGACGAGCACGGCCTGCGGGTGCATCCGCCGCCGGAGTCTCCTTCCGCGCGGGCTGGTTACTGCCGTAGGAGCAGTGCGAGGTCGACCACCACGTGTCCAAGGAAGGTGCCGGTGGTCTGGGCCTCGCCGGTGAGCACGTCGACTCGGTACAACCGAGAACCGGCGATGCCGTTGAGTACGGCATAGGCGTTGTTGGCCACGGCGCGATCCGCGCGCAGCGGGCTGTGGATGTCGAAGCCCGCCTGGAGGTTCGCGTCCACTCCGAGCGCGCCGGTGGCGGCCAGTTGCCCGGAGTTGGCGGGGGATTGCAGCGCCACCTGGTCCAGGGTCGTGTCGATGTCGAACAGGGTCGTGGCGGTGGTGGGGTTGAGATCGTTGTTGGTGTAGGCCGCGGCGGTGACACCGACGGCGGTGGTGGCCGGCGGGTAGGTGAGGGGACTGTCGACGATGGTCGTGCCGCCGGGGTTGACGTTGTGGCGCAGGTTCTGGCCGGTGTCACTGATGATCCGGAGCCGGTCGGCGGCGGGGTTGAAGTCGACTCCGAACGACGTGCCGTTCAGCGCGACGGTCAGTTGGCTGACCTTCGTGGGCGCGGCGGTTCGCGTGTTCAGCGTGAAGATGCCGCCGGTGCTGCCGACGCCGTAGAGCTGTCCGTCCTGGATGCGGAAGTCGATGCCGATGAGCGCTTCGCTGCCCGGCAGGTCGACGGCGCCGATGGTGCAGGCCAGCGCAGGGCGATTGGCGGCGAACTTGATCAGCTGCTGGCCGTCGGTGAGGCCGATGGCGACGAGTCCGTTCCGGCCGCCGGCGTTGAGCAGGTCCCACAGCACAGTGCACGCCCCGTTGCCCAACGCGGGTAGGCCACGGGACGGGATGGTTGCTGCTGTGCTTCGGCTCGGCTGGGCGGTAGCGGGGGTGACCGGCGTCGCGGTGATCGCGACACTGGCGACCATCATCGTGGCGGCAATGAGCAGCCCTCGGTGAAGCGTACGGTGCATGAGAGGTACTTCCTTGATCCAAAGGCACCCACGGACCCCTTCGCGGAATCCGACGCCATGCCGGCGGCGGTGCAGGGATGAACTCCCTGTTCAGAGCCTATGTAGAGACGTCTTGCCGCATGTGTCGGTATTTTGCTTTTCCGGCAACTCTCGCACCTTTTGCGAAGTGCGATCCATGCTCGACGGACCCTGGGTCATGCTGTCCCCGGCGTCTGGGCTCAGACGTCGGGGTCGAGGAACAGCTCGGCCAGCCGGGGCAGCCGATTGCGCATCTCGTTGTCGTCATCGAAGTCGAAGTCTTCACCCATGCCGGAATCATGAGCGTCGTCGATGCCGGCCGCATCGCGTTCACGGACCTTCATCGCCTCGTAGAAGGCTTCGTCGTCATCCCCTGTGACCTCCTCGTAGGCCTCGCTGGCTACGTAGTTCACCGACTCGGCGAACAACCCGCCGTCGTCGTCCTCGGCCGCCGCTTCTCGCACGACGGGGTGGTCAGCCAAGGCGTCAGGGGAGGCCAGGACGCGTTCGTACCACTCGCGCCCGAGTGCGATGACTCCCGCCCGGAAATCGATGAAGCTGTCGTCCGAGCATCCCCCGCCGATCAGGTACGCAGCCGTCCACACATTCCAGCGGTAGAGGGCGTCATGGAGCTGATCGAACAGCTCCTGGAACTCGAGGATGCTCTCCGGTGACGTCGCGGCCAGACGCGTCACCAGTGCCGCGGCTACGGCCTCACCGTCGTCGTCGGTCCGCCCGTCGAGACCCGCCCCGGCCGACTCCACTACCGCCCAAAACTCGTCAACGTCCACGGCGCGAGAGTCTCCCACGGCCAACCGACACCACTCACGCCCGTCGACCCCGGCCGACCGTGGGAACCGCGACGACCGGCCGCCCGTCACTGATCGCATCACTGCGAGGCTCGGCAACCGAGCCGGCCAGCTTCCGGAGCCAGCGGGTTGAAGCCCGGTGAAGGGGAAGATCCAGCCCGGGTGGGCAGTCGCGGACCGGGCGGGCCGCCGCAGCCAAAATGCGGGGGTACGCAGAGCCACAGTGGCGCATACTCGCGATCATGATGGCATCGGTTCGGAGCGTCGCGGATCTGGCCGCCGCGCAGGCGCAGGGTCATCAGGTCAAGTTTCTGTTCTTCTGGGGGCACCAGCCCGAGCGGGACGGGAGTGTCGGCGCGGGCTGTCTGAGCCAGTGGTGGCCGGCGCCGTTCACCGCCGACGACCTTCGGTTCGCGACCGCGGAGCACTACATGATGTGGCGTAAGGCCATGTTGTTCGGCGACCATGCGATGGCCGACGAGATCCTTGCCGCGCCGCATCCGCACGCCGCCAAGACGCGGGGAGGACGTGTCTCAGGGTTCGATGAGCAGACCTGGAACGAACACCGCTTCGCGATCGTGGTGGCCGGGAACCTTGCCAAGTTCGATCAGCATCCCGCGCTACGGGAGTTCCTGTTGGCGACGCGGCAGCGGGTCCTTGTGGAGGCCAGCCCGATCGACCGGGTCTGGGGTATCGGCCTGAACCGCGACGATCCCGCTGCTGTCGACCCTGGCGCGTCGCAGCGCCTCAACCTGCTCGGATTCGCGCTCATGCAGGTGCGTGAGGTGCTCAGAAAACAACGCCTGGCCCGGTGACTGTAAGCGCGATGGGCTTCGTGTGGCTCGCGCGTCCGCCGCTCGGCGTGGCTCAGCACGGTTGGGGGACGGGTCAGCTGACGGACCTACCCGAGCAGAGCCGCCGCTGCGGCCAGGGTGGCCAGCGACAGCGTCGTGGTCACCACGACGGCCCGGGTGGCCACCGCCTCGCCGACGGCGTCCTCCTGACCGAAGATGAACGTGTTCTGCGCTGTCGGCAGGCCCGCGCACACCACCACGGCGAGCATCTGCGCCGCTGACAGGTGCAGGGCCAGCCCCGCCGCGTACGCGATGGTCGGTTGTGCGACGAGCTTCAGCGCGGTGATCACGGCCAGCTCGGCCGGTGCGGCTGGCTCTGCCCGCGACGGCGCGGTGCGGTGCAGCGACGCGCCGAGTGCGACCAGGGCGGCCGGAACCGCGGCGCCCGACAGCAGGGTGAGCGACGCGCCGGCAACCGACGGTGGATGCAGCCCGGTAGCCGAGCACGCCACACCGAGCAGCGACGCCAGGATCACCGGGTTGCGTACCGGTAGGGAGGCGATGCGGCCGACTCGTACCCGCCCGGCCGGGTCGCTGTGACGGTCCAGGGCGACCAGGATCACGGGCGTCACCACCAGCACCTGCAGCAGCACCACTTCCGCCAGGAACGACACGGTGCCGAGAACCTGCGTGGCGATCGGGATGCCGAGGTTCGCCGAGTTCACGTACCCGGCGGCCATGCCCCAGATCGGCCGTTCGCCGCGGTCGCGTCCGAACAACCGGCTCGCGCCGACCCACCCGAACCCGATGACCGCGGCGGTGCTCAGTCCGAAGGCGAGCAGCGGGCGGCCGGCGAACCCGGAGAGCGGCATTCGGGACAGAGCCAGGAACAGGGCGGCCGGCATCGCGAGGTGGAACACGAATCGGCCGAGCACCGACGCCGCCGCCTCGCCCAGCAGTCCCCAACGGCAGGCCGCATAGCCGATCGCGGTAAGGGCCCAGATTGGTACGAACGCCGACACCAGGCTCATACGGGCGTCGACGGCGGGTGGGCGTCGCGCCGATGCAGGGACCGGCGGGCGTCCGGTGTGTACGAGGCGGGAAGCTCGGCGACAGTCTCCACGGGGGCGAGGGTGTCATCGAACTGAGGCATGTCGCCGCCGGTCACTGCACGGTTTGGTGGGGCAGGCCGGCGTGGAACCGCAGCAGCCGGACCTTGTCGTCGTCCAGGACCGGGCGAGCATGCTCGATCAGTTCGTCGAGATCGGCGGCTTGCTTGCGGGACGGGCCGTGATAGGTCGTGGCCGCCTGCCGGTTGAGCCATGCGGTGAGATCCGACCGCACATTTCCCCGCAACCGGTCGTCGGGATCATCGATCAGCCGCAGATTGGTGATCAGCCGCTGCCAAGCGTTGCCCGCAGTCAGTAGCCGGTAGCCCGCGAACCGGACATGGGGCGCGTTGCTCAGACTGAGCAGGCCCTCCAGCATCCCCGGGGCAAGGGCGCCGAGGTCGTGGCGCAGGGCCACCACCACCTGGCGGGTCACCGCACCAGACTCGTCGCGGAGCAGCGGCAGCAGTTCGGCAGACCGGGTCACGCCGAGACGACGCAACGCCCGGACGGCTTCGACCCGACCACGGGATCGTGGATGCGCCAACCAGGGCCGGACCAGGCGGGCATCCGCGGCGTCACCGGTCTCGCCCAGCCCGGCGACCGCCCCCGGCACCGGGGGCTCCGAACCGCCACAAAGGAGACGGTAGGACAGTGCCGGATCGGCGCCGCTACGGCGGAGCGCGGCCTGAGCTATCGCCCGCACCAGCGGATGCCGATCGGACAACGCAGACTCAGCGGCAGCCAGCTCACCGACCGCGGTCACGGCCTGCAACGCCTCGGCCCGTACCAGAGCGGTTCTGCTGGCCAGCAAGGTCCGCACCTGAGCCGGGTCGCTCGTGGCCGCAACGGCAGCTTGGGCGCACATGGTCCGAATCGGTAGGTCGTCGTCTTTCATCGCGGCCGTCGTCAATCGGTGCACGCTCAACAGGCCCCCGGTCGTCGCGGCGCGGTACGCCGCTCGACGGGTCCGTCGATCCCGGGCCGTCAGCAGCGGCTCCAAGCCGTCCAACGGCAGGTCGCGCAGGGCAGCCTCGACGCGCTCGGCCAACCAGGCGCCCTCATTCCGGCCGCGCAGGGCGAACGCCATCTCGGCGAGCTGGGTCATCGACCCCCGCGACGGCGACCACGAATCCTCGATCGCCTCTCTCGCGCGCTGGCGCACCTGCGCCACCCAGTCGACGGTGCGAAGCGCGAGTACGGCAAGCGCCGCCGGGTGCCGGTGGTCGGCCAGGTGAGCCACCGCCGCCTCACGGATCCGCCCGTCATGGTGGCAGCCGGCTACGACCAGATGCAACAGCTCCACCTCACCGCCGGTCAGGTCCGTTGCGAGGAGCCGTGACCAGCGCGGCGCTGACCACCACTGGTCCCGCAGCGCCGCATCCACCGCCAACCACCACCGCGCCTCGGCGGAACCGAGCGCATCCACTGCCGCGGCGCGGGCAGCCGGCCCACCTTCGCGGGCGACCGCCATCAACCCCACAGCGAACTGCGTCGGACTGACGCTCCGATCGAGCCCGCCAGCCGCGGCCCGCACCCAATCGACGGCTGGCAGCTCAGGCAGATAGTCACGTTCCGGCACCTCGGCCGAGCCGGCAAGCAGCTTCGCAGCCAAGGCCGCGACACCCTTCCGCAGAGACATAGCGCCCACCGTCATCTCCGTCCCCACCGCCGGTCACCATGGTCGCAGCCATCCTGTCGCCAGCGAGCCGACGGAGCGAGCGCATTTCCGGTCAGGCGCGGCGGATCGGTACCCGCTGCCACCAGGTGAGGCATCTCCAGAGCCATTCGAGCGGGCCGTACCGAAAGGCGCGCAGCCAGAGCACGCTGAAGATCGCCTGCACGACCCCGATGGCCAGGCCCAGACCGACGACGGCGCCGTAGGGGGTCCGGGAGCTGATGTCGAGCAGCGCGTCACCGGCCACGATCAGGAACGACGCGGCGACGTAGTTGGTGAGCGCCACCCGACCGAGGGGCGAGAGCAGCGCGCCGAGCGGCCGTCGCAGGGCGGTTCGCATCAGCAGCAGGAACCCGACGGTGAAAAGGAAGGCGAAGGCGAGCCCGGCCGGCAGGACGCGGTAGTTGGCGGTGGGGCCGACTCCCGCCCGGAACTGCAACCAGCCCATCACCGCGGCGACCGGCACCGCGACGGCGAGGGCGACGGCCAGTTGACGGCCCCGCGACGGCAGCGTGTCCGGGATGCCGTACTCCGCGATCGCCAGGCCGAGCAGGAAGAGGCCCGGGATGATGAAGAGACCGTTGAAGGTCAGTGCGGCGGCGAGAGTCAACACGATGCCCAGCCCCAGCGCCCAGCGGCGGGACAGGTACGACGCCGGTAGGAGCACGAGCAGACCGAACGCGGCGTAGAACTTCAGCACCTCACCGGGCTGGATCAGGGTGTGCAGTGCGCCGAAGAGACCCAGCCAGAGCAGTCGGCGCAGCAGCACCAGCCGGGGGCGGTCGGTGCGCCGGGCCGCGGTGCGCAGGAAGAGCGAGAAGCTGATCCCGAAGAGCAGTGAGAAGATCGGAAACGGTCGCTGGACGAAGAGCAGTTCCCAGATGTACGCGCCGACGTGCTCGTCGGCCGGTCCGGAGACCCGGGGCAGGTGGGTCATCTGGACGATGTTGAACATGACGATGCCGAGGAGCGCGAGCCCGCGCAGCGCGTCAAGTTCGTCGATGCGGCGGGGCGCAGGCGGTTGCGTCACCGGGTCGGTCGAGTGTGCCATCGGGCAATGCCACCGCAGTCGTACCCGGTGGGGGCAGGCCCGGAGGTCGCTTTAGCCACCTACCTTCGTCGCGTCTCCCGGTCCCTTCGTCGGTACTCGTGTTGCTCGCCGCGCCGATGCGGGCCGGCCCGGCTAACCTGCAACGCATGAGCGCGGTGGACCGCCGGAAGGTGCCGCCGCTCGCCGTCGACGTGCTGCTGGTCGTCGTGGCGGCGGCGGCCGGTGTGGCCCGTGAGGTCGCTTTCCCGAGTGCCGGTTCGAGGCATCTTCCGGCCCCTGTCTGGGTCTACGCGGCGGTGCAGGTCGGTGCGTCGGCCGCCCTGCTGCTGCGTCGGCGCCGGCCGTACCCGATGGCACTGGTCCTCGCCGGCGTCAGCCTGCTGGTGCCGGCGTCGGCGGTGTTCTTCGCGCCGTACGCGGTGATCGTCTACGGTCGTGACCGCCGGCGGTCCTGGGCGGTGATCGCGGTGCTCGGGGTGTGCTGGCTGCTCGGTGCACGGCTCTGGACGGTCGACGACCCGTTCAGCGGGCCGGGCACGCTGGCGATCTCGGCCCTGCTCGGCCTGTATGTGAGTGCCCGCCGTCGGCTCGTCGCGGAGCTGCTCGACCGCGCCGAACGCGCTGAGCAGGAGCGGTTGCTCCTTGCCGAGCAGGCCCGCAGCGACGAGCGGCTCCGGATCGCCGGCGAGATGCACGACGTGGTGACCCACCGGATCAACCTGATGGTGCTGCACGCCGGGGCGCTGGGTGCCAGCACCACGGATCCGGCCGTTCGTAGCGCCGCCGAGGAGCTGCGGACGACGGGCTGCCAGGCGCTGGCCGAGCTGCGTGACCTGGTCGGCGTGCTGCGGCGCGGCGACGTACCGACGACCCGCGTCGTGGTGGCGGACCCGGCTGCGGAGGGCGACCTGATTGATCTGGTGACCGATTCGCGGGCGGTGGGTCTGCCGGTCCGTCTGGACGAGGAGGGGGACCCGTCGTTCCTGGCGCCGGCCATGCGGCGCACCCTCTTCCGGGTGGTGCAGGAGTCACTGACGAATGTGCACAAGCACGCGCCTGGATCGCAGGTGACCGTGTCGATCCGCTACCAGCCGGATCTGGTCCGCGCGACGGTGACCAACGCCCGGCCCGACCGTGTCCCCGACCCGGATCTCGCCGCCGCCGGCGGGGGGTCCGGTCTGGCCGGCCTGCGGAGTCGGGTCGACGTGCTGGGCGGCACCCTGGTCGCGGCGGCGACCCCGGAGGGCGGCTTCGCGGTGCGGGCCACCCTACCCGGATACGTGCCGCGATGATCCGCGTCGTGCTCGTCGACGACGAACGGATGGTCTGCGCCTACCTGCGGACGATTCTCGAAGCGGCCCCGGACATCGAGGTCGTCGGCGAGGCGTACGACGGCGCGGAGGCGGTGGAGGCGGTGACCCGGTACCGGCCGGACCTGGTTCTGATGGACCTGCGAATGCCGGGCGTCGACGGGCTCACTGCCATCGAGCACCTCGCGCGGTCCTCGGCGCCGCCGATGATCGTGGCGCTGACCACGTTCGACCTCGACGAGTACGTGCTGCGGGCCATGCGCGCGGGTGCCGTCGGGTTCCTGCTCAAGTCGACGGCGCCGGAGGATCTCGTCGCCCTGGTGCGGGTCGCCGCCGCCGGGCACACTGTGTTGTCCCCGACCGCGACCCAGCGGCTGGTGGCGAGCCGGCACGACGGAGAACGGGTCCGGGAACTGGTCGCCACGCTCACCGCCCGGGAGGTCGAGGTCCTCGGCTGTCTCGGTGCCGGCCGCTCCAACCAGCAGATCGCCCGACGACTGCGCCTCTCCGAAGCGACGGTCAAGGGGTACGTCTCCCGACTGTTGGAGAAGCTCGGCTGTGACAACCGCACCCAGGCCGGCTTGCTGGCGCACCGGGCCGGCATCCCGGCGAACTGAGCGCACCGGGCTCAGCCGGGCAGCGTGAACCGCGTAGGCAAGGAGTACGTCAGTAGGTGGTCTTACAGGCGCGGGCGACTGGGGTCGCACGGGGTTTACCACCACGGTGAGGTCGTCCGCACCGAAACTGGCCTCCACCGGCTTCCTGGGGCCAACCGTCGTCAAGACATGGAACGGCACCGTCTGAACCACCAACTTCGACAACGGCACGTTCTGGAGCGTCGCGGTGCGGCACGGTTGGGCAGGTCCGATCGAGGTCCGAGCGATCGATCTGGACGAACTCGCGTCGGACCGCAACGGCGCGTAGGACCACCTGATGCGTTTTGCTACCAACCGAAGATGTTGGACCAGTTTTGCTTGACGCTTACTTGTTGGGCCGTGCTTGGGGTAGTCACCTGAATGAGTGCTGCCCGGGAGTCCGCGCCCGATCCGCCCTCCGAGGTTGACGCCCTGACCGGACGGGTGCGGCGGACGGCAGGGCGCGTTCGCCAGCGTGGTCTTCGGGCGTGGCGGGTACGGCTGCGCCTGACGGACGTCATCCTGGTGATCACGGTGCAGGCGGCGCTGGCCGCAGCGTTGTCCTGGTTCATCGGACACAACCTGTTGGGCATCCCTGCGCCGGTCTTCGCTCCGTCCGCGGCGGTCGGAACGATCGTCGCCGCGATCGGCCAGCGGGTCCGACGAACCACCCAGACACTGATCGGCGTGGTGATCGGAATCCTCGTCGGGGACGGTCTGCTCTATATCGTAGGTCCGGGACCGGTGCAGGTCGGCCTGGCGGTGGGAATCGCGATCGCGTTCGCGTTGATCCTTTCCGGTGGCAGCGGCGCGACCGTGGCCCACGCGGGTGCCTCGGCTGTGGTGATCGCGACCCTGTCGCCGGCGGATCCCAACCTCGAGTGGCCCAGGATCCTGGATGCCCTCATCGGTGGGGCGGTGGGGTTGCTGGTGGTCACACTCCTGTTTCCGGTCAACCCGATGCGCATCCTCAACCGGGCGGCCACGCCGATCGTCCAGCTGGCCAGCGCAGAACTACGCACCATCGCTACCGCTCTGAACGAGCGTGACGCTGAGAAGGCGATCGCGTCCCTGCAGCGCCTGCGGAGCTCGGGACCTGATCTCGCGCGATTGTCGCAGGCACTCGACGGCGCGAAGGAGGTGGTGAGCCTGGCACCGGCGAGGTGGCAACGGCGAGATGACGTGGAACAGTTCGCCCACTTCGCCCAGCTTGGCGAGCGGCTGATCAGCGACGCGCAGGATCTGGCGCGTACCTCGGCGACCGCGTTGCAGTACGACGAGGTGGTTCCGCAGGAGCTGACCACCACTCTCCGGCAACTCGCCGACGCCACGGAGAGCCTTCGGGCCGAACGCGTCTCGGGACGCGATCCGCAGAGGGCGCGGGCGATAGCCCTTGAGGCCATGCGAGGCGCCCGCAAGGCCGGCGACGGTGCCACCGGCCGGTTCAGTCAGGCACTGGTCACCCAGACGCGCGTCGCGGCGAGTGACCTGCTCCGCGCCAGCGGTCTCGATCCGGAGACGGCCAACCGGTTGACACGGGAACATTACGGCGAAAGCGCCTGAGAGGGCAGTGGTGACACGACCGGTACTTCGCACTGCTTCCCGGAAGTCGCTGCGGGTATACCCCGAGATGATTCGTTCGATTGGAACACTGCGGACGTCGAGTCAGCTCTGCGGCTGTTGCCCCTGCGGTCCGGCCAACCATGTGGTGACCTGCCTCAGTGGCTGGCTGCTGTTGACGAACTCCCTCATCCGTTGCCACGCGGCTTGGGCCGGCGACGCGCCCAGCAAACCGCCGAGACCCGTGGTGGTGGCGCCGCCAGCCACTGTCCCGCTGTTCTGAGCCAGTTGCTGGGTGCTCTGTCCGAGCTGTTGACCGAGCTGCTGGGTGGTCTGCTGCAGCGTCTGCGACAGCGGCCCATTGGGCCCCAGTGTCTCCTGCGCCGTCTGCCCGACCTGATCCACGGCCGTGTCCACCGTCTTCACCAACGACTCGAGGATCTGAGGATTGCGCTCGATTGTGCGGAGGGCGCAGTCGAGAATGCCCCGTAGCTCCTCGAGCCGGACCTCGAGCATCGCCTCTGCCTCGACGCCCCTGATGTCGACCTTCACCGTGCCGAGATGCGCCTGGACGCCGACGTCGAGCTGGAGCAGGCTGCCCAGCCGTGCTCGCAGCGAGACGGAGGCGTCCAGATCGTCGACCTCGACGTAGATCTGCTCCACCTTGACGTGCGGGATCTGGAGGACGACGTCCGGGTCCGACATCGTTTTGCTGCTGCGCCCACCGGCCGGCTGAGGAAGGTCGTGCCCACCGCTGTGTGGAACGAGGGGGCGTTCACCGGGTACGGTGCCCGTTGGCTCGGCAGCGGCACAGGGGTTCTGGCTCCGCCCGGCGGATTGCGCGCCTTCCTCGTCGTCGCGTTGCCCATCGACGCGCTCACGCGGTTGCGCGGGTGACTTCCGTGCGCCCGTGTCCTGGCTCTCCGCTTCGCTCATCCCGCACTCCTCGGGCTTCGCCCAACGTCCGGACCTGGGGTGCACCATCGGTAGAGGGCTCCGGGCCTCGGCCCATCCCCTCGGACCCGGTCGCGGTCTACCCGCGCGTCGAGGCGTAAAACGGCTCTCGGTTGCGCGCCGCCCGGCAAGGGGGTAACCGCGCCCGCCCTCAGGTTGGTGGTGGAGAACGGTGGGTGATACCTCGGGTTACGCGCGAGTGGTACAGGCCGGCGCTGGTGATGGCGTAGAAGACGGGCAGAAGGACAAAGATGGCCAGGCCGATCAAGGGAGCAGCCAGGTAGCCGACCAATCCGGCGAGGACGTACAGCACGACGCCCGTGAGGGCACGGACTCGTTCGGCGCGGAAGAAGCTGTCCCTGACCTGTTCCTTCAGCAGGTCGGGGTTGTGGGCGAGGTAGTGGTAGAACGCCAGCCACGTCGCGCACAGCAACGCGCCGATCAACGCGTAGAAGGCGACGGCGACCCGCTGGTCCGTGTTGTTGTGCTCTTGCAGCGCATCCGACACGACGATGGTCGGGAACGGCAGCAGCGCCGTGCTGAACAGCACGAACAGGTTCATCCAGTGCAGGCCGCGGTCGACCTGCTTGATGCGGTTGAACGCCGCCTTGTGGTTGAGCCAGACGACGGCCACGTACGAGTAGGACGCGAGATACGCGACGTACGAGGGCCACTGTTGGAGGAGGCCTGACAGGAGGCGGCCAGGGGGAACGTCCGGTACGCGGAGGTCCAGGACCAGCAACGTGATGATGATGGCGAAGATGGCGTCGCTGAACGCCACCGCGCGGCTGGTGTCCGACCGGGTACCTAGGTCTGCCTCTGGCCCGCTCACCGGCTGCGCCTACCCGGGGTCGTGTGTGGCAAACGGTCGTACGACCTGGTGGGGGATGCTTGGCGTTCCGCAGCCTAGGCGCACCGGGACTGGACGTCGCATCCGGCCACCGGGGGCGTCGCGGTGGCCGGATGCGGGTGGTGGTCAGGGTTTGAGGACGACCTTCTCGCAGTTGTCCTGCTTGTTCTTGAAGATCTCGAAGCCGCGTTCTGCCTGGTCGAGCGGCAGGGTGTGGGTGATGACGCGGGTCGGGTCGATCTCCCCACGTTCGATGCGCTGCAGCAGCGGTTTCATGTAGCGCTGCACGTGGCATTGACCGGTACGCAGGGTCAGCGCCCGATTCATCCACGCTCCGGCCGGGAACTTGTCGAGGAAGCCGCCGTACACGCCGATCACCGACACGATGCCGCCGCTGCGGCACGACAGGATCGCCTGCCGCAGCGCGTGTGGGCGTTCGGTCTCTGAGCGGACCGCCTGCTTGATCCGGTCGTAGGCGTGCACGTGCGCGGCACCGTGGGTGGCCTCCATGCCAACCGCGTCGATGCACTTGTCCGGTCCCCGTCCACCGGTCAGTTCCAGCAGCCTGGACCGCACGTCCACATCTTCGAAGTTGATCGGCGTGTGGCCTGCCCGTTCGGCCATCTGCAGGCGGTACGGCTCCTTGTCGATGGCGATGACCTTCGCGGCGCCGAGTGCCCGGGCGCTGTCCATCGCGAACTGGCCGACTGGGCCGGCTCCCCACACCGCCACCACGTCGGTGCGCTGGATGTCGCACATCTCGGCACCCATGTAGCCGGTCGGCAGGATGTCGGAGAGGAACAGCACCTGCTCGTCGCTCAGGTCGGACTCGAACTTCAGGGGACCGACGTCGGCGAACGGCACCCGCGCGTACTGCGCCTGACCGCCGGCGAAGCCGCCGGTCAAATGCGAGTAGCCGAAGATCCCGGCGACCGGGTGGCCGAACATCTTTTCTGCGATCCCGGCGTTGGGGTTGGAGTTCTCGCAGCAGGAGTACAGCCCGGCGGCGCAGGCACCGCACGCCCCGCACGCGATTGGGAACGGCACGACGACCCGGTCCCCGACGCGCAGCCGACCCGGGTCGACGCCCCGGCCGACCTCGATGACCTCGCCCATGAACTCGTGGCCCATGACGTCGCCGTCCTGCATGGTGGGTATGTACCCGTCGACGAGGTGCAGGTCCGAGCCGCAGATCGCGGTGGAGGTGATCCGTACGATGGCATCGCGGTCGTTGAGGATCTTCGGGTCCGGTACGTCACGGACCTTGACCTTGTTGCGGCCCGCCCAGGTGTTCGCCCTCACGCGTCCGCCCCCTTCGCGAGCTCGGAATCCGACAGCGGTTGCGCCGGACGCTGCGGGAACTCCTTGCGGGCCCGCTTGCCCCACGGGGCACCCTCGGATCGGACCACCTGGCCGGTTTCCAGCACCTGCTTGAGCCGGCGCAGGTCGTCGTCGAGCTGCTGGTGCGGTTCCTCGCCGAAGTACTTGGCGACGGCCTTGCCGACCGCGCCGCCCGGAATGTCGTACGACATGACGACGTGCACCTCGGTGCTGACACCGTCCGGGGCGGGAACGAACCGGACCGTACCGGCGTTCGGCACGTCGGCGCTCCCGGTGGACCGCCAGGCGATCCTCTCGCCGGGCGTCTCGTCGACAATTTCGGCATCCCACTCGACGTTTGTGCCGAACGGAGCGCTGGCGGACCAGTGGCTCGTACGGTCGCCGGTGGTCCGGATCTGCTCAAGGTGAGCCATGAATGTGGGGAGATTGTCCAGGTCACGCCAGAACGCGTAGACCTTGGGCGGGGGTTTGCGGATGGTTGTCGTGGCTGTCAGCTCCATGGGTCCTCCGTCGTGTAAGCCTCGTACCGTTGGCGCTGAACTGATCCTCTGCAGGCGGGTGGCCTGCACGGCGGTCAGCAGGTCCACCACCGTGATCCCGACGATGGCGCCAGTGACACCGACGAGGCGACGCCGGCGGTGTCCGCCACGGTGGGCGATGGCCACGCCGAGTGAGGCGAGGTCCATCGCGTCGCCCACGACCCGGGTCCACGCCCAGATGCCCTTGCGTCGGCTCGTCAGGAGCCCGGCCGCGTGCACCAACTCCCGCGCCCCCACCAGCGGCACCATCGCCCGGGAGGTCGAGGAGTCGTCCACTCCGCTGATCCGGCGCACCGTGTCCGGTGCCGCCAGCTGTGCCACGCCCAGGCCGAGGCTCATCCAGCCGAGCCGGCGTCCTCGCCGTTGCACGCGGTCCTGTCTGGCCTTCACTGCCTCTCGGGTTGCCAGTTGAGTCACGGGGGTACCTCCGTATTCGGTCGCGCCGGCCGCGGATGGGATCACGACGGTCCTGACGCGACCCGTAGGCGCCCGGATACCCCTCGGAAATCACCTCAACCCGCACAGCGGCCGCAGAATGGGAGCGATCCCTGTTCCGGCGCTCAGAACGAGGTGGAAGTCCGGCCGTTGACCGTGTCCGTCTCGACCAGTCGCCGAACGCCGCTCAAGGGCGGACTGATCGGCGCGCTTGCCGATCAGGCAGGCAGGAAGGTCGCCCTACGAGACTGCTTCCGGTCGAAGCGGGTAACGCACTCACCCACCGCGCCGAGCCCCGGAAAGGCCGACATGACCTCCTCCTCCACCGCTTCGATAGAACTGCCGTCCGGTGAGAACATGCCCGTGCTCGGGCAGGGCACGTGGTACCTGGGCGAGCGTCCCGCGAGGCGACGGGATGAGCTGGCCGCCCTGCACGCTGGCCTGGACCTGGGTATGACCTTGATCGACACTGCGGAGATGTACGGCGATGGCGCCTCCGAGGAACTCGTCGGCGAGGCGATCAGCGGACGACGGGCCGACGTCTTTCTGGTCGACAAGGTGCTGCCGTCCAACGCCAGCCGGCAGGGAACCATGCAGGCCTGCCGCCGCAGCCTGCAACGACTCGGCGTCGACCTCATCGACCTCTACCTGCTGCACTGGCGCGGCCAACATCCACTCGCGGAGACGATCGAGGCGTTCGCCGAACTCGTCGACGCCGGTGACATCGGGCAGTGGGGCGTGAGCAACTTCGACCTCTCCGACATGAGCGAGCTACTCGACGCGGGCGGGGACGACTGCGCGACCAACCAGATCCTGTACAACCTCACCCGCCGTGGTCCCGAGTACGACCTGCTGCCGTGGCTACGCGAACACCGGATCCCGGTGATGGCGTACTCGCCGATTGAGCAGGGGCGACTGCTCGGCCACCACCAGGTCGCGGAGATCGCGGCCCGGCACGGGGTGACGCCCGCTCAGGTCGCGCTGGCCTGGGTGCTGAGGCAGGACATGGTTGCGGCCATTCCCCGATCGTCCAATGCGGAACACACCCGGGACAACGCCGAGGCGCGCGACCTGCAGCTGACCGAGGAGGACGTCGCGGCACTCGACACGGCCTTCCCGTCACCTACCGGCCCGCAACCGTTGGACATGCTGTAGGGGTGCCGACCCTTCGCGGTCGCGACCCCGTCCGTGTGGCGTCCGCTCAGCTCCCGTCGGAGGACCGCCCACTGCCCGTGTCGTCGCGCCAGCCGCTGGGTTGGGGATGGTAGCCGTAAGCGGCGGCCCGGACTGTTTCCTCGTTCTCCAGCCCCGAGCCGATCGCGCCGCCGACGGTGGCCAGTGAGCTGGTGATCCAGGCGAGCGCCAGATAGTCGCCGACTTTTACCGGCCGTTGCAGAACCTGTTCCAGCACGGATGTGTCGATCAGCAGCGCCGCGACGAGCGCTGTGCCCACGATCAGCACCACGTAGGACACCGCCGTGGCCAGCGTGAGAGTGAGTACCGTGCCGAGGTTGAACAGCCGCGCCAGCTCACTCGGTGTCTCGCGGTTCGGCTTCTCCCACAGGTCATGCGCAACGATGAGCCAGGCCACCAACGCGCTCAGCCCGAGCAGCATGATCACGGTGAGGCGGAGTCCGCCGAGGGCATCGCCCATTTGCCAGATGGTGTCCGTGGTGAGCGCAAACGCAGCCGTGCCGAACGCGCCGACCAGCAGCTTGGACAGGCCCAGGAGGGCGCGTCCGGGGCGGTTGGCTCGGACCATGCCGGTCAACAGGCGCGCGCGGCCGATCAGCCCCGAGGCGAGGTAACGCCGCTCAGCGGCGTCGGCGCCGCCGCTGACTCGACGGACGGCGGGCATCCGGCGGGCCGTCTCGGCTGGTGCCCGCCCGGCCGCCGGCACCCGTTGGTCGGAGGCGTCGGTCAGCAGCCGGCCCACGAGGTCCGGAACGGCTGCGCGGACCGAGCGCATCTGCTGCAGTCCCAGCGCGGGCAGGGAAATCATCCCGACGTGGCGCCGGCCGGAGGTCTGCGCCACCAGGGGCATCCGCTCGGCATGCAGCGGCAGGTCGGTCAGGCAGATTGCAACGTCCCACTGGTCGTCGGTGCGCCGCCGGGCGAGATCGTCGAGTAGTGCGTCCGCGCCACCGTCGCGGCGAGGCACCACCTCCCCCCAACCCTCCCGGATTGTCCACCGCACATCCGCGCTCACCTGCTCCGTGAGCCTCCCGGCCAGCTCGGCCGCGAGCCTCGCAGCCACCCGGGCCGGGTAGTCCGGTGGGGTTGCCACCAAGCCCACGACGATCTCCGGGCGATGCCGTTCGCTCTGGGTCATCGTCGCTCTCCTTACCGGTAGGCGGGCTGCGCCGCCGACGGCGAAACCAGGGGCGTCTCGCGTCGCGCAGCCCCGTGCGACGGACGTGGTGGCAGAGCCAGGCCGCGGGGAGAACGCGCCGACCAGTCCGTACAGCGCCACGCCGACGCCTGCGGCGAACCGGTCGGCCGGCCCACGCAGCCTAAGAGACCACTCCGGAGGGTGCAGCGGATTCGGTGGAAGGCGTCCCAGTGCCTCACAGACCTCAGCGAGGGGGCCAGGGCTCAGGCGGGTGCACGGCGCGGCGTCATTGACGGGTGGCGGATGCCTCCCAGTGAGGTGACTGGCGACATGCATGTGAAACGCTTTTGGAAGCAGTATGCGGGAAGTATGAAAGCGATGGAGTTGCGCTGCGAATCCGGTATAAGGGAATTGTCACATCATTTCGATTCGTTGCGGATACGCCGGATTCTTCGGGCCACCGCCTGCAGGTCGCGCCTCAGGGTCGCCACCTCGAGAGGGACGCATGTCGCGAGAAGTATTTGTTTCCGGGGTCACCGGGCAGAATGGCATCTGCCCGTCAGCGCCCCTGCTCGACTTCCATGCGCGACAGATGGGCATGAAAGTCAATGAATTGGACCTGACGCTCGTCGTCGAGCGCGTCCGGACGACGGTGATCGGTACGCGGCCCGGTCCACGTGGAGCGCTCACATGACGGTGGCTGCGAGGCCAATGCGAGTGCAGCGCCGCCTGTACGAGGTGGATCTGCTCCGGTTCGCCGCTGCGCTGATGATCGTCCTTCTGCACTACACCTTCAGCCGGGGTGAGACCGATTACGATTTCGCGCCGTCGCTCGGCGCGGTCACTCAGTACGGTTACCTTGGCGTCGAGTTGTTCTTCCTCATCAGCGGCATGGTCGTCCTCATGAGCGTGTGGGGACGCACCGCGCGCGAGTTCGTGGCGTCGCGGGTCTCCCGGCTGTATCCCGCCTTCTGGGTGGCCGTCACGCTCACGGCGGCGACGGTCGCCATTGCGGGGCCGCAGGGTCGGAACGACGTCACAGTGGCGCAGTACGTGGCGAACTTGTCGATGTTTCCTCAGCTCGCCGATATCGAGTACGTCGAGAGCGTGTACTGGACGTTGTGGTCCGAGTGGCGGTTCTACCTCATCCTGTTCGCCTTCTCGCTGGTGGGGATCACCGAGCGTCGTACCCACTGGCTGTTGTGGGGTTGGCTCGCCAGCAGCGTGGCCCTGGAGGCGTTTCCTGTTCCGCCGGGCGCCCATGCCGCGTTGGCGTTGATTGTGCAGCCCCAGTTCAGTCACTACTTCATCGCCGGCATGGCTCTGTACATGGTGCACCGTTTCGGCTTCACCGCGCGGCTGGGCCTCCTGCTGTCGGCGTGCTACGCGAACGCGGTGAGGGAGGCGGACAGTCGGGTCGACGAGTTGGTCGCCGACGGCATGACACCGACTCTTGTCGTTGCCGCCCTGGTCATTCTGGCGATCTTCGTCGTGATGACCCTCGCGGCGACAGGTGGGTTGCGGTGGATGCGGTGGCGGGGTCTGTCCCACCTCGGGGCCATGACGTATCCGCTCTATCTGATCCACTTCAGTCTTGGTGTGGTGGCCTTCAACGCCATGGTGCCGGCGGTTGATCCCTGGCTGGCGCTGCCGTTGGTGATCGCCGCGATGTGTGCTGCCTCCTGGCTGATCAGCGTGAAGGTGGAGGACAGGGTCCGTCCAACGCTTCACCTGGCGATCGGCCGGCTTCTGGGCGTACCGCCGGGCGTACCGTCGCATCGGATGGCGGAGCGGCCAGCCGGCCCTGCCCGCGCGTGGGATCAGGTGGGTGTCGGGCGCTTCTGACCGCCGACGCCGGGCAGGACGAGGACTCTGAGTCCCGGCACCGGGCCGGCGGCCGTTGATCGGCCTCAGGGGGACGCCGGGCACGAAGAGGCGTTCCTCGAACCGCAGTCACGAAACGCGGCTGGAGGAGCGGGCGAGTTCGTCCTCGACGAACGCGGGCTTGGCCAACGTGAACGCCGGGACGGCAACTCGGCGACCGGGGCTGCGGCCGCGGCGGGCAGGGCTGTGCTCACCCCCAGGATGCAGACGTAGACGGCGGTCAGCAGCGGTATCCGGTCAGGGAAGTAGCGCCGCACGATCGGCGGCAGCAGCACGTTGCCGATGCCCGTGCCGGTGAGCGCGACGACACTGCCGACGAGCAGCACGCCGTAGCCCGGGGCGGTTGCGCGTACGAGATGGCCGAGGGTCATGAGCAGCAGCGCGAGCACGATGCCGCCGTCGAGGCCGATGCCGCGGGCGACGCGCGGTGCGACGAACCCTGATACCGCCAGCAGGATCGGTGGCAACGTGCCGAGCAACCCGACGCCGATGGTCGATATCGGGATGTCCGCCCGGATGTCGCCGAGGATCGGCGACAGCACCGCGACCGTCTGGCGAAGGGTGAGCGCGACGAGCACGATTCCCAGCAGCGCGGCCACGCGTCCCGCCCACAAGGTAAGGGGTCTCTCCGCAGACATTGCCTTACCGTAGTGCTCCGGGCGGGGCCGTGATCATCACGGTCCGGCTGCTCACCCAGGCGCGGGTCGGAGTGCCAGTCGACGATCCACCGCCGAGGATCGGCAGCATCAGTACGCCGGCCCGCCCCTCGCCGGGTTTCCCGCGTCAGTAGGGCAGCTTGACCGCGTTCGATACCTCCTGGCCGGTCGCCTCGTCGAAGAAGTCGTCGACGCCGGTTGCGCCCTGCCGCTTCAGCAGGTCCTCAGCTTGGGAGTGCTGATCACCGTCCAGCGCATATACCCGGCCGTTGCGAACGTATCTGGTCTCTGCGTTCGTCGGGATCGTCAGGTCGAATGACGTCGACCGTCCGGTCATCTTCCGCCGGGGGTAGTAGTCGATATTTCCGTCGCCGTAGTTCACCTCGACGATGAACCAATACGTCAGCCCCGGCTCCGGCTCACCGGATGCGGTGGCCGTGACCGATACCGTGTGCGAGTTGCCGGGCGAGGCGCTGAGTTGATAGCGCAGATCCCCAGGTGTCGGGCTCGACGTGGTCGGTACGACGCTCGGAGGTGGTGCGGGGGCGGTCCTCTCGGCGTCGGGTTCTGCCGGTGCCGCGGCGAGGGCGACCTGGGCGACAGTGGCAAATCCGAAGAGGACCGTCGCCGCGAACGAGATGATCGTCCATTTGTTGCTGTGTTTGCGCACGTAGAAGAACGCGGCCACCAGGATCACGGTGATGAGTCCGCTGATGGCGGCGGTGATATAGATAGCAGCGCTGCTCACGCGGTGAGTGTGCCGTATGGAGGCAAGCCCCGCCCTGTCCGGATTACGACAGGGCGCGGGAACCGTGATTCCCCTTGTCCGAATTGCGGATCGACCGATTCCGCGTGGTTCGGTGCGGTGCAAGGGCCCGCGCCGGCCTCAGACGCGGAACGGAGAAAACGGTCGGACATTTCTGCCGGAGCGTCCGGCCATTCTCGGCCTTTGATGCCGTCCGGTCAGCCGGCCAGTTGCCGATGGCGTGCCGCCAGGTCTTCCAGCACCTGACCGCGCCGGTCGTGCCAGGCCAGGGAATCGGCGATTCCGCTAGACAGGTCGCGCTGCGCCCTCCACCCCAGCACCTCCCAGGCCCGGCGGCTACGGGTGAAGCCGCCAGCGGTGTCTCCGGGGCGCCGCGCTGCTTCGCGGACCAGAACTGGTCGGTCCACCACCGCGTTGAACGCCGCGATGAGTTCCAACACCGTCGTGCCGGTGCCGCTGCCCAGGTTGAGGGCGGTGTGCGGAGCGCCGCCGACGGCGAAGATGTCGTCGAACCGCTCCAGCGCCCGAAGGTGGGCGTCGGCCAGGTCCCAGACGTGGACGTAGTCACGCAGCCCCGAACCGTCTCGTGTCGGCCAGTCCAGACCGTTGACCGAGAACGGCACACCGGTCTGGTGCGCCTGCATCAGCCGGCCCAGCGCGTGTGAGGGCGTGGCGACCTGGAGCCCGGTGCGCAGCGCCGGATCGGCGCCGATGGGATTGAAGTAGCGCAGGGACAGCACCCGCAGTGGGCTGCTGGCCGCGATGTCGGCGAGCATCCGTTCCACCACCAGCTTGGTCTGCGCGTACGGGCTGGTGGCGTGCAGTGGCGACACCTCATCGACACCGAGATCCGCGTCCGGTCGGTAGATGGCCGCGGACGAGCTGAAGATCAACCGGTGTACGCCGTGCGCGAGCAGCCGGTCGACGAACTCCAGGGTGGCGCAGACGTTCGCCCGGTAGTAGTCCACCGGCCGGGCCACCGAGTCCGGCACCGCGATCAGGGCCGCGCAGTGGATGACCGCGTCGATGTCCGGATGCCGCGTCAACAGCCGGTCCACCGCGTCCGCGTCCGTGATGTCGCCGAGGTGGAAGGACCGCCCGCGGCAGAATTCGCGGCGACCGGTGACCAGGCTGTCCAGCACCACTGGTGTGTGGCCCGTGTCGATCAGAGCGGACGCGATCGTACTTCCGATGAATCCTGCCCCACCCGCGATCAGCACCTTCACGAGCAGACCTCCCCCGGCCGGGACCCGACAACGCGCCGTGTCCTGCTGCATTCTTTGCACATCGCAGGGCCATTGACCTGGGAAATTGACCGATAGATGCACCTCCGACACGTCGACGAAGACCGATGACTGATCAGCGACTGGCCGGGTAGGCGGCGGCTCGGGTCGGACGTGCGGGTCGAATCAGGAGGCAGCATGACGGAGCAGCGCATCGGGGTCGCGGTGGTCGGACTGGGTGGGGCGGTCGCCACCACGGCGATAGCCGGGGTGGAGTTGCTGCGATTGGGCATGACGGACATGTCCGGACTGCCCCTGGCGCACCGCACCGATCTGGTGCCCTACGAGTCGATGGTCTTCGGGGGTTGGGATCTGGCTCCGGACGACCTGGCCAAGGCGGCACACGTGCACCGGGTGGTGGAGCCGGCCCACCTGGACACCGTCGCGGGGCCGCTGGGGCAGATCCAGCCCTGGCCGGCCGTGGCGGACCCGGCGTACTGCCGCAACGCCACCGGCGCGAACGTGGTGCCGATCGGGCCACTGCGGGAGCGGGTGTCGCACCTACGCGGCGACCTGGACCGGTTCAGGTCGGCGCAGGACGCGCAACGGGTGGTGGTGGTCAACCTGGCCTCCACCGAGGCCCGACCGGATCCGGCGTCGCCGGTGCTGCAGAGCATCGACGGGTTCGAGGCTGGGCTGGACGCCGACGATCCGGTCATCACCCCTGGTCTGCTCTACGCCTACGCGGCGATCCGGGAGGGCTGCCCCTACGTCAACTTCACGCCCAGTCTGGGCGCCGACGTGCCCGCGCTGTTGGAGTTGGCCGAGCGGGAGGGCGTGCCGGTCGCCGGCAAGGACGGGAAGACCGGCCAGACGCTGATCAAGACGGTGCTCGCTCCGGCGTTCCGGTCCCGGGCGCTGACGGTGGAGGGCTGGTACTCGACGAACATCCTGGGCAACCGGGACGGGCAGATCCTCGACGACCCGTCGTCGTTGGCCAGCAAATTGGACACCAAGGGTTCGGTGCTCAACCAGATCCTCGGCTACGACGTGGACGACCACGTGGTCCGGATCGACTACTACCGGCCGCGCGGTGACGCCAAGGAGGCCTGGGACAACGTCGACCTGATCGGTTTCCTCGGGCAGCGGATGCAGCTCAAGGTGGACTTCCTCTGCCGGGACTCGATCCTCGCCGCGCCACTGGTGCTGGACCTGGCTCGACTGATGGCGGAGGCCGGCCGCCGGGGTGAGAGCGGTGCGCAGGAGCAGCTCGGCTACTTCTTCAAGGCCCCGATGACCCGGGACGGCCGGACCCCCGAACACGCGTTGCACGCGCAGGAGCGGACTCTGCTGAACTGGCTGGACGCGGCGGCATGACCATTGCGCTGGCGGCTCCGCCGGTCGACCGACTGGCCGCCGTGACACCCATACTGCGCCAGATCGGCGACCTCAAACGGGTCCGGGTGGCCCACGCCGAGGGCTCGGTGGCCGAACGGGCGTTCGCCCGAGCGTGGGCGGCCATCGTCGCCGGCGCCGACCCGGCGGTCGTCGCCGACCGCGAGTGCGCCGCCGCGCTCGCGGGGGCCCGCCTCGGTGGGATGGATGCGGCCACCCTCACCGCCTGCGGACTGGCGCCGACCGAGGTGGAGAACGTCCTGGCCCGCGCTGTCGACGAGCTTGCCGGTTCGCTGCACCCGGCCACCGGACGCCGGATGCGCGCGGCGCTGCCCCGACTGGTTGCCCAATCCCTGCCCGACGCGCCGGTCCCGTCGTTCGTGACGGCCCTGCGCCGACAGCCGCGCGCCGGCGCCACCGCCGCGGGCCGGCCACGCCTGGTGGTCGAGCCGGCGGAGAACCACGCCGAGCACTGCTGGGCCGTTGCCGTGTACGGTGCGCTGCTCGCTGACGACACCGGCGCGGACCCGGCGCAGGCGTTCCTGCTCGGTCTGGCCCACCACCTGCACAACGCCCGGCTACCCGACGCGGGCTTCGCCGGTGAACTGCTGCTTGGCGCATACCTGGAGCCGATGACCGACCGGCTCACCGAGTGGGAGTTGGCCGAACTGCCGGAGCAGCTCGCCACCCGGGTCAGCGCGGCGCTGGCGTTCCGGGTGGACGCCGACACGCCACTCGGACGGACCTTCCACAGCGCCGACGTGCTGGACCGGGTGCTCCAGGTGCACCACCACGCCCGCGCCGCCGCGTTCACCGTCGAGCAGGCCCTGGTGGACCTGGCTCTCGTGCACGACGGCCCGGTGGTGGACTACCAACGGGCGGTTCTGCGGGCGGCGGGGCTGTGACCGCCGTCCGCGCGGTGCCCCCCGCCACCGCGACCCGGTGGCGGGGCCCCGACGGCACGCCCCTGCACGCCGACACGTCGTGCACCCTCACCGACGGGGTGCGCCGCTGGCCGGTGGTGGACACCATCCCCTGGCTGCGTCCGGACCGCGACGACCTGCGGGAGCAGGCGGTGGCCGCCCTCGACGCGGGCGAACCGGACCGGGCCGCGGTGACGTTGCTCGCCGACTCCGACGAGTGGTGGGACGGCCCGACGCCGCCGGCGGACCAACTGCGGGCGGCGCTGCGCGCCAGCACCCTGCGCGACGCGGTGGAGCTGCTCGGGTTCGGCCGGGTCGGGGTCTACTTCCTGCACCGCTGGTCCGACCCGAGCTGGTTGGCTGCCCTGGCGCTCACCGCCGCACACCCGCCCCACGGTCGGCCGGTGGTCGATCTGGCCTGTGGCGCGGGGCACCTGCTGCGACACCTGGCTCTGCACGGCCACCGCGATCTGACCGGCGTCGACGTGGTCTTCGCCAAACTCTGGCTGGCCCGCCGGTTCGTGCTGCCGCCCGACGTTGCGGTGGCGCTGGTGTGCGCCGACCTGACCGCACCCTGGCCGCTACCACAGCAGGCGGCACCCCGCCACGTGGCCTGCCACGACGCCCTGTACTTCCTTCCGGACAAGGCTGCCGTGGTCGCCGCCGCGCTGGACTGCGCCGGGCCCGACGGGGCGGTGCTCCTCGGTCACCTGCACAACGCAGAGCATCCCGCCGGTACGACGGGGTTGCCGCTGCCACCGGGCGGGTGGACGGCCCTGCTGCCGGATGCCACCGCGTACGCCGAGGAGGAACTGACCGCGGCGACGGCGGCCGGGCAGCTGCCCGCCCCGGCTGACCCCGCCGCCCTGATCGGCACCGAGGCTGTCGGCCTGGCCCGCGACGCGGGCGACGCACCGGCCGATGCCGCCCTGTTGCGGCCCGCGCCGGCGAGCCGGCTGCGACCCAACCCGCTCTACAGCGACGGGGTCCGCCGCTGGCCCGACCCGCGGTGGGCCGCCGAGTACGGCGACCGGGCCGCCGCGTACCTGCCGGAGCGGTGGCCGACGGACCCGGGCCCGGACGCGGTGCGACGTCGCCTCCTCCTCGACCTGCCTGAGCGGTGGTGAGCGATGGAACCGGTCGGGTGGGGTGTGGTCGGTTGCGGCTGGGTTGCCCGTGACCACGTGGCCCCGGCTATCCGCGCGGCCGGGCACCGGCTCGTCGCCGCCTGCGACAGGGATCCGAGCGCCGCCCGTGGGCTCGCCCCGGACCGGGTGGCCACTACCGATCTGCACGAGTTGCTCGATCACCCGGAGGTCGAGGCGGTACACGTCGCGACCCCCAACCACACGCACGCGGACGTGGTGGCGGCGGTGGCCAAGGCCGGGCTCCCGGTGCTGTGCGAGAAGCCCCTGGCGGCGACGGTGCCCGACGCCCGTCGCCTGGTCGACGCCGCCGGCGGCGCCCTCGCCGGGGCCGCGTTCGACCAGCGGTTCCACCCCGCCCACCAGCGCATCGCCGCGATGGTCGCCGCCGGTGATCTGGGCACTGTGACAGCGATCCGGATCGTCTACGGCTGTTGGCTGCCCGAGCGGTGGAGTCCCGACGGCCGACCGCACGACAACTGGCGGATCGACAGGGCCCGCTCCGGCGGCGGGGCCCTGGTGGACCTGGCCCCGCACGGCGTCGACCTGGTCGGTGTGCTGCTCGGCGACGACCTGGTCGAGTTGACGGTGCGGACCCACCGGCGGGTGCATCCCTACCCGGTCGACGATGGAGCGTTGCTGGCCGGGGAGACCAGCGGTGGGGTGCTGGTTCAGGCCCACGTGTCGTTCAACACCGCCGATCCGCTCCCTCGACGCCGGCTGGAGGTGGTCGGCACCGACGCGCAACTCGTCGCTGTGGACACCCTGGGCCAGAGCGCCGGCGGGACACTCACCCGTCTCGACGCCGTGACCGGCACGGCCGCCGAGGTGCCGTTCGATGTCGACACGACCCCGTTCACCGGTCAGGCGCGCGCCTTCTCCACCGCCGTACGCGACGGCGGTTGGCAGTGGCCTCTGGACCGGGACCTGCGCCTGCACGAGTTGCTGCTGGCCGCCGCGGAGAGGAACTGACGGTGCCCCTTCGCCCGTACGCCTGCGCGAACTGCGGCCACTGGCAACGCTGGTTCGCGTCCCCGCCGTCCTGTCCGGTCTGCACGGACGTGCGCAACGCGCTGCCCGAGGACGGGTGGCAGTTCACCTCCGCCGACGAGATGGCGGTCGGACGACAGGCGCGCCGCGCCGTCGTCGCTCCCGGCGTGACCGGGTACTGGTGCGAGCCGCAGCTCGGGCTCGGCACCACCGGCTGGGTGATCGAGACCGACGCCGGTCTGGTCGGCTGGGAGGCGGCCGGCTGGTACCCCGCCGACGCCATCGCCGACCTGCGCGCCCGCGGTGGTCTGGTCGCGCTCGGGGCGAGCCACGTGCACGGGTACGGCGCTCTGTGGCAGCTTCAGGACGCGCTCGCCCCGCCGGTGCTCGCGATCGGTGTCGACGATCTCGTCTGGACGAAGGCGTTCCAGGTGACCTGGCCCACCGACGATCGGCATCTGCTCGCACCCGGCCTGGTGATGTACCGCAGCGGCGGTCACTTTCCCGGCCACAGCGTCCTGCACGACGAGCAGCGCGGGATCCTCTTCGTCGGTGACCTGATCAAGGTGGAGCTGGCCGGGGAGACCCCGGTCGGCCTGTCCTGCCACAAGGCGTTCCATGCCCAGATCCCGCTCTCGCACGCCGAGGTGCGGCAGGCCCGCGACCTGGTCGAGACGCTCGACTTCGACGCGGTGGCCACACCCTTCGAGTACGCGGCGCCGGTCTCACGGCGGCAGGTGCTCGCCCTGTTCGACCGGCAGCTGCGGGGGCAGCCGACGGCCGGACCCATACCGATCGAGGAGCTGACGTGACCCGAGCCGCCGAACCGCGTACTCCCACCATCTCGGCGACGTCGGTCGCCGACCGGCTCGCCGGTGCGCTGCCCGCCGGCGAGACGGGTGATTTCGACGTCTCCGGGCTGGACCGGATCGGTCTGCCGGTGGTCTCCGCCGACCACCTCGGCAACGGTTGGCCCCGGGCCGCGGCGATGGGGTACGGCGCCACCCTCGAGCAGGCGCGCACCGGCGCGTACGGGGAGCTGGCGGAGGCCCTGTTGCTGCACGGACAGCTCCGGGCCATGGTGCCCCGGCGGGCCTCGTACGCGCAGCTCCGTACCGAGCTGGGCGTCGGCGGTGTGGTGGATCCACGGTCGTTGGTGCTGCCCGCCGGCACCACCGTCGACGACGACCAGCCCCGATCCTGGCTGCCCACCGTACGGTGGCGCACCGGTGAGACGGTGCTGGTGCCGGCGGAGTTCTGCGGTTCCGCGACTGAGGACCTGCCCTGGCAGGACCCGGCCGAGCGGCTCATCACGGTGATCACCAACGGGTCGGGTGCGGGCGACACCATCGAACGCGCCGTCGCGCACGGCCTCCTGGAACTGCTGCAACGCGACGGCAACACCACCGCCTTCCGGGCCATGGACGCCGGCGTGGTGATCGACCTCGACGAGGTTCGGGACCCGGTGACCCGAGCCACAGTGGACCGGCTGCGGGCCGCCCGCGTCGACGTGGTCGCGAAGCTCGCCTCCACCGCCTTCGGGCTGGTCGACGTCCACGTCGTCGGCGTCGACAGCGAGCCGGAGACCCCACCGTTGGCGGTCACCGCGTGTGGGGAGGCCGCCCACCCGGACCGGGAGACCGCGCTGCGTAAGGCGCTGCTGGAGTACGTCTCGTCCCGTTCCCGCAAGGTGTTCTCCCATGGGCCGTTGGAGGCGCTGCGGCGGGTCGCGCCCGAGGCGTACTGGCGGCGGGAGTTCGCCCGACCGGCCGAGTCACAGGAGACCCGTGCGGTGACCGCGATGCGCGAGTGGACGCACCTCGACGGCGCGCAGCTCCGTGCCCTGCTGGAACCCGTGGTGCTGGCCCAGCGCAGCACAGTGCCCTTCACGGCGTTGCCGACCGTCGCGCCTGGAAGCCTCGATGACCCGAGCGCGCTGCTGGCCGACCTGCTGCACCGCCTCGCCGACTTCGACGTTCTGGTCGTCGTCGCGCCCGGCGACGGGGCGGTGGCGGTCAAGGTGATCGTGCCCGGCCTGGAGGCGGAGACCATGTCGTACGGGCGGATCGCGGCGCGGGGGGTCGAGCGCCTGATGGAGAGGGACTCGCCGCTGGTCGGGCTCGGGGCGCCTCCGCACGACGGTGCCGCACCGGTGGTCCTCGACCCGGCCGGCCGGGAGCGGCTGGGCGACGAGGCCTGGCTCGACCTGAGCCTGGTCGCCCGGACGATCGGCCCGCTCTATCCGCTCTACCGCGAGCCGAGCCGGCACGTCGTCGCCCGGAGTGAGGCATGAGCCTGCGGTACGCCTACAACACGAATGGGATGACGTCGCACCGGCTCGACGACGCACTCGCCCTGCTCGCCGACTGCGGCTACGACGGTGTCGCGCTCACCCTCGACGTGGCCCACCACGACCCGTACGCGCCCGACCTCGCCGGGCGCACCCGCCGGTTGGCCGGCCGTCTCGACGCGCTCGGCCTCGCCAGTGTGGTGGAGACCGGGGCGCGGTTCCTGCTCGACCCGCGGCGCAAGCACCACCCGACCCTGGTCTCGCCGGTGGAGGACGACCGGATGCGGCGGCGCGACTTCCTGCGTCTCTGCGTGGACGTCGCTGTTGATCTGGGCAGTGAGGCGGTGTCGTTCTGGGCCGGCGTGCCCGAGCCCGGCACCGACAGTGACCGCGGCTGGCGCTGGCTGGTCGACGGCGTCCGCGACGTCGTCGGGTACGCCGGCCGGCGCAGCATGACGTGCGCTCTGGAGCCGGAGCCGGGGATGCTGGTCGACGACTGCGACGACTGGGCCCGGCTCGCGGCCGAGGTGCCCGGCCTCACACTGGCCCTGGACACCGGTCACTGCCTCGTGTCCGGCCGGTACGACCCCGCCGCCGCGGTGCGTGCCTTCGCGACGAGTCTGGGCGCCTGCGCCATCGAGGACATGCCCCGCGGCCGGCACGAGCACCGCGCCCCCGGTGAGGGCGACCTGGACTTCCCCGCGGTGCTCGGCGCGCTGACCGAGGCAGGCTATCGCGGGCTGGTCAGCCTCGAACTCTCCCGGGACGCCCACCGGGCCGACACGCTGGTGCCTGCCGCACTGGCCGCGCTGCGTCACGCCGAGCAGCAGCCCCGCACCTCCACCGAGTTGAAGGTCGGTGTCCGATGAGGATCTGCTTCGTGTCGCGCCGCTACTGGCCGGCGGTCTCCGGGATGAGCGCGTACGCCGAGAACCTGCTGGAGCACCTGGTCCGTGCCGGTCACGAGCCGACCCTGGTGTCCCAGTACCGGGGTGACGCCGCGGGTCGCGCCGTGTACGGCGGTGGCCCCCCACCTCCGGACCGGGTGCCTGCCGGCGTCGAGGTGCACGCGCTGGAGGCGTACGGGGAACAGGCGGTGGGTCGTGGCGAGCCGGCGGACTTCGAGGCGGACGTCGCGGAGATGACCGACACCGTGCTACGGCTGCACGCCCGCCGACCCTTCGACGTGCTGCACGCGCAGTACGCGTACCCCAACGGGCTCGCGGTGCTCCGTGCGGCACGGGCGGCCGGGCTACCCGCCGTGGTGTCCGTGCAGGGCGGCGACGGTCACTGGGTCGGCACCTGCTGTGCCACACACCGCGACCTGGTGCGGGCCGTCTTCGCGCACGCGCCGGCACTGCTGATCGGGTCGCCGTCGTTCGCCGCCGAGGTCAGCCAGCGGCACGAGCTCGACCCGACCCGTTTCACAGTCGTTCCCGGCGCCACCGACGCCGAACGATTCGTGCCGGTCGCGTCTCCCGGTCGGGTCTCCGACCCGGCGGTGCTGCTCTACCACGGTCGCGTCGACGCGCGGAAGGGCGTGCTCGACCTGCTCGACGCGGTCGCCAAGCTCCGCGCGGAGACGGTTCCGGTGCGTCTGCTGCTCTCGGGCATCGGCCCCGACCTGGGCACTGTCGAGACCCGGATCACGGAGTTGGGCCTCGCCGACACCGTCGAACTGCTCGGCGCGGTGCCGTACGAGCGGGCCCACGAGGTGTACGCGCGGGGGGAGATCTTCGTCAGCCCCACCTATGCGGAGGGTTTCTCCAACACGATCCTGGAGGCGATGGCCAGCGGCCTGCCGGTCATCTCCACCGACGTGGTCGGCGTGCGCGACTGCGTGCGCCCGGAGGAGAACGGTCTGCTGGTGCCGGCCGGTGACCCGGCGGCTCTGGCCGGCGCCGTCCGCCGGCTGCTCGACGACCCGGCGCTGCGCCGTCGGCTCGCCGGGCAGGCCCGCAGTGACGTCGAGCAGCAGTGGAGTTGGCCGGTGATCGCGGGTCGGATCACCGCCGTCTACGACGGGCTGGCCGCGTCCGTACCGGAGATCCCTGACCCGCCGGTCGATTCGACCTGTCGCTTCCGCGCGGCACCGCACCTGCTGTGAGCACGGGTCGACAACCCCCCGCCGTCCCGAACAACGGGCCACCGGTGACGGCGCGTCCCGGGGTCGCGGTGGCGGTCAGCCCTCACCTGGACGACGCGGTGTTCTCCGTCGGCGGCACTCTCGCGGCACTGGCCTCGGCGGGTTGGACGGTACGGGTGGTCACCTGCTTTACCGCCAGCGTGCCGGACCTGTCACCGTTCGCCCTGGCCTGCCAGCTCGACAAGGGGATCACGGCCGACGTCGACTACATGGCGTTGCGCCGGGCGGAGGACGAAGCAGCCTGTGCGGTGCTCGGGGTGCAGCCGGTACACCTGCCACTGCCCGAGGCGCCGCACCGCGGTTATGCCGACCCCGCCGCGCTCTTCGCCGGTGTCCGCAGTGATGACCGGGCGGCGGCGGCTCTCGTACCTGCGCTGCGTGCGCACCTGGCGGACGCCGACGTGATCCTCGCGCCGCAGGCCCTCGGTGACCACGCCGACCATCGCATCGTCTGCGAGACGGTCGCCGCGCTCAGGCCGGACGGCCTGTGGTGGCGGGACGTGCCATATGTCAGCCGGCAACCATCCGCGTCGCCCTGGCGCGGCGTGCCCGACGGTGTCGAGGCGGGCGCCGACATCAGCGATCACCTGACCAGGAAGGTGACGGCTGCCGCCAGCTATCACAGCCAGCTGGGGTTCCAGTTCGGTCAGATCGGGGTGGCTGCGCTGCTGAGTAACCTCGCCGCAGAGGAGGCTGCCAGGTTGGGCCTGCCGGGCGCGGTCGAGGCGTTACGCGGGAGGGTGGACCGTCTCCGGTTGATCGGCGCGGTGTCACCGGGTGTCCGGGGGATGGACGTGGTCCCGTCGTCGGCCGTGCAGCGGGGGCCACCGCAGGACCGTCACTGCGACTGAGCGTCCCGGAACTGCCGAGCCCTGGGCAGGGCGACGTAGGTGGTGCGGCGCTCGTTTGCGCCAACCACCTGCTACAAGAGATGGCCGGACTTCTGCCGGTCAGACGATTCTGAAATGCCGAACGGCGGCCTGCTGAATCAGTCAGGCCGCCGTTCGCGAAGTGTGGATCAGAGCGGGCGGATGTTCTCCGCCTGCGGGCCCTTCTGGCCCTGGGTGACGTCGAACTCCACCTTCTGGTTCTCGTCGAGGCTGCGGAAGCCGCTCGCCGAGATCGCGGAGAAGTGGGCGAAGACGTCGGCGCCGCCGTCGTCCGGGCTGATGAAGCCGAAGCCCTTGTCGGCGTTGAACCACTTCACGGTACCTGTAGTCATGTCTGCTCCTCGCAGGCTGTCAGAGACCGCACTGTGCGGACCCTCACGCCGCTGCGTTGATAACCCGCGTCGAAACGACACGAAAAACGAACAGCGCCTTGATGGGTTTCAGATGCCCCACCAGGCGCTAAGAAACGTCTGCGGAAATCAAAACTGCAACTGGGCAACCATAGCACACTGTTCGTCGTCGGTCCTGCGGAGCTGGCGGCGGCGATGGTGCAGGTCTCGGCGGTCATGATGAGTCGGCAGGCGGCGAACAGGCCCGGTGATGCTGGCCGGTGTCCGAACGCTGTGCCGTGGCGAACGACAACGACGCTGGGGTCAACTCACCGCGGACGCAGCCTGACCCCAACACCTCAAACGTTCGTGTTCACCACACCGGCGACGGCGCCTGCACGTCGCGGACCATGCGGATCTCCCGTACGCCCACCTCGACCTGTGCCGTCCCATCAGCAACGAAGCCGTGCTTGCGGTAGAACGCCTGCGCGCGGGGGTTCGGGTCGGCCACCCACAGCGTCGCCGACTCCGCGGGGTCGATAACGGCCTGCAACAACGCCCGCCCAGCACCCCTACCGTGATCGGCGGCCTGCACATAGAGCACATACAGCTGCCTCGCCCACGCCGCCGCAGCATCCAGCGGGGGACCCGACATCGCGATCCCGACCAACTTGCCCTCCCGCTCGGCCACAGCCGCCCGGCTCCCGCGATATCGCTCGTCGGTCAAAGCAGCAGCCCAGAACTGTTCCCGAGTAGCCGGGAGACCCGGATCATCCAGCACCGCATCCGACATGAGGCCCCGATACGTCTCCTGCCAGCACCGAACGTGCACGCACGCCATCTGGGCGACGTCATCGACGCGGGCCGAGCGAACAGTCAGTGAGAGACCCACCGCCGAATCGTAGGCCGCGCCCAGATGCTCGCCGACCGGACTCGCGGCGACCACCCAGCCGTCAGCCCGGACGCCGTGTCACCAACACCACAACGTTTTTGGTCACGGCAGGAGCGAGGCGTGGGTCGCGTCTGTCGTTCATCCGTGCCTCGGTTCCTGACGTCAACCAACCCAGTGGCAATCGGTTGATCTCCAGAAGGCAGGACCACCGCACGTGGAACCTCGTCGACTCGCAGTACCCGTGCGCGCCCGCGCTGTGAAGCCGTAATCGGGCAACATGGGTCCGCATGTGCGGTGCCTGCGGCTCGACTTCGCCTATGCCGTCGGGCGCGAGGTCGGTCGATGCTGCGCGAGGACGATATTGGTCTCGTGGCGTGTCGCCCCGGCCACCCCGTCGCCGACCTTGAGGTCGATCCCGGCCCTGTGCACCCACCGTTAACCTGGCGGCATGGGTGGGCCGCCGTGGCTGGAGTTCGCCGACCATCTCGGATCGATCGTCGGGGCGGCAGCAGGCGTGCTGAGCGTCGCCCTCGTCCTGCGGCGAGCCCGGTCGTCGTCCACGACGTCCCGATCGGTCGCCGCACCGTCGCGCTGGCTGTGGGTCAGCGTCGTCTCGGGACTGCTCGCGGTCGTCGCCGCCGCGCTGCACCTGTTCGGCGACGGGAGACTCGGGCTCGCGGTGCCGATGTCCGTCGCGGCGCTGGTCCTCGGCGCCGCCTCCGCGACCATGTACCTGGTCGACCGACGCCGACCCCTGCTCGCCGACCAGCATCCGCTCCGAGCGCTCCTGGCCGCGCAGTGGGAGGACGCGGCGACGCACCGGTACCAGTTCTTCGCCGGCCATGCTCCGGCGCTGCCAAAGATCTACGTCGAGCAGCGGGCGATGACGCCGGGCGACCTCGCGGGTGAGGCACAACCCCAGGTGCTGACCGTCCCGCAACTGCTCGCCACCTTCGACGACGCTTTGGTGGTGGCGGAGCCGGGCATGGGCAAATCCACGATGGTGGCCCAGATCCAGCATCTCCAGTCGCGGTGGTGGCTCGACGCCACGCGCGGCACCCGGCTGAGCCGCGCTCCGTTCGGGCCGGTCGTCCCGGTCGCGGTGCCGGCCAGAGCGCTGGTCGACCGGCGACTTCCTGAGGCGCTGGCGGAGTCCTACCGGCTGCGGAGCAGCGTCGACGTCGACGCCACGCTGTTCAGTGCGCCCCCGCTGCCCGGCACGCGATGGCTGATCCTCATCGACGGGGTCGACGAGGTGCTCAGCGGCAACGACCGCTCGGATGTCGTCATCCGGATCGCGAGTTGGCTGCAGAGTCCCAGTCCGGCGCAACGGTTCCTGGTGGCCACCCGTCCGCTGCTCTTCGGTGAGTTGGCTGAGGTGAAGGGCCGCTCGGTGGCGGAGTTCGCGCTGCGCCGGTTCGATCCCACAGACCTGGAGACGTTCGCCAGTAGATGGTTCGCCGCCCGAGCCGCCGACGGTAACGGCGCAGCCGACGCGCAACGATACCTGCGCGCCGTGGCGGCAGCCCGCCTCGGCGCCGTCGTCGAGGTGCCGCTGCTGGCCACGATCGCCGCGCTGGTCTTCGAGCACGATCAGCACCGGCCGCTGCCCAGCAACCGTACCGAGCTGTATGCGGAGTTCGTTCGGCATCTGCTCGCCGGGCGGCCGGCAGTCGTCGAGCAGCGCGCCCGGATCCGCGCCGAGTTCGAGCGCTACGGCGCTTCGGGCCAGCGGTTCTGGGCGTGGCTCGACCGGAACCTGAAAGCCCTGGTGGAGAACCTCGCCGACGCGCAGTTGACCAACGACACGTTGTCGCTGGTCGAGCAGACCCGTTCCTGGGTGCGCGACCAGGCGCCGCGGGACACGCTCGACGCGATCCCCGACTGGGACCGGCACGTCCGCGCGATGTTAACCAGCACCTCCGTGCTCGTCGAACGCGGTCCCGGCCTCGCCTTCACTCACCGCAGTCTGGCGGAGTTCCTCGCCGCAGGAGAGCGGGCGAGGCACTTCGACGAAGCTGTGTGGCTGGCCGACGTGCGGGCCCCCAACCGCCGCAACCTGGCGCTGTTCGTGCTGGGCCGCCGACAGTACGTACCGGCCGACCCGCTCGTCGAGACATTGCTGAACAGCCAGGACGCCGACGTCGCCATCGCCGGCGAGATCCTCGCCGAGGGCATCGACGTTGCCGGCCCGTTGCGTCAGCGGGTCATCGACGCTCTGCTCGCCCAACTCCGGGCCGAGGATCCGACCGCACCCGAAGCGCTGCAGGCGCTGGTCGCGCTCTGCCGCGACGACGATGTCGCCGGCGCGCTGCAAGCGATCACCAGGGACGTCGCCGCACGGCCGTGGGTTCGTCTGCTGGTCGCCGACGCACTCGACGAGGCCACCGTGACCGAGGGCGGCGTCCAGCGGCTCGTCGTGGACCCGTCCCTACCGAGCAGCGTCCGCCGTTGGGTGCAACGAACCGCGCCGGAGCCAACCAGTTCCCGTTCCGCGCCCGACGCCGCCGCAGCATCACCGGTGCCGAGCCACCTCCAGGCGTTCGCGTACCGCAGAGCCCTCAACGAGGGCCACAGCGAGCCCGGCTACCGGCTCACTGTCGCGTTGGAACTCGCCGGCTCGGGTGACCCGCCGGGCATCACGGCGCTGCGCGGCTGCTGCGTCGACCCCAGGCTACGAGTCGACCTGCGGTTACAGGCGGCGCGGGCGTTGCTACGCCTCGCCGCCGCCGACCACCTCGACTGGCTCCGCGGCCTGGCCGCCAACGAACACCTCGATTCCGAATCCCGAGCGGCCGCGGCGACCGCGCTGCTCGAAGTCGACGACAACGACGCCGAGCGGCTGGTCCGTGAACTGGGCGCTCTGGACGACACGCTCGCCAGTCGGCTGCCAGCGATGCGCGTCGCGCTCAACCCGACAGCCCGGCCCGGTCGGAGCGGCTACGCCCGCGTCGACGAGGTGCTGCTCCGTGTTCCGGGCAGAACCCTGGCACCGGACGTCGCTTCCCAGGTCGAGCAGAAGACGGGGTCCGGCCAGGTCATCACCTTCTACTCCTACAAGGGCGGCACCGGCAGGACGATGGCGTTGGCGAACGTGGCCTGGATCCTCGCGAGCAACGGCTACCGCGTCGCCGCGCTCGACTGGGATCTGGAGTCGCCCGGCCTGCACCGGTACTACCGGCCGTTCCTACCCGACGAGTATCTGAGGTCGTCGCCCGGCCTGATCGACATGCTCCGCGACCACGCCTCGGCGATGACCGACGCGGGCCGTGATCCCGCCGACGTGGCCGAGGCGTCCATCGACATCAGCCCCTTCGCCACCAGACTCGACTGGACCTTCCCGGACAACGGCCTGATCGACTTCGTCCCGGCCGGACAGCAGAACGCCGGGTACTCGAGATCCGTCGCCACATTCGACTGGGACGCCTTCTACGAACGCGCCAATGGCTACGTCTTCTTCGAGGCGCTCCGCGAGGACCTGCGTCGGCGCTACGACTTCGTCCTGCTCGACAGTCGGACGGGCCTGGGCGACGCCGCCGGCATCGTCACCGTGCAACTACCCGACACGGTGGTCAACTGTTTCACGATGAGCCAGACGGGGATCGACGGCGCGGTCGCCGTCGCTCGTTCGATCCGCAATCAGCGCCCGGCCAACGCGGTGCGGATGGTGCCCGTGCCCATGCGCGTCGAGGCCGGCGAACTGGCGAAGCTCGAGGCCGGCCGCGACTACGCCCGCGCACGGTTCGACCCGATACTCACGTCGTCGGGACGAAGCGACCTCGACCGCTACTGGGCAGCGATGGAAATCCCGTACCAGCAGTTCTACGCCTACGAGGAGATCCTCGCGGTCTTCGGTGACAGACCCGGGTCGGTTGCCTCACTGCTCGCGGCGTACGAGCGGCTTACCAGCGAAATCACCGGCACCCGCATGGAGCTTCCGCCGATCGACGAGCGGGAGCGCGTCCGCTGGCTCGCGGACCTCGACCGACAGCGGATCGCGCCCACGCCGACCTCGTTGACGATCAGCTACGCGGCGCCGGACCAAATGTGGGCCGAGTGGATCGGCGCCCAACTCACGTCGGCGGGGCAGCCCAGCGTGCTGTTCGAGATCCGGGACTGGGTGGCGGCGATGGACGGCGCCGACCGGATGCTGGTGGTGCTGACACGTGCCTACCTGGACGCGGCCGAAGCCGCCGATGTCGCGCGTATTGCCGGTGAACGACTGACGCACGGGCCCGACCCGTTCCTGGTGGCGGTGCAGGTCGACCCGCTGCGGCCAACACATGCCTTCGCCGTCGTCCCGTCCGTCGATCTGGTCGACATGACCGAGGAACAGGCACGCGAGGCGCTGTTCGCCGCGCTGCAACCGCCGAATCCGGTCCGTCGAACCCCCGGCGCCTGGCCGCGGCTGCCCACCGTCGCGCCGCAGGTGTGGAACGTGCCGGCGCGCAACCCGAACTTCGTCGGACGCGACGCGGTGCTGCAAGCGCTGCACAGCCGACTGGCCGAGCACCGCACCACGGCGGTCATCGGCAGGGCCGGCACCGGCATGACGGAGGTGGCACGGGAGTACGCCCACCGCTTCGCGGCCGCGTACCGGCTCGTCTGGTGGGTAGACGCCGCAGACCCGCTGACGGTCCCCGATCAGCTCACACAGCTCCGTGCGAGCCTCGACCTGGGCGGCGCGGTCGATGTCCTCGACCACCTTGAGCGGACCGGCCACTGGCTCATCATCTTCGACAACGCCGACGACCCGGAGGCCCTGCGTGCGTTCCTGCCCCACGGCTCCGGCAGCGTCCTGATCACCTCGCGCAGCGAGGCCTGGACGGACGCCGTCGACGCCCTGCACGTTGACAGGCTCGAACGCGCCGAATCAATCGCGCTGCTGAGGCAGCGGGTGCCCGGAATCGCGCCCGGCGATGCCACGGCCATCGCCGAACGCTGCGAAGACCACCCACTCTTCCTGAGCCTCACCGGCGCGTTGCTTGCCACAACGGATACGACGGTGCCGGCATACCTGGAGAGCCTCGACCGCTCGGAAACCCCCGGCGCGTTCTCGGTAGAGCTGACGGCCCAGTTGCTTCGCCGGCAACGCCCGGCCGCCTACCGACTCCTGGAGATCCTCGCCTGCTCCGAGCAGGAGGGCGTTGCCATCCTGACGCTGTCATCACCCGCGGTGTTGCACGAACTCGACGAGTACGAACCGATCCTCGATGGCTCCACCGCAGCGCTGGTCCGTGACATCGCCCGGCTCGGGATGGTTCGCATCGACGCCGACACCGACACGGTCATCATGCATCGGCTCCTGCAGCGCACCATCCGGGAGACGATGCCCAAGGAGCGGCTTGCCGCCACCCGAAGCTTCGCTCGACGACTGTCTGCCGCCGCTGCCCAGGACCGGGCGCCGCACCTCTACGGCGATTTCGCTCGCGCCCTGGAGGTGGCGCGCGAGACGTGGGACGCCCGTCGGTCTTCCGTCGGCGCGAACGACCCGAGCACGCTCGACGCCGCCCACGACCTCGCGATCGCTCAGTTGCTTCTCGGCGACTTCACCGAGGCGACCGAGCGGGACTGGGACACCTACGGCCGCAGACTGCGCACCTACGGGCCACAGCACCCGGCGACGCTGCTCAGCGAGGACAACTACGGTCGGGACCTCCGCGAGATCGGCGACTACGAGGGCTCCCGGTACCAGTTGACCCGGACCCTGGAGACCGCCCGGGCGGTGCTCGGCGCCGAGCATCCGGTGAGCCTGCGCGTCAGCCGGAATCTCGCCGTGACGCTGCGCCGTCTCGGCAACGTCGCTGCCGCTCGCGACCTGCTCACGTTCGCCCACTACCGCTGGGCGGCGACGCGGGGTCCGCGGGACCCGGAGACCGCCGCCTGCGACGCCGAACTGGCCTGCGTCTGGGCGGCCAAGCAGGACAGCGACCGCGCGAGGCAACACGCGGTGGCGGCACTCGAGGCGTACCGCGACAAGTACGGCGAGGACCACCCGCTGACCCAGGTCGTCGCGAACACGCTGGGCGTGGTGCTGCTCGGCGCCGACGATCCTGGTGGGGCCCGCCAGGTCCTGGCGGAGTGCGTCCGGCGTCTGCGCGGTCGGCTCGACGAGCACCACCCCTACCTTCTGGTCGCTGAACTGAATCACGCCACCGCCCTGGGTGACGCCGGCGAGGCCAGGCGCCTCGACCAGCACGTCCACAGCCTGCTGGACGCCCGGTACGGACCCCACCATCCCCTGAGCAGGGCAGCCGCGACCAACGTCGCCCTCGGCGCGGGTGACGGGGACAGGCTGACCATCGACCTCGAACCGCTGGTTCTGCGCATACCGACCGGGTCCACGCCACATGCCGGCGATCCTGATCGGTGGTGATCGGGAGCCCCTGCAGGATGCCCTCGGGTTATCCGTGGGCGCTTTCCTGCCATCCGGGCCATCGCCAAGTGTCGACCTCAGACCAGGTTGCCGCGAGCCCGGTGGAGAGCGCGCCGCCGAATGCCACGGTCCCCTCATGGGATGCGTAGGCGATCCAGTCGTGATGCTCGTCGCTCCACAGACCCTCGGGCCCGAGACGTTGCTCCGACGGGCAACGCCCTGACCAGACCCTTCAGGCTGGGGACCTCGTCGGCAGATTCGAGGGCGCCAGCCATGGTGCTTTCGGTTGTCAGCCGGGCAGCATCCGCACATGCCGATGAAAGTGCACTCGATTCATCATGTTAACCGTGGGCACGGGACACGTTCCGATCACGTTCTCGATCTTGGGACAGCGGGGCGACTCGCGCAGCCGCTAGCATCGCGCTGATTCCCGTCCCCCAATACGGAGACCTCCATGCGCAAACTTGCCGCCGCCGCCCTCGTGGGCGTACTCGTGGCCGTCCTTCCGGCAACGGCGGCCCTGGCCGCCGACCCCAAGCCGGATATCGCGGTGACCTCGGCCGCCGACAAGGCCGCCTACGCCGAGGGCGAGACCTTCACCATCACGGTCACGGTGAAGAACAAGAGCTCCGTCGACGCCACGCACGTGCACTACACGGGCGGCGACAGCGAGGGCGTCGACGGTGTCGCCTACGGCGAGCTGCCGACCGGCTTCAACCTCGCCGCCGGCGCTACCAAGACCGTTCAGCTCACCGGCAAGACCAACCGTGTGGCGTGGCAGACCGGCCGTGGATACGTTGCCTTCGAGCTTGCCGCCGACAACGGCGAGGCCAACGACGCCGACAACACCACCAGCGTGCGGCTGCTGGTGCCGGGCGCCTTCGATGATCTCGGCGGCTACGTCTTTCAGGGTGAGTCCTATGACGCCCAGTGGACCCCCCAGACACCCGGAGTCCCGGCTGTCAAGGTCGTCGCCACCAGCGCCGACGGCAAGACGAAGTACGCCGAGGCCATCACGGACGCCAAGGGCCTGTTCCGTCTCGCCCACCTTCCCGTCGGCGACGTCCTGCTGACCTTCACCGCCCCGGCGGGCTGGAAGATCATGGCCGGCGAGAACGGCGAGGACGACCACACTCCGGCGCAGGTCAGCGCCGACGACAGCGACGAGCCGCGCATCTTCGTGGCGGCGAAGAAGGTCCCCGTGAACTCGCCGAGCGTCTCGCCGTCGGCGTCGGCGAGCGCCGGTCCGAGCTTGCCGGGCGCCGACGACAACAGCGCCGGCCCGGGCTTGCCGATCACCGGTGACAACACCATGCTGCTCATCGGTGCGGCGGCGGTCGCCGTCGCGGTCGGCATCGCGCTGGTGCTCGTTGCGCGGCGCCGCCGCGTACACCTGCAGGCCTGATCGGACGAAATCGCTCCGGCGGCCGAACATCCGCAGGCTGTAGCGTCTCCTGCTATGTCGAGCAAGGCGGAGGGCGTCGAGGCCCCAGCACCCCGTTGGAGCCTCGGCGCCGCAGCTCCGGCCGCGACAACGCCCTCAACGCGCGTCCGGAGCCGCCGAGGCAGTCGTCCGCACCGTCACCGCGACCATCGTCAACAACGGCAAACTGGCGGCGGCCGGTGTCCCTGCAGTGCACGACGCGGAGGAGCCGCTTGCGACCGCTTGCTCAGCGAAGCTGGTCGGCGAGGCTACGCACAGCCTCATCGAACGCCTTGTCGGATTCGTAGGGGCTGTGTCCTCTGATCGGGGGCGAGTAGTCGTCGCCGGTCGGAGCCGTGACGCCGTGTGGGTCGCGCAGCCGGCGGTCCACTGCCGCCGTTCGATCGAGGGCGTCGGGCGCCTCGTCGGGTCGCGGGGTCGGGAAAACGCGGCCGCCGATGGGATCGGTGTCTCGCCACAGGTTCACCCACCGCCAGTCGACCCGGTCGGCGATCTCGTGAATGATCTCGTCGCTGACGTAGGCGGGAAAGAGTCGGGCGTACAGCCGTCGAAGGGGCGAGCCGTGGGTGAGCAGGGCGATCCGGTTGGTGACCCGTGGTGGTAGTTGGAGCACTGTCGCGGCGAGCAGGACGGCGCCGTGGCTGTGTCCGGTGAGCACCACCGTGTTGCCGGAGTCGACGAGGTGGGTGATCCGGCAGGTCAGTTCGGGAACGGCGCGTTCGGCGTAGCAGGGTGGGGCGAACGGGTGCGCGGCTCTGGGCCAGAAGGTGCCCAGGTCCCAGAGCACGCCGACGTAACGGCGAAAGCCGGGGGTGCGGTAGGCGAAGATTCCGCCGGCGATCAGGCCGACGATGATGGCGGCGATCAGGTAGCTGCCGACCCCGATGCCGACGTTGACGGAATTGGCCGGCAGCCCGAGGTAGCGCTGGACCAGTTCGCCGGGAGGCGTCGGCAGCAGGCCAAGCGCAACCGCCGCTACGCCGACTCCGGCCAGGCAGGCGTAAAGCACCGCGAGCGGCACCAGCCGTTCGGTGAACCGGGCACGGGCGATGGTTGTGCGCACCTGCCGCAGCCGCAGCGTGGCATCGCTCGGCGCATCTGGGAAGTCACGAGCAACGATCGACGACGCGGCACGGGTCCGGCCCGGCCGTGACGCCAGCGTTACCACGCCGGCGACGGTCAGCGTTACCAGCACCGCCAGCGTAAAGCCGAGAAGCGCCCAGATGCAGGACCGCGGAGGGCTGGTAATCAGCGTCCCCGCGGTCGGCGCACCCCTGTTCAGGACATCGGACACCCGATAGACCATTTCAGCGGAGAACGCGAGCGCCAGACTGATCGCGGCGACGGAGGTCGCCAGGGCGCCGAACCCGAGCGAGGGCGCGACATCCGGCTGTCGATCCCGGTGCCAGAACAGCGCCGCTCCCAGGGCTGCCAGCAGCACCGCCTGGCCGGTGAACAGCCCGACGACTGCCAGGTTGTAGCCGGGCAGTCCGTTTCTCTCCGGCCAGGAGGCCGAACTGGTCAGAACGTGGATCCAGACCAGCACGGTCAGGCCGAGGGCGGTCGGGCGCAGCACGCTGACCAACCGGTCGAGCCGCCGTTCCGTGGGCGCGGTCAGGGGTGGAGTGCAGAGCAGAACCGCGCAGGTGATCAGCACGAGTCCGGCAACTGCCGCCAGCGTGACGGTGCCGATCGACAACCCTTGTGCGGCCCGGGCGCCGAGCAGGCTGAGGTCCAGCGTGGCGAACGCCGCCGCGACGTGAATCGAGCGCAGTCGACCGATGAGCGGCTCGTTGTCCCACCGGCCGACGGCGGTGAGCCGGTGCGCCGCAAGGGGTTGGTCGGCCGCACGGAAGATGTGGAACGGGAGTGCCGGGCGAGCGCTGATTGCCCACACCAGGCTGATGGCGGCGGCTGGCGCCAGCGCGAGCACCGCGAGGCGCAGTCCGGCCGGACGCTCCCCGAGCCAGGAGAGCCAACTGCGTCCGGCCAGGCACTCCGGAGAGGACATGCACTTCCACGCAATCACATCCAGCGTGGTCCCCACGATGCTCAGCACGTACATCCCGGTCAGGGTGAGTGCCAACAACCGACACAGGGCCTTGATCACCGGGTCCGATCGGGTTCCGGCCGGACGCATCCAGATAGCGAGGTTGATCAGCATGAAGGGCAGCAGGATCACCATCGCCAGCGTTCGCGCCGCGTTGCCAGCGGGCAGGTTGTTCCAGCGGTAGGCCTCGAGCGTCACCCCGTCCGCCTGGCCGCCCTCGTGGTTTCCCGGCCGAAGTCGGTAGAAGCCGCCCCTGTGGTCACCCGCCACCTGCTGCGCGTGCGGTCGATCCAGCAGGTCATCCGGGCTAGTGGCGGACACCCCGTGCACCCGCAGTTCCACCACGGCGTCATCCCCGGCGCGCCCGTCCGCCTCGCGCTGATCCATCCGGTACCGGCCCCTCGGCATGTGCACAGCTCACGCCGACCCGCTCGGCTGATCCGACGGCGCCCGCGCGGCGGAACGGGCGTACCCCACGAAGGGGGGGACAACCCTTGAGCTGTGGGTGGGCCCGCCCTGCGGCCGGCGCGATCGTCGGGCGGAACCTCGATCAGCCGGAAGTGCCGCTGGTTGCGGCGGCGGTGTCGGCGTAGAGTTGGGCGCTGGCGATGCGGCCGGCCGCTACCCCGAAGAGCCAAAGGTTCTGGAAGACGATTGTCTTGCCGGTTGCCTTGAGTGCGGCCGTGTTGGTGAGTCGGGCGATGACGTGGTCGTCGGTGGCGAGGACGTCGTCGACGACGGATTCGAACGATTTCCAGACGGCTCCGCCGCCCGGGATCTTGGCGAAGAAGTCGTCGAAGGCCGCCGGGCCGGTGAACTCGCCGCCGTAGGGCAGCGTCGTGGGCAGGGTGAGGACGACGTCGTCGCGCAGCATCGGGATGATGGGGCCACGATCGCGGTTGCGGAAGAGCTGAGTAACGGCGTACGTCATTTCGGCCCTGGTGTATGCGTTGCGGGTGCCTGAGGCCTTCGCCGCCGCTTCGAGCGACTCGGCGGCCTCGATGTCGGTGCCGATCACTCCGTCTGCGTAGGAGACGTTCTCCGGCGGGACTACGGTCATGATGACGGTAATGTCGGAAGAGCGGATGCCTGGACGTTCTTCGAGCAGGCGTACCAGCGTCTTGTAGAACCTGCGCTTGGCTTGCTCACCACGGTCCAGATTGTCGGTGATCGTGACCACGATCCAGTCATCGGAGCGTGGGCCGCCACGGAAGCCACGGCTGAAGATCATTTCGCCCGGGTCGTGTTGGTGGATGAGCTGGAAGTTGTCGTCGGGGTTGATGTTCAGCCCGGTGACCAGCGCGTCGTGCACGGTCTGGGAGACGGCGGCGAGATACTGGTCCGGCTTGCCGCGGGCCAGTGAGATGTCGACGAAGGGCATCTGCGCTCCTCTCGGTGCCCGGCGCCCGGTCGGCGTCCTGCTAATCATGTCGATCCGAGGCGCATGCCAGGCAGCGGTCCGAGAAAGTGAAGGTTCTGTCGAGTGCTGGTCGGTATTCGGACTGATCGGTGAACCGCGTCTGCTGGGCGGTCGCCGGAGTCGGTGCGGTCGCACAACGGGCCGAGTTGACCTTGTCGCGTTGCTTTGCGGCAGAGTGGGAATCAAGTTTGTACAACTCGTTCGGCATGAAGGCGGAAACGTACCGCGAGGCGATGTCGGAATATCTGCGGCGCATGCAGTTCGTCCTTGATCCGCTCGATCACGGCAGTCGGGGTCACGAGGATGTGCTCGAAATGCTCACCCGAATCGAGGTGGTGCTGAGCAGTGCGGGCGGCGGCTGGGGCTGCATGGCCACAGTGGCGATGTCGACCCCGGTCGACGACGAGGTGGTGCGCGTAACTCGGCTCTACCGCGAGCAACTCCGAGGAGGCTTCCTCGCGGTCGCGGAGCGGGCCAGGGCGTTGGGTGAGTCGGTACCGGAGCCGACTGTGGTGGCGAACGTCATGACTGCTGCGGTGTTGGGCACGCTGACTGTTGCCCGCGCGGACCAGGATGGCGACGAACTGGCCGTCCACCTGGAGGCGTTGCGGGACTTTGTGAACGGTTGGCGCAGCCGGTGAGACGCAGGACTGCCGGCCGCGCCGGCCCGGATCATATGGTGGCGCGGCGAGCGTGGCGGAGCAGTGCCTTTACCGCCTGGTCGACGTCGTGCTCGTCCGTGGCCCAGTCTGACACTGAGATGCGCATCAGGCGTTCCCCGCGATAGGTCGTTGCGCTGAAGAAGGCGCTGCCCTCGGCGCGGACACCGGTCATCACCCTGTCGGCCAGGGCGCCGTGGTCGCCGTCCGTTGACAACTATCGTACGAGGACCTGGTTGGACACGACGTCGTTGACGATGGTGGCGCGACCGCTGGCCGCGAGCGCCTCGGCGAAACGGCGGGCGAGGAGGACGGTTCGCTCGACGAGCTCGGCGACGCCGTCGTGTCCGAGTGATCGCAGGGTCGCGTACACCGACACGCCACGGGCTCGACGGGAAAAGTCCGGGCCCCGGTCCAGGGGGTCGCGGACGCCGCTGTCCTGTTCGAGGTAGGCGGCCCGGAGCTCATCGCGGCGCGATGAGCTGCGGGATTGCCGCGGATCGCGATACCGCTGTCGTACTCGTACTCCAGCCGCACCTGGTGGAGTCGGAGTCTTCGCTGGTAATGGGCTGTTTTGGCGCGGTATTGCTGTCGGCCTCGCCATCGTGACGATCGATGGATGGACACCGAATCCGATGACGGCCTTATTCCGCTCAGCCTCGGCGAGGTCCGACGTCTGCTGGCACACTTGATCACCACCATCAGACCGTTCGACCAACCGGAACCGCGGATCGGCGGCGACCGCTGCAACGACGGTGGCGACCACCGCGGCGCGATGCGCGGGGGTCGCTACCTCGAACACTCGCCCGGTGCGTGGTTCGGTCAGGGGTGCAGTCACCTCCAGGTCATAGCACGCAGCAGCGCGTCGAACTGAGATCTTCCGACCGCTGCGCCGGACACCTCCAGCGTGAAGCGCACGGCCTCGGTGTTGGAGGACCACCAGTTGGCGGTCAGGTTGCCGGCACGGTCGTACACGTCGATCCGGTGACCGTTCACCTCAAGGGTGTGATCGGGGTTCTCGACCCGGCCGTCAGGCTCTGGCTGCCAACGGACCGCCAGCACCCGCAGGTCCGGACTCCCGGCCCGGGTGAACCGGAGCGTGAGGGTGGCGTCACCGGAGCCGAGCCACAACGGCGACCGCTCGCTCCACCCGCCGGCCGCGAGGTCCGGCAGATCCGCGTCGGAGAAGACGAACGGCTGCCCCCACGGGCTGCGCCCGTCTGCCAAGAGTCGGGTGCCGACAGCCTGAGGCAGCTCGAACGTCCGTGCCGTCACCTCTGTGTCATCGGCACAGCCGGTGTACGCGCCGTCCAGGGACATCGTGATCTTGTCGTCGGTTACCACCAGATCGTCGTGGGTGGGGTCCCGCGCGACGCACTTGCCGAGCGTCGGCGCCGCGTACACCGTGATCCGGGTGCCAGCCCTGTCGATCCGCGCGCCGAGCCATGGCACGCCCGCCGCCACCGCCGGTTCCTTGGACGCGGCCGGCTGGGGGGACACGGGCGCTGGATCTGGTCGCGCAACCGCGAATCCGGCGATGATCACCAGGATGACGGCTGTCGCCGCCCCCCAGCCGGCCACGCGGCGGTAACGCACCCGGCGCCGGATCGCTGCGTGCGGTGCCGGCAGCAGCGCCGCCGGGACCGTGGCCACCGCCCGATCGAACAGGTCCATGACCTCCTCGTCGCTCATCGGTCCACTCCCTCGCTCAACAGTGCCCGCACCTGCGGGTCGTGGCGCAACGCCGCCAGGGCGCGCGATGTGTGTGACTTCACCGTGCCGAGCCGCAGACCCAGGACCCGGGCCGTGTCGGCCTCGGTGAAGTCGCCGTGGAACCGCAGCATCAGCACCGCCCGCTGCTGCCGCGGCAGTCGCGTGAGGGCGGCCGCGAGCAGGTGCCGCAGCTCGACCCCCTCGAGCTCGCCTGCGCCCGTCGACTGTTCCGGCAGTTGTCCCGTGGGGAGTTCCCCCCGCCAGCGCCGCCGCCACCAGCTCAGGTAGGTAGTGGCGAGCATCGCGCGAAAGTACGCGTCAGGCGCGCCGTCCCTGATGCGTGGCCACCGACCGTACCCGCGGGCCAACACGGTCTGGACCAGGTCCTCCGCCCGGTGCCAGTCGTGCGTGAGCAGCCACGCCGATCGCAGCAACCGCGGCCACGCCACGCTGACGTACGCCTCGAAATCCTCCACCGAACACCTCCTGGCCGGTCAACAACGTCGGGCCGGGAGATGGTTGTCATGGATCCTGACGTTTCCGCGCGCTCGGCCTCATATAGAGCAGCCAGGTGGCGGGGCCGTCGCGGTTGCGGGCAGGGTAGGCGAACCGCACGTTCGTCTGAACAAGCCCGCAGACGCCTTCACGGGCACGTCCGGTGATAAGGGTGACAGGCGAAGCGTGACTGCGGTGAGACAGCGCCGTTACCGTAACGCGATGGGTCATGGCGCGATGGAGCAGCCTTGAACCCGACTGGACAAGCGGCGGGGAGAGGTACAGCTATGCAATTGGTCGCGGGCGAACCGATGGAGTACCTGGGCGGTGACTCGGTCGTCGAGGTGGACCATCCGGCAGTGCGGGCGTTAGCTGGTGAACTGCGCGCGTCGCATCCGGACGACGTCGACTTCACGCGGGCCGCTTTCGCATGGGTTCGTGACCGGATCCGGCACTCCGTTGACGCCCAGGATCCGCGGATCACCGTCACCGCAGGCGACGTGCTCAGCGCCGGTGTCTGCCTCTGCTATGCCAAGTCGCACCTGCTGGTGGCCGTGGCCCGGGCCGCCGGCGTTCCGGCCGGGTTGTGTTACCAACAGCTGACCGACGGGGGAGAGCCCTTCCTGCACGGCCTCGTTGCCGTGTACCTCGCGGGCGGCTGGCATCGCCAGGACCCGCGCGGCAACCGCACCGGCATCGACGCCCAATTTCGGCTCGGGCGTGAGCAACTGGCGTACCCGATCACCGACGGATCGGCCGGTTTCAACTTTCCTGAAGTGCACGTGCGACCCTCGCTCAATGTGATCGCCGCCCTGCGCGGTGCTCGAGACGCTCTCGAATTGTGCCGCGCCGGGTTGCCCGCTACGCCCTGAGTTGGTACAGCGGATGCCGGTCATGGGTGATTCGCGGCAACACTCTTCAGCGGGGTGGCAGTGGTGCGGCCGGGCGTACGGCGGTGAAGTCGGCGTGTTCGTACCGGGTGGCGGAGAGCAGAAGCAGCCATTCGTCACAGCCCTGCCACGGGTACAGATCGGCGGCTCCGCCGCGTACGGTCCGAGGCCCGTCTCCGGTCCGCGGTCGTGCGGTCGACGGTGCGTCGTCGAATCCGGGGATCCACACGTCGGCGCAGAGCTCGTTCGCCGAGCCCATCGCCGCCAGCCCGAACGCGTTCTCGGCGGCGGCCGTCCGCGTCTCGTCGCCGAAGTCGTCGAGAAGTTGGTCCTCGTCGGGTTTCCCGTCACCGTGGAAGGTCAGCGTGGTGGTGCCGGCTCGGGCGGCGTATTCCCACTGCGCCTCGCTGGGCAGCTCGAACGGCAACACTCCGAGTAGGTCGTCCAGGTCGCCGTCGAGCCGTGCCGTGCCGGTGGTCGCCTCGGCGTAGTCGTCTTCGTACTCGGGCAGCCAGTGCTGGACCTGCGCCACGGTCAGCGGGTGCCGGGCGAGCAGGAACGACTCGACGTGCACCTCGCGTACCGGTTGTGCGTCCTTGGCGCCGGCGAGGAAGGGGTCGATGGTGTCCTCGACAGCACCGCTGCGCTCGATGGCCCGTACCGCGTCGAGTTCCGCGTCGGACAGCCCCATCCGGAACGTGCCGCCCGGAACCTCGCGGAACACGACTCCCGACGGGATGTGCCGCCACGCCGGTTGCCCGGCCACGATCTCCTCGGTCCACATGGCGGCGATCGCTAGCAGCGATCTCAATGCCCTGTGGCGTGCCCCTGTCAGACCGATCCGGCGAACTGGCTGACGTGGTAGGCGGTGCTGCGTCCGTCCGGAGTGCGGGTCCACTTGGACACCATCAGGTGCAGGTCGTTGGGGTTGCGGCTGGACCAGGGGTGGATGAACCCGCCGTAGAGGGCCGGTTCCTGCCAGGGCGTGACCTGGATCTTCTCGGCCGTCCAGGGTTGGTCCGGGCCGGTCGCGGTCCGGGTGACCAGGCAACCGGTCTGGCAGTTCAGGTATGACATCACCCAGGTGCCGTCACTCAGTCGCCGTACCGACGGCTCGCCGAATCGGCCGGTGAGGATGGGCGTGCAGGGCCGCCCCCACCCCCAGTTGGTGCCGTTCCAGCCCCATCCCTCGTACGACTCGGGGAAGAACAGCCGGTCCCAGCGGACACGACGAAGCATCATCGGGCCGTCCTGCCGGCCGGAGCGTACGGAGAAGACGTAGACGTATTCTCCGTCGCGCTGCATCGTCCACATCTGGAACGGGTCCTTGTTGTCGCTGGTGTTCGACCACTTCAGCGGCGTACGGATGAAGTCGTTGCCGTTGTCGGAGTAGGCGAGTCCGGCGTAGCGCGACTTCCACTGCGGCCCGGCCGGGCCGGCGGAGTTCCAGTTCTCGATGCTCATGTACGAGATGAGTTGCCGGCCGGTCTCCGGGAAGCTGATGCCGTCGTTGGGGATGACTGTCACCTCCCAGAGGCCGTCGAGGCCGATGCCGTTGTGACCGTTGTGCATCAGCTCGGGTGCCCGGCCGTTACCGGAGACCCGCGCTGCGCTGTCGAAGACCACGCCACCCGGCGCGCCAGGATGGATGGCCGAGCGCAGCATCACGGGTGAGCGCCAGTCGTTGGGCAGGGGCGGGCCCTCCGGCCACGGCGTGTTGAAGGTGTCCCCGAAGAGGTAACCGATCGACCCGTTCTCCAGCACGTAGGGGATGCCGAGGTCGGTGCCGGCCACCCGCCACCGGCTGTTGGTGTCGAGGTCCGCGCCGGTCAGCCGCTTCCTCCACGTCGCGGCCTGGGCGGGGCTGGCCGGGGTAAGAGCGACACCGGCGGCGCCGGCCGCACCGAGTGTGGCGACACGAGCGATGAGTGTACGACGACGGATACCCATGACTGCCCCTTCCGGCCGACCACCGAGAGTGGGTGATTCCCGGGGAGTTAACTCGCGGCGACCATTGATGTCAATAGCTGTCCGCACCACTCATCATACTGAAGGAATCCTTCAAACTTCATTGACACACATCAGTGCTTTGTCGAGACTCTGAGCAATCGGCACCGACGCCCGCGTCGGGGCGCGACGCCATCAGACCGGCCCCTGACCACGCGAGGAGCATCGTGCGACGGACTCTCCTGGCCCTGCTGGTCGCCGTCAGCACCGCTGCGGCGGCGGTCGCGGCGGCACCCGCCCACGCTGACCCGGTCGGCACGCTGGCCTGCCCCTCCGTCCCCGCCACCCGCGACCCGGCGGTGACCGTGGTGGTCTACCGGGTCGGGCGCGCCCACAACGCCAACGACAAGGTGCTGCTGTCCGCGTTCGAGGCCGGCTGGGTCGAGTCCCACATGAACAACCTGCCGTGTGGCGACAAATCGTCGCTCGGGGTGTTCCAGCAACGCTGGGACTACGGCTGGGGCACCCCGGAACAGATCATGGACCCGGTCTACGCCAGCACCCAGTACGTCACCCGTGCGATCGTCTGCGACCGCAACAACCCCGGCTTCAGCGCGGGACAGGTGGCCCAGTGCGTGCAACGCTCGGGCTTCCCCGACCGGTACGACCAGGTGGCCGCCACCGCGCGAGCCCAGCTCGGCGAGGCGGCCCGCACCCACGCCATCGCCGGCGGATCCGCCACCGACGTGACCGGCGACGGCCGCGACGACGTGGTGACGTTCACCCAGAACGCCCTCGCCGACGTCTACGTCAGCGCGTCCACCGGCAGCGCCTACACCGGCACCTCGGTGAAGTGGAACGACTTCTTCTCCATCGGTGGTGAGACGGCCTCCACCGGCGACGTCGACGGCAACGGCACCGACGACGTCGTCACCTTCGCCCACAGCAATACCGGTGACGTCTTCGTCGCGCTGTCCACCGGCACCTCGTTCGGTGGCAGCGGAAAGTGGCACGAGTGGTTCGCGCCGGGCGCGGAGATCGGCGCGGTCGGCGACGTGAACGGTGACGGTCGCGACGACATCGTGGCGTTCACCCACAACCCCGCCGGTGACGTGTACGTCGCCCTGTCGACCGGCACCGGATTCGGCCCCGGCCTCAAGTGGCACGAGTACTTCAGCCCGTTCGGCGAGTTCCCCGCGCTCGGTGACGTCAACGGCGACGGCAGGGACGACCTCATCACCTTCACGCAGGGCACCGCCTCCGCCAGCGACGTCATCGTCGCCCTGTCGAACGGCAGCTCGTTCGGCACGGCCCAGAAGTGGCACGACCTGTTCGCCGTCGGCGCCGAACAGCCGCGCGTCGGCGACGTCAACGGCGACGGCCGCGACGACATCGTGACGTTCACCTGCAACGCCGACGCCGACGTGTACGCCGCCGTCTCCACCGGCACGGGCTTCGCCGGCACCACCGTCAAGTGGAACGACTACTTCTGCCTCGCCGGTGAGTTCCCCTACCTGGGTGACGCCAACGGCGACGGTCGGGACGACATCATCGTCTTCACCAAGGGCGCCACCAACGACGTCTTCGTCGGACTCTCCACCGGCACCGGCTTCCTCGGCGCCACCAAGTGGCACGACTTCTTCGGTCTCAACGGCGAGACGACGCTGTGAACCGCGACAGGGAGCCCTCGATGCGACTGACCAGACGTACGTGCGCCCTCCTTCTGACCGCGGCACTCGCCGGCCAGGTCGTGACCACGCCGGCCATCGCGGCCGACCGCGTGGCGTCGAACCCGCTCGCCGCCGACTTCGCCCGCGCCGCCACCGAGTTCGACGTACCCCGGGACCTGCTGGTTGCCGTCGGCTACGGCGAGACCCGCCTGGACGGGCACGACGGCCTGCCCAGTCAGGCCAACGGATTCGGGGTCATGCACCTCGTCAGCAACCCCACCCAGCACAGCCTCGAACGGGCCGCGTCGCTCACCGGTGAACCGGTCGAACGGCTGCGCTCGGTCACGTCCGCCAACATCCGCGGCGGTGCCGCGGTACTCCGCGAGCTGGCCGACGCCGAAGGGCTGACCGCGCAGGCCCGCGGCCGGCTCTCCGCCTGGTACCCGGTCGCCGCGCGGTACAGCGCCGCCGGCACCGACGCGACGGCCCGGCTCTACGCGGACCACGTCTACGACCTGCTCCGAACCGGAATCTCGATCAGCACCGTCCGAGTCGCCCCGCAACCTCTGCGCCCGGAGCTCGGCCGCTACGCCTCCGTCGCCCCAGCCGGCACCGGTCCGTACGCCGCCGCTGCCGTACCCGAGTACGGCCCGGCGCGCTGGATCTCCGCCTACGGCGGCAACTACCAGGCCGGCCGGTCGTCCCGGATCACCACTGTGGTGGTGCACGTGACGCAGGGGTCGTACGCCGGCACGGTGAGCTGGTTCCAGAACCCCTCCGCCGGGGTGAGCGCGCACTACGTCGTGAAGTCGAGCAACGGTGAGATCACCCAGATGGTCCGTGAGGGTGACACCGCCTACCACGCGCGCTCAGCCAACCCGTACGCCGTCGGTATCGAACACGAGGGGTTCGTGGACAACCCGGCCTGGTTCACCGATGCCATGTACCGGTCGTCGGCGGCACTGACCCGCTACCTCTGCGAGAAGTACGGGCTACCGAAGAGCCGTACCGCCATCAAGGGCCACAACGAACTGCCCGGCAACGACCACACCGATCCCGGCCCGAACTGGAACTGGAACTACTACATCTCCCTGGTCAACGCCGGAGGCGGCACGGGAGGTCGCTACCTGGCCGGGTCACCGACGGACTTCACCGGAGACGGCCGCGACGACGTGGTCGCCTTCACCCAGGGCAGCCTCAACGACGTCTACGTGGCCACCTCCACCGGCAGCGCCTTCGCCGGCACCTCAACCAAGTGGAACGACTTCTTCGGCCTCACCGGTGAGACCCTCCTGACCGGCGACGTCAACGGCGACGGCAGGGACGACGTCCTCGCGTTCACCCACGGCACTCTCGCCGACGTGTACGTGGCCCTCTCCACCGGCACCGGCTTCGGCCCCGGCCAGAAATGGCACGACCTGTTCGCGCCGAACGCGGAGGTCGCGGCGGTGGGTGACGTCAACGGCGACGGTAAGGACGACATCATCACCTTCACCCACGACACCGCCGGCGACGTGTACGTCGCCCTCTCCACCGGCACCGGGTTCGGCCCGGGCGTCAAGTGGCACGAATACTTCTCGATCGCCGCCGAGTACCCCGCGCTCGGTGACGTCAACGGCGACGGCAAGGACGACATCATCACGTTCACCCAGGGCCCGGCCACGGCGTCGGACGTCATCGTCGCCCTGTCCACCGGGTCCTCGTTCGGGTCGCCGCAGACGTGGCACGACCTGTTCGCCGTCGGCGCCGAACAGCCGCGCGTCGGGGACATCAACGGCGACGGCCGCGACGACATCGTGACGTTCACCTGCAACGCCGACGCCGACGTGTACGCCGCCGTCTCGACCGGCACGGGCTTCGCCGGCACCACCGTCAAGTGGAACGACTACTTCTGCCTCGCCGGGGAGTTCCCCTACCTGGGCGACGCCAACGGCGACGGCCGGGACGACATCATCGTCTTCACCAAGGGCGCCACCAACGACGTCTTCGTCGGACTCTCCACCGGCACCGGCTTCCTCGGCACCACCAAGTGGCACGACTTCTTCGGCCTCACCGGCGAAACCACCCTCTGAGCCCGTGGCTGCGTGAGCCGACCCGGCTCGTGTCCGCGCGAGCTGCCGTGCGTTCCAAAGCTTCCTGGCTGCTTCCCATCCCTTTTACGAAGATGTACTTCGATGGCCACGATCGTCGGAGACGGTTGCCGTCCACCCAGCGCCGAGGAGGCCCCTATGCGGGTAACCCGAGTCCCAGCCCGTTTCTCACCCGTCACGCGCCATGCCGCGGTAGTCGTCCTCGCCGCCGTCGCCGCCCTGGTCGGCATCAGCGCGCAGCCCGCAGCCGCCGCACCTCCCGGGATCCCGTCGAAGGCGACGGCCCAGTCGCAGCTCGACGCCCTGACCGTCGCGACGCAGGGCTCGACGAGCGGCTACTCCCGTGACCTGTTCCCACACTGGATCACGATCAGCGGTAGCTGCAACACCCGTGAGCAGGTCCTCAAGCGCGACGGCACCTCCGTCGTCGTCGACAGCGCCTGCGCCGCCATTTCTGGCCGCTGGTACAGCCCCTACGACGGCGCGACCTGGACTGCCGCCTCCGACGTCGACATCGACCACGTCGTGCCTCTCGCGGAGGCGTGGCGCTCCGGGGCCAACTCGTGGACGACCAGCCGCCGGCAGAGCTTCGCCAACGACCTCACCCGCCCGCAGTTGATCGCGGTGACCGACAACGTCAACCAGGCCAAGGGCGACCAGGACCCGTCCACCTGGCAGCCGCCCCTGTCGTCGTACCGGTGTACCTACAGCAAGATGTGGATCACAGTGAAGTACAACTGGAGCCTCACCCTGCAGTCGTCGGAGAAGTCCGCCCTGCAGAGCATGCTCAACACCTGTAGCTCCTGACCACGATCTCGCTTGTGGTCCGCGGCCTCTGCAGGCCGCGGACCACAAACCGAAGACGTTCCGCCATTTCCAGACTTACCCGTCACCAACGCGTGGTCGGTACGCCTAGGGCATCCATCACGGTGCGAAGTACGGCGCCGAGGCTCCCTCGGTCGAGAAGGACCACCCGCCCGCCGGCGCGCTCTGCAGCCTGACGACGACGCTCGCGACGTACGCCGAGCTGACCGGGCTGAAATCGACGTCGCTGTACCAGGTCCTCCCGTTCGGGGCGCAGAAGTCCGACGCGGTGTCGGTGTAGGGCACCACCATGTTGTTCTGGTAGGTGACGACCATCTGGACCCGGACACACTCGCCGGACGCGTTGTTGATGTAGATGCGTCCGAGCAGCCGAGGCTCCCAGGTGCCGTTGACCAGATCCCACTCCAGCCGGCCGTCAGCCTTGGGATCTCCGGAGATGTTGCCCAGGTCGCCGTCACCGAAGTCGAAGTGCTGCTCGGTGATGGAGAACCGGTCGGTCCGCTGTACCGCGGCCTGCGCCGGGCTCGCCGCGATCAGCCCGAGTGCGCACACCACGGGCAGTACCAGGAGCCGGGTCGCTGTTCTGCCGAATCGCATGTCTTCCCCCTCGATCGCGCCGCGGCCTGTGCGCGGCGTTCGGCTTCGAGTCTCGGCACTGGCGTCAGGGTCACGTCACGATCCGCTCCGGGTGGCGGCTCGGGGCGGGCGCACCATGACGCCACCCTGAGGTCCGACCGGAGCATGGGTGATGCCCGACCCGAGTGGGCCGGGGAGACCGACCATCGCCCGACCCGCCGGGCCGGCGAATCGACCACAGCCTGACCCGGAAGGGTCGGCCACAGCGAAGGACAAATATGGGCACAAGGGACATCGGGCGGCGGACTGTGGCAGGCGCGGTCGCTGTCGTGCTGGGTTGGGCGGCCGGGGCGGCCGCACCCGACCGGCCCGCCCACGCGGGAGGGCAGGCCCCGGTGAGGATCGTGGAGGCCAGCGAGAGCGACGGGAGCGTGACCAAGGTCGTCACCGCTACCTGCCCGGGGGCGCGATCCGTCTTCGCGGCGGGCGCTCGGATCGTGAACGGAAACGGCGGGGTCGTGTTGACCGCGATGGAACCTGACGCCGACCTGACCGCGGTGACCGTCACCGCGACCGCCCGTACGGGGCACGCGAGCGCGTGGTCGGTGGTGGCCTACGCCACGTGCGACTCGTCGACGAGCCCACCGGTGCGGGCGACGGCCACTGTCGTTTCGGCGTCGACGGTGGAGGTGACCTGCCCGGGCAGCACCCGGTTGTTCGGCACCGGCTTCCGCTCCGAAGGACCGGTGGACCAGACGTACGTCGACGAGGTCAGCTTCGGCCCCGGGCTGCGGACGGTCCGGGTACACGCGGGCGGCGCCGACCCGGCGAGTCTCACCGCCGTCGGAATCTGCAAGGAGCCCACCCAACCGACCGGGCCGCCCGGCGTCCGCGTCGAAGCCGCCAGCGGGTACGACGGCACCTGGCCGAAGATCGTCGTCACCGCCGGCGCCGGTCCGGACGCCTACGTGTACGGCGTCGGCGCGCGCGTGACGGGTGCTGGACCGTTCTTCCTCAGCGCGCTCGTCCCCAGCGGGAACCTCCGACAGGCGGGCGCCGAGGCCGTTCGGGCGAGCCAGTTGCCGGGGGCGGCCGCCGCCCGGTCCGATGCCGGTGGGGACGGTGAAGGCTCGCTCACCGTAAACGGTTTGGAGTCGGCGGCCTTCCACTGACCGGTCGCCGCCCCCGGGCCGGCGACCCCGGTGCCGCTGTCCCGTCGCCGGCCGCGGCCCCGTCGGTCAACGCCCGCGATCGGGGGCCGGATCCCGCCGGCCGTTGCCTGAGGCCGGTGGCCCCTGGCGAACGGCGGCCTGTGGTTGTCGGCCCGGCCGGGCCGGAGCGAGGATGATCTCGTCAGGTGGGTGCACCCCGATGGCCCGCATCGCCTCGCGGTACCGAGCGAGCGCCCGGCGTGCTTCGCCGTGCTGGCCACCGGCGACCAGCGCCCGCACCAACGCCCGGTGCGCCGGCTGGTCGTACGGATCCCGTTCCAGAAGCCGCAACAGGTACGTCACCGCCGCTGCCGGGCCCGCCGTGGCCCGACTGACCTGGGCCAGCATACGCAGCAGACCGAGGTAAGCCGCCCGCGCCTCCTCGCGCAGCGGGCCGGACCAGTCGGCGTACGGCTCATCTTCGAACGCGTCGGCGCGGTACTGCCGGTCGGCGGACAGCAGCACCGTGCGCGCCTCCACCAACGCCCCTCGTTCCAGCAGACGCCGCGCGTGCGCCACGTGCGCCAGGAACTCCTCGACGTCCACCCGCAAGCGGCTGACGTCGAGCGCGATGCACGCCTGATCGGCGACGAGGAAGTGGTCTGGCGCGAAGGTCTTCGTCGGGTCGAACACCCCGCGGACGATCGAGAGCAGGACCGACAGCCGGTGGCCGGTGCGATCCGGGTCGTCGTCCGGCCACAGCAGCTCGCACAGCTCGCTTCGTGGCACCGGCCGGCCACGTCGAGCGACGAGGACACGCACCAGGTCACGCGCCTTGCGGGACTGCCACTGTGAGGCCGGCACCGGGTGACCGTCGAGATGCACCTCGAACCGGCCGAGCGCCCGGATCACCACCCGCAGGTAGACCGGCCCGCCACCCGCCGCCCACCCGCCGACACTGCCCGCCGTCCGATCCACCAGGGCGCCGGTGAGGGCGACCTGCTCGGCCGCGAGCAGACCGGCCAGCCGATCGTCGATGTCGGCCCCGGGCAACCGCCCAAGCAGGACGAGCAGTCGAGCCGCCTCGACCACCGCACCGGCCCGGGTCCAGATGACGTACCCCTCGCGCAGCGCCTCGCGGGCCCGCCCGAGGTCCTGCTCGGCCGCCGCCCGCAGCTCGAGCGCGTCGGCCAACCCGGCCAGATCGCCCTGGGCCCGTGCGATGCGGGCCGCCTCGCCGGCGAGCACGGTGGCCCGGTCGGGCGCGGCCATCCGGAGCGCGACCCAGCCCTGGGCCAGCAGCGCCGGTACGACGATTTCGTCCCCGACGTCCCGAGCGGCCCGGTCGGCGTGCCGCGCCGCGGCCGGCACGTCGTCGTCGAGTCGCACCAGCGCCAGCCCTGCGAGCGCGGACACCAGGACGTGCACGTTGCCGGTCTCCTCGGTGACCCGGACCGTCTCCTCGTAGGCGGCCCGCGCCTGTTCCCGCCAGCCGCGCCGACGGTACAGCTCACCCAGTCCGAGCAGCGCATGGATGAACCGGCGGGAGCCCTTCTGCTGGTAGAAGCCCAGCGCCGCCTCGTACCGCTGCACCGCCTCGTCGTAACGGCCGAGCATCGCCAGCGCTTCCGCCTCGTTGCTCGTCGCAATGGCGCGCAGGCTGGGCGCGCCGGCCAGCGCGGCATAGCGGGCCGACCGCTCGGCCATCGTCAGCGCCTCGGCGAACCGGCCGGTACGCAGGAGTTGGTGGGTGCGGTTGGTGTGGATCCGGGTGAGCAGCAGGACGTCACCGATGCGTTCCGCGATCGGCAACGCCAGGGCGAAGTGCTCCTGGCTGCCAGCGATGTCACCGGCCACACTGAGACACAGACCGACGCTGAGGTGTGTCGAGGCCAGTACGTCGTCCTGCCCGGCACTGGTCGCGACCGCCAGCGCCTGCCGTGCGCATGCGGTGGCGGCCGTGGTGTCGCCGGCCAGCAGGTGCGCGTGTGCGGTCCAGGCGAGCAGCAGCGCCTGGTCGGCGAGAGGGGCGGGCCGGGCGAGCGGCCTCTCGAGGATCTCCAGGGCCGCCCGGGCGTCACCCCGCTGGTACTGGATTCGACCCAGCCGCCAGGCCAGGCCGGCGTCCCAGGCCTTGTCGGCGACGGTGTCGTACTCGTGGGTGGCCGCGCCGAGGTCGCCGAGGGTACGCAACGCGTCGCCGAGCAGCAGGCGCAGCCGCCTGCTGCGATGCCCCTCCGGCAGCATGCGCACCAGCTCGGTCACCGCGAGCGAGTGACCCGCCGCGATCATCCGATCGCCGGACGCTTCGAGCACCCGGGCGGCCGCGGCATGGTCTGCGGCCCGCAGGTACTCCCGGGCCGCGGCGACCGGCGGCCCGTGCTCGTCGTACCAGCCCGCTGCGGTGGCGGCCGTGTCGCGGAGCTGCTCGGCGGTGGGCGCTCGGCGCCCGTGCCGGGCGGTCTCGACGACGATCGGCACGAGAAGTTCCTCGAGCGGCGGTGCGCCCGGCCCGGCGGTGGCCCAGGCCGGCCGGGTCAGCAGTCCGATGCGGCGTAGCTGGTCGATGATGCGCGGGGCGCCGCGATGGCCGAGCGCACGGCACAGCCCTTCACTCACCGGCGTCAGCGCACCGACCTGACGCAGCAGCCGGTTCGCGTCCGCCGGTAGCGCGGCCAGCACCTCGTCGACGACGTATCGCGCGATCGGCCCACTGGGCTCGCTGAGGATCGGGGCGAGCAGCCCGGTCGGCACCCCACCCAACCGCAGAGTCTCGGCGGCCAGATGCACGAGCGCCGGCCAGCCACCGGTCGCCGTGTGTATCCGGTCGGCAAGGTCCGGCGTGGAGAGGCTGTACTCCTCGGCGATCAGCTCGGCGATCCGTTCCGGCGAGAGCGCCAGGTCGGCCGGGCCCAGCTCGGTCCACAGGCCGCTGCCGAGCAGGCGGGTGGCCGGTGCCGACAGTGGCCACCGCGAGGCGAGGACGACTGTGACGTCGTCCGCCCACCGCCCGACATCCTTGAGCAGAAGGTGCAGCTGCTCGGCAGAGGTCGGCGGCAGGTCGTCGACCACGACCAGGCGGTCGCCGGACGCGACGGCGTCGGCGACGAGCTGGCGCACTGGTGCCTCGTCGCCCCGGCACCAGCGGGCGCCCTCTCGAGGGAACCAGCGGCGCAGCGCGGTGGTCTTGCCGTAACCGGCGGCGGCTACGACGCAATAGACTCCCCGCTGATGACCTGCCCGCAACGGATGCACCGCGTTCCTCCCGGCCGTGCCGCGCGACTCCGGCCGACGGCCCGCCGCTCGCCCGTGGATTAAGATTCACCGGCGACGTGCGGGGAGGCAAGACCCCGGTTGGTCGCGTACCCGATCCAGGATGCCCGCGAGTGCCGACGATGCGCGGTGAATTTCTGCTGGCCGCGGCGGCAGGTCGGTCTTGATCGACGGCGGTGGTTGGCCGAGGGCTCATCAGGACCTCGTGCAGCCGTTGCCAGGCGGCCACACCCATTCCGACAACGACGCCGAGGGTCAGCCGAGCAGCGGACCGCACGATCTCACCCATAGCGCTGTGACGCCTATCGCGAGCGGCAGTGCGGTGTCGGAAATCGGCGCCGCACCGCCGTCGGCACAGCACTTCCGGTGGTGACGTCGGCGTGCTTCGGTAAGCACATCACTACCGCGCGTCAATGGGAGTAGAGATGACGATTGGTTGGAACGGAATCTTGGCCAGTCTGACCGCTGGCGCCCTCACCGCAACGCTGGGCCTGCCCGGCGTCGCCCTGGCCGAGCCGAGGTACCGAACCGTCCCGGTCTGCGCACTACGACCACTGCCGTTACCAGCGGACATGACCGGCCGAGCTCTGGCGGTCGACCCGACTGGTCGGTACATCGCCGGTATCGGCCACCGAATCGACGACGACGATTCGCAGCCGCTACTGCTGCTCTGGGCCGGAACGCCGCACCGACCCAGGCCTGGGGTGTGGGACGAACCGCGCCTCACCGTCGTCGCCATGGGAGCGCTGAGGCAAGTCGAGAACATCAACCGGTACGGCGTTGTCATCGGCAGCGCCAACGTCGACAACGTCTACCGCCCCTGGCGCTACCGCGACGGGCGCTTGGAGTGGTTACCCGTCCTGCCGACGGTCTCCAACACCTTGGCGCTGGGCATCAACTCACGCGGCGACATCGTTGGCCTGGGCGCCGTTGAAGAGACCGAGTCGACTCTGCCGCTGCTCTGGCCCGTTGACCGGCCGGGCACCGTCGAGGTGATCGACGCCCCGTTTTACGCTAGCGCGAGGGAGATCCTCGACGACGGCACCATCATCGGCACCGCCGGCAACTTCGGCTGGGTACGCCATCCCGACTCAAGGACCGACCGGCTCACCGCCCCTGGGGCCCGGTGGTCGGGGATCTCCGCGGCCCGGGGGACCTGGGCAGTTGGTAGCACCGGCACCGGCACCAACAGTGAGGACGGGGACAGCGCCCTGGTGCGCTGGGACCTGCGGACCGGCGTGGCGTCCGCAGTGAACCCGGCGCTGGTATCAGCGCAGGACGTCAACAGCCGGGGCACGGTACTCGGCGACCGAGCCGTCGACCACGGCGACCGGCTCGTCGCCCTAGGCGGCGCCATCCCGAATGTCCAAGACCCCTTCGCCTGGGGGATCGCCGATAACGGCCTCGTCGTAGGCTCCATCAACGGTTCCCGACCACGCCCAGCGCGCTGGATCAACTGTTGAGATGGTCGGCACCACGTCTTGTGTGTCCCTCTCTCGGAGGCCATGGATGCGCCCGCTCCTTCCGAGCGGCTCCGCGGGGCCTGGCCCGACTCCAACGGTGCTGCCCTGGTTGGGTTTACGGCCGTGCGACCCTCGACGTGCAGTCGGACCTGACCGATGACGCATCCTCGACCACGAACCGGACACTGATGAGATCGCCGGCCTGGCGCTGCGTCGGGTTCGAAAGCTCAGCGACCTCACCCCGGTGACACGGCGGCGATGATCCGCCCGCTGGCGCAGCCCGGAATTCCTGCACGACCAGCAAGGCCTGGTCGGCGATCGCCATGACAGCACTACGGGCGTCAGGCCGAGGTGGTTCCTGTGCCCGTGCGTACCGGACAGCAGCGCTGATGCCCTGCTCAGCCTGACCGTGTCGAGGGCCTCGGTACGGGTTTCGTCGGTACAGCGCTGTGCAATCCGGCCTCGCCAGACTCAAGGGCACCTCGTTCCGGATGGAACGACGTGCGGGCCGCTCGCACCTGCCGAGACCCGCTTCCCCTTGACGAAACGGAAGTCATGACCACTGTCGTCACCCTGCACCGCCGGATCGGTGCCCTGCTCTTCGCCATCATCGCGGCGCTCACCGTCGTTCTTGTGGTCCCGAGCGTCAGCCACGCCGCAGGCCCTCGCCCTCTCTTCCAGCTTCCGGTCGGCTGTGGCGAGACCTGGCGTCTCGGCACCTATATCGGCCACGACGACTATCAAATCGACATGTTTCCCACCTCGGGAAGCGCGTGGGGCCGGCCCATCCTGGCCTCCTACGGTGGGACCGTCATCAAGGCCGGCATCGACGGTGAGCTGGGCACCATCACCCCGAGCAACCCGGGCGGTCAGCCGGGCCAGGGCGGCGGTCACTTCGTGAAGATCGACCACGGCAACGGCTGGCAGACCCTCTACCTGCACATGCTCGAGTGGCCGATGGTAAGTGTCGGTCAGCGGGTCACGATCGGCCAGCAGATCGGCAAGGTCGGCAGCACCGGACGGTCCGGCGCGGCGCACCTGCACTACGAGCAGGAGGCCGACGGCAGGGATGTCGAGTCCTGGTTCAACGGAGTGCCGTCCGGCATCACTCACGACAACTCCGAGTACAGCGTCTACCGCGACAGCAACAACTGCGCCAGTTCGGCTCTTCCGCCGTCGCAGGCGGGTCAGGCGGTGGTGCATGAGGGGTATACGAGTGTGTTCACGGTGAATGTGGCGGATGGGCATGTGCAGGAGTCGTATCTGCCTCGG
>NZ_JBEXYP010000016.1:168180-174312 GCF_040630995.1 Micromonospora sp. NPDC005710 | reverse complement strand
CGTTCCGGGCCCGGTCGGTGCGGTTGCCGGGGGTGGTGTCGGTGTTCCAGGTGGCCGGTGCGGAGGACTATGTGCTGCATGTGCGGGCGGCGTCCGGTGACGCGTTGCGGGACTTCGTGCTGGACGATCTGGCGGTCGATCCGGTGGTGCAGCACACGCGGACCAGTCTGATCTTCGAGCAGGCGCGCGGGTTGGGGTGAGGTGGCCGACGAAAAACCGTATGCCGGAACAAAACCGGCGGGCGGTGGGTTGGTTGACCGTGTGATCACCGTACCGTTGTCTGTTCTTGATCTTGCTCCGGTCGCCAAGGGCACCACCGCTGGCGCGGCCCTGGAGGCCACCACCGAGTTGGCCCGTCGTACCGAGGAGTTCGGCTACCACCGGTTCTGGGTGGCCGAGCACCACAACATGCCGGCGATCGCCAGCTCCGCCCCCGCGGTGCTGCTGGCGCACCTCGCGGCGAACACCTCGACGATCCGGTTGGGGTCGGGCGGGGTGATGTTGCCCAACCACGCGCCGCTCGTGGTGGCCGAGCAGTTCGGCACCCTGGAGGCGCTGCACCCCGGTCGGATCGACCTGGGCATCGGACGGGCGCCGGGCACCGACCAGGTGACCGCGCTGGCGTTGCGACGCACCATGGAGGGCCTGTCGGCGGAGGGTTTCCCGCGCGAGCTGACGGACCTGATGAACTACTTCAGCGGGGAGAAGCCGGGGCAGATCATCGCCACGCCGGGTCGCGGTGAGCAGCCGGCCGTGTGGCTGTTGGGATCCAGCGGCTTCAGCGCCCAGCTCGCCGGTCTGCTCGGCCTGCCGTTCTCGTTCGCGCACCACTTCAGCTCGGCGAACACCCTGCCGGCGTTGGCCCTGTACCGGCAGAACTTCCGGCCGTCGCAGTGGCTGGACAAGCCGTACGCGATGGTGGCGGTCAACGCGGTGTGCGCGGAGACCGACGAGCGGGCCGAGTGGTTGGCCGGGCCGAGCGCCCTGTCGTTCCTCAAGTTGCGCTCCGGTCGGCCGGAGCCGCTGTCGACGCCGGACGAGGCGGCGGCGTACCCGTACTCCGAGATCGAGCGGGAGTTCGTCCTGCAACGCCGCGATGGTCAGGCGATGGGCTCGCCGGAGACGGTGCGCCGGCAGCTGACCGATCTGCTGGAGCGCACTGCCGCGGACGAGCTGATGCTGACCACGCTCGTGTACGACGTGCAGGACCGGGTGCGGTCGTACGAGTTGATCGCCGAGCAGGTGGCGGGCGGTCTGCGCCGGAGCGCGTGAAACACGATCTTCACGTCAGCGTCACCCCGCCGACCCGGACGGTGCCTAATGTTGGTGCCGGTGGTGGTACGGCATTCCCGGTCGGGACGGGTTGGGAATGCCGCGGTGTGGCGCACCGGGCCGGAGCTGAGCGGATTCCGCGGCTGCGGCCCGGTGCCTGCCACCCTAGGCGACCCCGGTCGGGACCGCCAGGGTTTGCATCAACGTAGGTGGATGTCCGGCGTCGGCGGGGTGCCCATTCCGTTGCCGATGAAGAACCCCGGGTGTGGCGGTTGGTTGTAGGCGGTGTTCTGCCAGGCGATCGCCACCCGATACTGCGGGTCGTGCATCAGGGTGTAGATGCGGGTGCTGGTCGGGGTGGGTGTGCTGTAGATGCGCAACGCCCGGCTGTCGGTGGTCCGCCAGATCACCTCTTCGCGCCAGTCGCCCAGGATGTCCCCGGATAGCGCCGGAGTGGACTTGGTGCCGTTGTTCGACGCCACCCCGCTGCCGTCGAGCAGCCGGGTCTCGCCGCCGGTGCCGTACTTGTCGATCTTTGTGCCGTCGAGCAGTTCCCGCACCGGGTCGCCGTCCCACCAGGCCAGGAAGTTGGCCGAGGACGGCTTGCGGCCCACGTTCTGCCCCCTGGTGTTGGCCAGTCCGGCCACCGCCGACGACCAGGACTCCGCACCCGGGCTGCCCGCCCAGATGTCCGCCGACACACCCCGGCCGTTGTCCCCGGACGCCGGCGTGGACCACAGGACCTGACCGGTACGGGCGTCGGCGAAGTAGGAGCTGGGCTTGCTGCCGTCCTCGTCGACCTTGAACACCTCCAGGCCGGCGCGGCCCGGGTCCAGGTCCCCGACGTGCATGGCGTCGCCGTGACCGTTGCCCGTCGAGTGCAGCAGCCGGCCGTTGTCGTCGATGGTGGCGGCCCCGTACACGATCTCCTGGCGGCCGTCGGCGTCGACGTCGGCCACCGAGAGCTGGTGGTTCCCCTGACCGGCGGCGGCGCCGTTGCCGGAGGAGTTCGAGTCGAACGTCCAGCGCCTGGTCAGCGTGCCGTTGCGGAAGTCCCAGGCCGCGATCACCGCACGGGTGTAATAACCCCGGGCCATGATCAGCGAGGGTCGTCGCCCGTCCAGGTACGCGGTGCCGGCGAGGAACCGGTCGACCCGGTTGCCGTACGAGTCACCCCAGGACGACACGGTGCCGCGCGGCGGGTCGTAGCTGACGGTGGACGCGATCGCGCCGGTCTGCCCGTTGAACATGGTCAGGTACTCGGGGCCGGACAGCACGTAACCGCTGGAGTTGCGATAGTCGGCCGACGACGAGCCGATGAGCTGACCGGTGCCGGAGCGGGTGCCGTCCGCGGTCTTCATGGCCACCTCGGCGCGGCCGTCGCCGTCGTAGTCGTACACCTGGAACTGGGTGTAGTGGGCGCCGGCCCTGATGTTGCGGCCCAGATCGACCCGCCACAACCGGGTGCCGGTGAGCGTGTACGCGTCGACGTAGACGTTGCCGGTGTAGCCGGACTGGGAGTTGTCCTTGGCGTTCGACGGTTCCCACTTCAGCACGATCTCGTAGCTGCCGTCGCCGTTGAGGTCACCGACCGAGGCGTCGCTGGCGCTGTACGAGTAGCTCTCACCGCTCGGGGTGCTGCCCCCGGCCGGCACCTGCAACGGCACGTCCAGGTAGCCCGCACCGAACTGCAACGCCGGCGCCGACGCCGCCTGCTCGGCGCCGCCCACCACAGCCCGCACTGTGTACGCCGAGCCGGCCGCCGCACCGCTGTCGAGGTAGTTGGTGGCGCCGGTGATCGGGCTGGCGTTGACCCTTGTCGTACCCCGGTAGAGGTTGAACGCCACACCGGAGGTCTCGGTGCCGAGCAGCCGCCAGGAGACCAGGTTGCCGCTGCCGGAGCGGACGCTGACGAGCCCTCGGTCCAGGTTCTCCATCTGCACCACCCCGGCCGACGGCGGCGGTGTGGTGGGGGGTGGCGTGGTCGGGGGTGGTGTCGTGGGCGGCGGGGTGGTCGGCTCCTCGGTGGGTGGGGCGCCGGTGCAGGTGGTGCCGTTGAGCGCGAAACTGCTCGGCACCGGGTTGCTGCCGGTCCACGAACCGTTGAAGCCGAACGACGCGCTGCCGTTCGTGGCGAGGGCGACGTTGTGGTCGACGTTGCGGGCGGTCACCTGGGCACCGGACTGGGTGACCGCGGTGTTCCACGCCTGGGTTACCTGCTGACCCGCCGGGTACGACCAGGTGAGGGCCCACCCGTTGACCGGGTCGCCGAGGTTGGTGACAGTGACGTTGGCGCCGAAGCCGCCCTGCCACTGGTTGGTGATCTGATAGTCGACCCGGCAGCCGACGGCGGCGGCCGAGGCGGTGACCGTGCCGAGGGTGCCGGCCACGACGGTGGCCGCCGTCGTGGCGGCGAGCAGGATCAGCCGATGTCTGGACGGGTGCATGCGCTGCCTCCGGGAATCCGGTGGTGATCGCAACGGCCCATCGGCCCTGCCCGGGAAGCACAGTGGACCGTTTCCACCGCGACGGCGGTGGACGGCGATCTGATCGGGGGTGAAACGCCCTGGAACTCGCGGATCCGACTCACCGCGCATCGTAAGGCAAGCGCTTTCCGTCCCGCAACATCGACGACCGTTGCTGTGATAGGGGTCTTGCCCCCACGATCGATGCCTGATCAACTCGTCGGGGTGAGCGCTCACCACATGGACCCCGCCGAGTTCCGCCGCGCCGGCCACGCGGTCGTCGACTGGATCGCCGACTACTGGGCGACGGTGGAGCAACGACCTGTCGCCCCGGCCGACCCGCCGGGCACGGTGGCCGCCGCACTGCCCACCGAGCCGCCCACCACCGGCGGCGAACCGGTCGAGGCGATCCTCGCCGACCTGGACTCGATCGTCGTACCAGGACTGACCCACTGGCAGCACCCGGGCTTCTTCGGCTACTTCCCCGGCAACACCTCCGGCCCCAGCGTGCTCGGCGACCTGGTCAGCTCCGGGCTCGGCGTCCAGGGCATGCTCTGGGCTTCCAGCCCGGCCTGCACCGAGGTGGAGACCGTGATGATGGACTGGCTGGCCCACCTGCTGGACCTGCCACCACGGTTCCGCTCCAGCGGCACCGGCGGCGGGGTCATCCAGGACTCCGCCTCCTCGGCGACCCTCGTCGCCACCCTTGCCGCACTGCACCGCGCCAGCGGCGGCCGCTGGCGGCACACCGGCATCGACAGGCGCTACCGCGCCTACACCTCACTGCACGGGCACTCGTCCATCGAGAAGGCCGTACGCATCGCCGGGCTGGGCAGCGACGGCACCCGGTCGATCGACGTGGACCCCGACACCCAGGCGATGCTGCCGGACGCGCTGCGGGCCGCCATCGAGGCCGACCTGGCCAACGGCGACGTGCCGGCAATCGTGGTGGCGACAATCGGCACCACCTCCACCACCGCCGTCGACCCGCTACCCGAGATCGGGGCGATCTGCGCCGAGTACGGCATCTGGCTGCACGTCGACGCCGCGTACGCGGGCGCCGCCGCCGTCTGCCCCGAACTGCGATGGACGCACACCGGCCTGGAGTACGCCGACTCCTACTGCTTCGACCCGCACAAGTGGCTGCTCACCGGCTTCGACTGCGACGCGTTCTGGGTGGCCGACCGCGCCGAACTGATCGAGGCGCTCACCGTACTGCCGGAGTTCCTGCGCAACGCCGCCTCCGAATCCGGCGCGGTGATCGACTACCGGGACTGGCAGGTGCCGCTCGGCCGGCGGTTCCGGTCCCTCAAGCTGTGGTTCGTGCTGCGCTGGTACGGCGCCGAAGGGCTGCGCGCCCACATCCGCTCCGGGGTGACGCTGGCCGAACGGTTCGCCGAACGGGTCAGCGCCGACGACCGGTTCGAGTTGGCCGCGGCACACCCGTTCTCCCTCGTCTGCTTCCGACTACGCGCCGACGACGACACCAACGCGGCGCTCCTGGCCTCGGCGAACGCCACCGGACGGGTACACCTGACACACACCCGCGTCGCGGGGCGCTACACACTGCGGCTGGCGGTCGGCTCACCCCAGACCACCGAGGCGCACGTCGACGAGGCCTGGAGGGTGCTCTCCGTAGCAGCCGACACCCTGCCCATCCCCTGAACCCTCGCCCCGCCCGCGCTCTCACGCCCCGCGCCCCCGGGGTACCCCGACGCGCCCCGCGCCCCTGCCCCTCCCGGACCCGCAACCCATCGCCTCCCGGACCCGCAACCCATCGCCTCCCGGACCCGCAACCCCCAGGCCCGGATCTGCGCAACTTCCCGGATGTTGCTGCCTCCGACACGCTGGAGACAGCAACATCCCCGATGTTGCGCGGATCTTGACGGCGCAGACCGCCCCAAGGGGCCGCGAACTGGGCTTGGCCGCGCCACGACCACCAAGATCGTGCTCAAACCTGGATGTAGTGGCATCCCGACGCTTCGTGGCCACTACATCCACGATGGAGCACGACCCTGGTGATTCAACCTGGGGCGCGGCAGCGTTTCAGTCGGCGGCGAGGCCGCGTGCGGGAAGGACCGGGCCGGGCCGAGGGCGGGCCGGGACGGACCAGGCCGGGACGAGCCGGCGGAGTCAGCGCGAGAGGGGGCAGGCGGGGCAGGGTCAGTGCGCGAGAGGCCAGCGCGGGCCGGGTTCAGCGCAAGAAGGGAACGCGGCCGGATCCAGCGCGAGAAGGGGTACACGGGTCGGATCCAGCGCGAGATGAGCGAGATAAGGCAGGCGGGCGGGATCAGCGTGGGGTGGGCGTGCCGGTCACGGCGAGATCGCCAGGGACCTCGTCGCCGGCAGCAGACGCGGTGAGCGCGGCAGCAGCAGCGGCCGGCGAGCCGGCAGC
>NZ_JBEXYP010000016.1:115580-168083 GCF_040630995.1 Micromonospora sp. NPDC005710 | reverse complement strand
AGCGGAGCCAGCGGAGCCAGCGGAGCCAGCGGAGCCAGCGGAGCCAGCGGAGCCAGCGGAGCCAGCGGAGCCAGCGGAGCCAGCGGAGCCAGCGGAGCCAGCGGAGGCAGCGGCGGCGGCGGAGCCAGCGGAGCCAGCGGAGCCAGCGGAGCCAGCGGAGCCAGCGGCGGTGGCGGCGGCGGTCGTTGCTTCGGCGAGAGCGCGGGCGCGGCGGGTACGGCGCAGGGCTCGCACGGCAAACACCAGGGCGGCCAGCCAGCCGGCAGCGAGGAGGACGTACAGGGCGGGGCGGGCCGGGCCGTCCAGTTCGGCGGAGCGGATCAGGGTGCGGGCGTTGGTCAGCACGATCACGCCGCCGACTGCCGCGCCGAGCAGTTGGGCCGGCACGATCCGTACCAGCCAGGCGGCCAGTGGGGCGGCGATGAGCCCGCCGATGAGCAGCGCGGCGACGGTGGGGAGCAGGAACCCTTCAGTGCCCAACCCGATCAGGAAGCCGACGCTGGCCGCGCCGGCGACGACGAACTCGGCGGTGTCCACCGAGCCGATCACCTTGCGGGGTTCCATCCGGCCGGAGACCAGCAGCGCCGGGGTTGCCACCGGGCCCCACCCACCGCCGCCGGTCGCGTCGACGAAGCCGGCGACCAGGCCGAGGGGGCCGAGGAAACGACCGCGTAGCCGCCCGCCGACCCGGTCGGTGCGCAGCGGTCGGGCGAAGCGGACCAGGAGGTACGCGCCGAGGGTGAAGAGGATGCCGGCCATCCACGGTGCGGCGGCTTCGGTGGAGATCGAGCTGAGCAGTGTGGCGCCGGCGAAGGCGCCGATCGCGCCGGGCAGGGCGATGCGGGTCACCACCCGCCAGTCGACGTTGCCGAACCGCCAGTGCGCGACCCCGGCGGCGAGCGTGGTGCCGATCTCGGCCAGGTGCACCGAGGCCGAGGCGGCGGCCGGGGCGACCCCGGCGAGCAGCAGCAGGGTGGACGAGGTCAAGCCATACGCCATGCCGAGCGAACCGTCGATCAGTTGCGCGACGAGCCCGACCAGAGCGAGGACCAACAGCTTGCGCACGAGCGCCCCCTGACTTTTCGGTATCTCCTATCGACTTGGTCGACAATGCGGGATGGAGGAGCCAGGGTCAAGCCCTCGATCGGTGGATGGGACGCGGCCGGGCGGTGCGCCAGGTCAGCGCCGCTGGGCCGATGCCGAGGCGGCGTGCAGTCGCACGGGTAGACGGCAGCGATGAGGTGCCGGGCGGGACACGAGCGAACCGGTGATCAGATCCAGGCGCGCGGGTCGGCGGCCAGCTCGGTGACCCGCGCGGGCAGGGTGCCGGCGGCCACGTCGGCGACGCTCACCAGCTCCAGGATCTCCCGTTCGCTCGCCCGCAACGCGATCCAGACCTCCTGGAGGGCGTGCGCCGGGCCGTGGTAGCCGAGCTGCTCGGGGCGCTGCCCGCGGACGTGGGCGAGAGGGCCGTCGATGACCCGGATGACCTCGGCGAGGGAGATCTCCTCGGCGGGGCGGGCCAGCCAGTAGCCGCCTTCCGGGCCGCGCTGTGCGTGCACGATCCCGCCCCGGCGCAGCTGGAGAAGGATGCTCTCCAGGAACTTCGGGGGGATTTCCTGGGCGCGGGCGATCTGGTCGGCCGTGACCGGCCGGCCGCGCCCGGGGCCACTGGCCGTCGCGGCAAGCTCGGCGGCCGCGCGGAGGGCATAGTCGACCCGGGCGGAGAGGCGCATGTCGGCAAGGTTAGTCGCTGGTCAACCGGGCGGGTGGCCGACCCTCGGCCGATCGGCCACGCATCGATGGCAGGTGGCACGGCCGACGCCCGTCCCGGGCGGCGACGGGGGCCGGTGGATGGCAGCCGACCGGGACCGGTGAAGTAGCTCATGATCCAGGGAACGGTGGCGGCCGGAATGCCGTTCCGGAGCGTCCCTATGCTGAGGGTGAGTACGAATGTCTGGCCGTTTACCCGGCCGCCAGCAACATATTGATAAACACTCGGGCGTGCTCGGGGGGAAGGCAACACGATGACCGATATCGCCACCCGCACCTGGGACGGCATGACCATCCCGGTGGCCGGCACCTATCTTCTCGATCAGGCGCACAAGCGGATCGGTTTCCTGTCCCGGCACATGATGGTGAGCCCGGTGCGCGGCGAGTTCGCCGAGGCCACCGCCCAGATCTTCGTGGCGGAGGACCCGCTGCTCTCCTCGGTTACGGCCACCATCATGTCGGCCAGCATCACCACCGGGAGCGTCGACCGGGACACGCATCTGAAGAGTGCCGACTTCCTCGACGTGGAGCGGTTTCCCACCCTTGAATATCGAAGCACCGGCATCACCTGGCAGGGCAACGAGGACCCGATATTCCAGTGGGCGCGTCTGCGCAGCCATCGGTTGGGCGGAAGAGGCCGGAGTCACATTGTTCCGCCGCAGTCCGACGGTATTCCGGGACGATTCGTCCTCACCGGTGAGCTGACTGTGAAGGGAATCACCAGGGCCGTCGACCTGGAGGTGAATTTCGGTGGCGCCCGTCAGGATCCGTACGGGCAGAACATCTTCGGTTTCAGCGCGACGGCCGAGATGAACCGCGAGGACTACGGCCTGCTCTGGAATGTCGCCCTGGAGAGCGGCGGGGTGCTGGTCGGCAAGACGGTGCAGATCGAGATCGCCGGAGAGGCGATCCACCAGGCCTGAACGACCTCATCCCCGCCAGAGGCCTGGCGGGGATGAGCGACGGGAACAGCGACAACCACCCGGCGGGCAGGGCGACGGCGTCAGGCGCCGACGCGGCGCAGCAGACCCTCCTGGACGGCGCTGGCGATCTGCCTGCCGTCGGTGGTGAACATCCGGCCGGTGGCCAGCCCTCGCGCGCCGGACGCCGACGGGCTCAGGCAGTCGTAGAGGAACCACTCGTCGGCGCGGAACGGCCGGTGGAACCAGAGTGCGTGGTCCAGGCTCGCGCCGACCAACCCGCCCGGCCCCCACACCTCGCCGTGCACGGAGAGCACCGAGTCCAGCAGGGTGAGGTCCGAGGCGAAGGTCAGCGCGCAGGCGTGCAGCAGGGGGTCGTCGGGCAGTTTGCCGTCGATGCGCATCCAGACGCGCTGGTGCGGGTCGGCGGGCCGGTCGCCGGGACGGACCCAGCCGGGCTCGCCCACGTATCGCACGTCGATCGGTCGCGGGATCTGACCCCAGATGCCCAGCCGCTCCGGGTAGCGGGAGAGCCGGTCGGTCATCGTGGGCACGTCCTGCGGCGGGGGTACGTCGAGCGGGGCGGGAGCCTGGTGGTCCAGGCCCTCCTCGGCCCGCTGGAACGACGCCGACATGAAGAAGATCGGCTTGCCGTGCTGGAGGGCCACCGCGCGGCGGACCGAGAAGGACCGACCGTCGCGGATGTTCTCCACCTCGTAGGCGATCGGCTCGGCCGGGTCGCCCGGACGGACGAAGTAGCCGTGCAGCGAGTGCACGAACCGTTCCGGGTCGACGGTGCGGCCGGCGGCGACCAGGGCCTGACCGGCGACCTGACCGCCGTACACCCGTTGTGGGCCGTCCGGGGGGCTCATCCCCCGGAAGGTCATGTCCCCGGTCGGGTCGAGGTCGAGCACTTCGAGCAGCTGGTCCACCGCCGCCTGGCCGACCGCGACCCGACCGTCGCTCACTGCAGCGCCCGCGCCGACGCGGCGTCGACGAGCGAGCCGAGTTGGTGTACGCGCAGCGTGTTGGTCGAGCCGGGGGTGCCGGGCGGGCTACCCGCGACGATCACCACGTAGTCACCGGGGTTGGCCCGGTCGAGGCCGAGCAGCGCCTGGTCGACCTGGCGGAACATGTCGTCGGTGTGCTGCACGAACGGCATCAGGAAGGTCTCCACGCCCCAGGTGAGGGCGAGTTGGTCGCGCACCTCGGGGACCGGCGTGAAGGCCAGCAGCGGCAGGTCGCAGTGCAGGCGGGACAGCCGTCGGACGGTGTCGCCGGTCTGCGAGAAGGCGACGAGGGCCTTGGCGTTGATGGCCCGGGCGATCGACGAGGCGGCGACGGTGAGGGCGCCACCGTGGGTGCGCGGGTCGTGCTGCAGACGCGGCACCCCGATCGAACCGGCCTCGGTGGTCGTCACGATCTTGGCCATGGTGCTGACGGTGAGCACCGGGTACTTGCCGACGCTGGTCTCGCCGGACAGCATCACCGCGTCGGCGCCGTCGAGCACCGCGTTGGCGACGTCGGAGGCCTCCGCCCGGGTGGGACGGGAATTCTCGATCATGGAGTCGAGCATCTGGGTGGCAACGATGACCGGCTTGGCGTTCTCCCGGCACAGCTGCACGGCGCGCTTCTGCACCAGCGGAACCTCGTCCAGCGGCATCTCGACGCCGAGGTCACCACGGGCGACCATGACGCCGTCGAAGGCCAGCACGATGGCCTCCAGGTGCTCCACCGCCTCCGGCTTCTCGACCTTGGCGAGCACCGGCCGGAAGAGGCCCTCCTCGGCCATGATGTTGTGGACGAGCTTGATGTCCTCGGCCGAGCGGACGAAGGAGAGCGCGACCAGGTCGACGCCAAGGCCGAGCGAGAAGCGCAGGTCCTCGGCATCCTTGTCCGACATGGCGGGCACGCTGACCGCCACGTTGGGCAGCGACACGCCCTTGTTGTTGGAGACCGGGCCGCCCTCGGTGACCAGGCAGCGGATGTCGTTGCCGGTGACGTCGGTGACCTCGACGGCCACGCGACCGTCGTCGATCAGCAGGCGATCGCCGGGCTTCACCTCGTGCGGCAGCTTGGTGTAGGTGCAGGAGACCCGCTCCTTGGTGCCGACGATGTCGTCACCGGTGATCACGACCGAGTCGCCGGTGCGCCACTCGTGCGGCCCGTCGGCGAACTTACCAAGTCGGATCTTGGGGCCCTGCAGGTCGGCGAGGACGGCAACCGGCTTGCCCGCTGCCTCCGACGCCTCCCGGACCAGTCGGTAGACCGCCTCGTGGTCGGCGTGGCTGCCGTGGCTGAAGTTGAGCCTCGCCACGTTCATGCCGGCCTCGACCAGCCCCCGGATGCGCTCCGGGGACGAGGTGGCGGGACCCAGAGTGCAGACGATCTTTACGCGGCGTGTCACGCCCATCAGGCTAGTCTCTCCTTCAGGTCGGACTCGGGGCCGACCCCTTGCAGGCAGCGGAACAGTTGTCCAACGACGCGCGGTGCGCGTCGGGCCGGCGGGCGGAACCGCACCGGGAACGTCGTGGCGGCGGGCATCAGCGACCGCGCGCCCGGAATCGTACGCCTCCGTTGGCGTGTGCTGTCGGGGTGCTCCCGGCGGCGGCTCCCGGCGGTCGCCCCGCGGGCCGCTGGCGGCGCGTCATTCGGAGGGCCCGAAGGGCGGCAGGGTGGGCACGGCGTGGAGCAGGTCGCGGGGGTCGTAGCGGTGTTTGGCCCGACGCAGCCGCGCCCAGTTCGCGCCGTAGGCGAGGCGGACCCGGTCGGTCTCCTCCGGGGCGAGCAGGTTGGGGTAACCGCCGGGCAGGGCGTGCGGTGCGAGTGCCGTCGAGAGCCGGTCGGCCCACTCACGGTGCGGGCCGGGCTGGTCGTCGGGCGCCCACACCGTGATGATCTCGGTCATCAGGTGTTCGGTGCGCAGCCCGAACGCCGTGTCGGGGGGTCGGACCCGGGTGGCCGCGCCGTGGAAGTGGTGCACGGCAAGCGCGGAGAACGGTGAGGTGACCTGCCGGGCCGCGTCGACGAGGGTGTCCACCGTGCTGTCGGTGAGCGTGGGCAACCACCGGGTCCGCAGCAGGTAGTGGTTGCCGTCGACCATCCCGCCGTCAAACATCCGCAGCGCGTCCGCGTAGGGCATGGAGCTGATCTGGTCGACGATCGGGGTGCTCAGCGCCCGCAGTCGGTCCATCCACGGCGCCCCGGCGGTCAGGTCGGGGCCGCTGTAGAAGGGACAGACGAAGATCACCGGCTCGCCGGCCGGGCCGGGCAGGAAGCCGGCCATCACGGTCAGCTCGTCCGGGGCCTCGGCGACCAGCGCCCGGTAGCCGCGCAGCACCGCCGGCGCGTCGGAGAGCGCAAACATGATCATGCCGGCCAGCACGCCGGGCAGCCGGTGCGCGCGGAAGCGCAGCTCGGTGACGATGCCGAGGTTGCCACCGCCGCCGCGCAGCGCCCAGTACAACTCGGCGTCGTGCCGGGGGTCGGCGGTGACCCGGCGGCCGTCGGCGAGCACCACCTCCGCGCCGAGCAGGCTGTCCAGGGCCAGACCGAATCGACCGCAGAGCGGGCCGTACCCGCCGGCGAGGGTGAGCCCGGCCATCCCCACGGCGTCGACCACTCCGGTGGGGACCACCAGGTCGTGGGGGCGGGCGGCGGCGAGCAACTCGGCCGCCGTGGTGCCACCGCCGATGGTCACGGTGGCCCGGTCACTGTCGACCCGGACGGCGTTCAGCCCGGTCAGGTCGAGCACCAGCGCGCCGTCGCGGAGTGCCCGACCGGCCCAGTCGTGCCCACCGGAGCGGACCGAGACGGGCAGGTGACACCGGGCAGCCACGCGGACCGACTCGGCCACCTCGTCGGCGTCGAGACACTGGGCGACGAGCGCGGGCGTCCGTGCCACCGCGCCGTTCCAGAGCCGGGTGGTGGTGGCGTAACCGGGATCGCCGGGCTCGTGCAGTCGGTCGCCGAGCAGGGCACGCAGTCGGGCGGCGGCGGACGTGACATCGGGGGTGGCGGCGGAGAGCATGGCGACTCCTCGACCGGGGCCGACCCACGACACCGGGTACGCCCCGGCGGCGGCCCACGCTGGGCGCGACCGTAGCACCGGCAGGCGGGCGGGCGCCGTCACCATCACGACAGCCACCGATGGAGCGACGGCTCAGCTCTCCGTCTTGACCAGCGGAAACTCCAGTGAACCGGCCGGGCAGAGGAAAGTGAGCACTTCCACCCGGTAGAGCCCGGCCTGCACCGCGGGGTCGGCCTCCAGCACGCTGCGGACGTCGTCGACGCTGCCGGTGCGGGCCAGCCCGAAGCCGATCGGTGGATCGGGCTCGCGCGCCGGCCCGTCCACCGAGCCGGCGACCAGGACGATGCCGCGTCGCTGCAACGCCTGCATGTGTTCGGCGTGCTCGGCCTGCAACCGCTGCACGGTCTCGGGGGGCAGGGCCCGTCCGGCCGCGCCGGGATAGATCACGATGCACTCGTACGTGTCGAGCGCGAAGTTGACCTGCGGCACTCCCATGGGTGCTCCCTCCGCCGTCACGCCGGAACGCACCGGCTCCGGCCAGCGTCGCACGGGCACCCCGGTCGTACCGGGCGCTTCCCGGCAACTCGGCTCGACACGCCACGGCGTGTCCGCGCCCACAGTCGGCCGACCGGCGGCATGGCGGCGCTGTTCCGGGGGATGATCCATCGGTGGCGGGTGGGCTCTCTCACGCCCGCGCTGTCCACGCCCGCCACGACGAGACGATTGGGGATCGGGCAATGTCGACAAATATCAGTGAGCAGCCCGCGAAGGCGTCCGGCACGTACCGGATCGGCGGCGACGTCACCGTCAACCGGCTCGGCTACGGGGCCATGCAGCTCACCGGCCCAGGTGTGTGGGGTGACCCGAAGGACCCGGCCGAGGCGGTACGCGTACTGCGCCGGGCGGTCGAGCTGGGCGTGACGTTCATCGACACCGCCGACTCGTACGGGCCGTTCGTGTCGGAGATGTTGATCCGGGAGGCCCTGCACCCGTACGCCGATGATCTGGTCATCGCGACCAAGGGTGGGTTCACCCGGTCCGGTCCGGGCGACTGGCGGGTCGTGGGCCGCCCCGAGTATCTGCGCCAGCAGTGTGAGCTGAGCCTGCGTCACCTCGGGCTGGACAGCATCCCGCTGTACCAGCTGCACCGGATCGACCCGCAGGTGCCGCTCGCCGACCAGCTCGGTGAGCTGGCGTTGCTGCGGCAGGAGGGCAAGATCCGGCACATCGGGCTGTCCGAGGTGAGCGTCGCGCAGATCGAGGAGTCCCAGGCGATCACCGAGATCGTGTCGGTGCAGAACCTGTACAACCTCGCCAACCGCAGCGCGGAGGACGTGCTGGAGTACTGCGAGCGCAACGACCTGGCGTTCATCCCGTGGTTCCCGATCGCGACAGGTGAGCTGGCCCGCCCGGGCGGCCCGCTGGACGCCATCTCCACCGCGCACGGCGCGTCGCCGGCGCAGCTCGCGCTGGCCTGGCTGCTGCGCCGCTCACCGGTGATGCTGCCGATTCCCGGTACGTCCTCGGTGGCGCACCTGGAGGAGAACGTGGGCGCTGCCGACGTGCGGCTCACCGACGACGAGTTCGAGGCGCTCGCGAAGGCGAGCTGACCCGCCGGCTCCCGGACGCCGCCGGATCAGCCGGCGGCGTCCGGACCAGACTCCGGACCAGACTCCGGACGCGGCTCCCGGGCGACGCGCAGCGCCTCGGTCGCCTGGGCCAGCAGGGAGGCGGAGTCGGTCCGCCCGCTCACCTGCAACTCCACCTCGGCATCGCCGGCCTGGATCCGGATGCTGGCCTCGGTGCGCTGCTGGTCGACCCAGGACTGCAACAGGTTGAACAGCCCCGGGAGCAGCCCCTGGGCCAGCACCGCGATGATCACCGCGTCGCTGAAGCCCGGCCGGCCCCCGCCGCCGCCGGCCACCCGGACCACCGGCCGGTACTCGGGGCGGCGGTGGATCCAGGTCAGCAGGTCGACCGACGACGGTTGGCGCTGCCGCGGGTTGATGGTCAGCCGGACGGGCAGCCGGGCGGCGATGTCGCTGTCGGTCACTGTGTGTCTCCCCGGTCAGTTGGCGGCGGGACGGAACGCCACGGTGTCCCCGTCGGCGGTGGCGACGCCGGCAACCGTCAACCCGTCCTCGTCCTTGAACGGTGAGCTGGTGCCGAAGTAGGTGGTGGTGCCGCTGGCCTGCACCTTGCCCTGGGTCTCGTACGGGGTGGAGACCTGGGCGCTGGCCGGGCCGGTGAGTTCGACGGCGAGCTTCGGGTACTCCAGGATCTTCCAGGTGACCTTCTGCGTGGAGCTGCCGTAGTAGCGGAACGGGCAACCCGGCGGGGCGGCGACCGTCTGCTTGGCGCACTCGTCCAACCAGGCGCGTACCCGTGCCTCGACGGCCTCGATGGCCGACGGCTTGAGCACCGGGGCCAGTTGCAGGACGGCAGAGGTCTCCCCCGGGCCGACGAGCACCGTCGCGCTCGGCGTCTCGCTCAACGCACTGGACGGGCCGGTCGCTGTGTAACCGCCGGGCAGCAGCACCAGCGGCGGCCCGTCGGTGGCGACCGGCAGGTCGACCCCGTTGAGGCGTACCCCGGGGTCGGCGATCGACGAGTTGAGCGGGGTCGGGCCGCCGCTCAACCGCCAGCCGTGGAACAGGCCCGCGGTGGCCGCGTCCCTGCGGTGCAGGGTGAGGATGCTGGTCTGACGCGCGTCGCCCAGCCGGTACGCCACCGTCGCGGTGGCGGTGTCACCGTCGCGCTCCAACGTGCTGATCTCGACGTCGGTGGGTGGTTGGTAGCCGGTGCCGCGTACCAGTTTGGCGAGAAGGTCACGGTTGGCGTCGTCGCCCTGGTCGGTGAGGTAGCCGAGCGCGGCGGCGCTGTCCCGGTCAGCGAGCGCGGAGAAGAAGCCGTCGACCGCCGCCTGGGGGCGGAAGAACGCCCACTGCACCACGCCCAGCCCGGTGGTGCCGAGGCAGGCGACGAGCGTGAGGACGCCGACGAGCAGCAGGGTGCGGCGGCCCCCGACCGGCCCGGCGGGGTGGAACAGCCGGTCGACGGTGACGGGCTGACCCGCCCCGGCGGGCGCACCGGCCAGCGACGCCCGCTCCAACGCGTCGAGCCGCAGCTCGTGTGGCGGGTGGGTGGCGCAGACCGCCTCGTCCCAGCCGCTGCGACCGGTCTCGAAGGACAGTCGCCGTTCCAGGATGCGTCGCAGCCCGTCCACGTGCCCGGTGAGCACGGCACCGAGGTCGGCCCGGTACTCGGCGGCCCGGACGTCGCGGGCGTGCAGGGGCAGCACCACGTACCGCATGGTGAGCAGCACCGGCCAGAAGAACACGAACACCACGAAGTTGGTGGCCGGGTGCGGGAACGTGCGCATCAGCCAGGTCGGCAGGGCGTGCGCGAGGGTCAGCGGCAGGCCGACGCCGCGGACGAAGGCACTGGTGATCTCGTCCCCGGTGCGCCAGTGCACCAGCTCGTGGCTGAGCAGCGCGGCCACCTCGTCGTCCGGTTCGGTGAGCACGGCGGTGGTCACCACCACGTGCCTCGCGTACGCGCGGGCGTTGCTCAGGACCGGGTCGTCCTCCATCAGCAGTCGGGGCACGCTGGGCAGGCCGAGTCGGCGGGCGCACTCGTCGAGCACCGGGCCCAGCCGGGCGTACTCGCGGCGGCTGGGCTGGCGGGCACCCGAGACGACAAGCAGGCGTGGTTCGAGCAGCACCCGGTAGAGCGTGTAGAGGACCCCGATCACCGCCGCCGCGACGACGGTGCCGATCAGGCCGGTGAGCAGCGCGAAGGGCTCGTCGGCGACGCCCATCCAGGGCAGCGCCAGCACGGCGAGGAAGCCGACCAGGAAGCCGATGGCGAAGCCGGCCACGCCGCCGAGCACCCCGCCGGAGCGGGTCAGGAACGCCTCGATCAGCGAGCCGATCAGCGGGGCGTCGCGCAGCACCTGCGGCACCTGGTCGTCGGCGCCGGTCCCGGCGGCGAAGAGCCCGACGACGGCGAAGGTGAGACCGCCCCAGAAAGCCAGGAGCAGCGCGATCGGCAGGTAGAACCAGGTGGCGAAAAACGCGCCGAGCACGCCCCGCCAGTCGCGCAGGATCCCGGCGCGCAGCCAGACCAGCGCGCTGGGGTAGCCCGGTGGACGGTCGGCGAACCCATCGGTGGCCGGCGGGGTGTCGGCCGACGGCGGTTGGGCGGCCCGGACGTCGAGCTGCGGCACTGTCGGCGGGGTGTTCTCCGGCGGCACGGTGGGCGGCTCGGTCATGCGAACTGCTCCTTCTCGGAGGACGGCGTCCACTGTCGGGAATGGACAGCCGAAGCAGGTTATCGAGATCATCCGATGTCTGCCACACCGTTTCGCGGGAGCGTCGCGCACCCGACACTCACCGTCGCGGTGCCGGTGCGGCGGTCCCCGGACGGGACCGCCGCACCGCAGCGGGTCAGAGCGCCAGGCAGTTGGGTCGCACCGGGCCGTCGACCAGGGCGCCGCGCACGATGGTGTACGCCGTGCCGTCGAGCACCAGGCCGAGGTGTCCCACCACCCGCAGCGGGCAGTACGCCTGGATCAGCACGTTCGTCGCACCGTCGTTGACGACGGCGTTGCCGGTCGGTCGGACCAACTCGTCCTGGAGCGTGCGGATGGTGGTGTAGCGCACGGTTCCCGGGGTGTCGTCGCCGGCGTTCAGGTCGGCGAGGAACGCCGAGCCGATGGTCATCTGTTGGCAGGCGACGACGCCGGCGCAACTGCCCAGCCCGAGGAACGCCACGATGTTGGCGACGTACGTGCCGTACTGGGGTGTGCCCAGGCTGACGTAGCGGCCGACGGTGGCGGTGCCGCCGAGCCGCTTGAGGTAGTACCGGCTGACCAGGCCACCTTCGGAGTGGGCGACGAGGTCCACAGTCGCCGCGCCGGTGCTGGCGCGTACCTGGTCGACGTAGCTGGCGAACGCGCGGGCGGAGGCGGGGATGTCACCGAGGCCCAGTCCGGGTAGCTGGTAGATGAAGGTGCGGTAGCCGTCGGCGCGTAGGCGGGCGGCGAGCGGCTCGTACGCGACGGCGACGCCGCTGAGCCCGCCGACCACGATGACGGGGTTGGCCGCCGCGGCGGCGAACGGCGTCGTGGGGGCGGCGGTGGGCGAGGCGGGGGCGGCGGTCGCCGTGGCGGTGGACGCGAGCAGCGCGGCGGTGGCGAGGGCCAGGACGAGGGCGGTCTTTCGGAGCAGCATCGCTGCACCTCCGGGGGAGGCACCCGGCGAACCGGGCAGGTGGGTGGGGGTGTCCGGTCGACCGTGCGACGATCATGCCCGCAACAATTCAGAAACGTCAATGACTTGTTACGCATCGGTAACCCGTTGTTCCGGCGGGGGCGTAAACGGTCATACCACTGCACTCCATGTTGGACACCGGTGGTGACTGGCATGCTGTGGCCGTGGCTGTCGACGAACCCACCGAGCGCGAGCTGCGGGTGATGCCGTGGTGGCTGGTCCTGGTCGGCCTACTGGCCGCCGTCGCCCTGGGCTGGCTGGTACTGGACCTGCTGCTCACCGAGGCCGACCGGGCCAGCCAACCGGACACCCGCGCCACGCTGCGCATCGACGCGATCCGCACCGGCCTGACCGTCGTCGCCGGCACCGGCGGAGGGCTCGCGCTGCTGCTCGCCGCCCGCCGCCAGTGGATCGCCGAACGGGCGCAGCGACACCAGGAGAGCATCGCCGCCCGGGACCAGGTGCACCGGGACCGCGTGCAGACGCACGCCGAGGCGGTGGCCGAGGCCGGGCAGCGCCACCAGGACCGGCAGTCCGGGGCCGCCGAGCACGACGCCGCGGAGCGTCGACTGACCGAGCTGTACACCAGGGCTGTCGAACTGCTCGGCAACGACAGCGCGGCGGTACGCCTCGGTGGCCTACACGCGTTGGAGCGCCTCGGTCAGGACAACCCGGGGCAGCGCCCGACCATCTGGGCGGTGCTCTGCGCGTACCTGCGGATGCCGGCGACCGACGGCGAGCCGCGCGAGACGGAGGTCCGGCGCAGCGCGCAGCGCGTGCTCACCAGGCACCTGCGCGCGGACGACGCGGCCCACTGGCCGGAGTTGACGCTCGACCTGGCCGGCGCCGCGCTCGTCGACTTCGACGCCGCCGGCTGCACGCTCGTCGACACGAACTTCACCGCTGTCGTGTTCACCGGCTCGACCACCTTCGCGGGGGCGACGGTGCGGGGGCGGCTGCTTCTCGGGGCGGCGACATTCGACGACGTGGTCTTCGACGGGCTCGTGGCCGAGGGCGAGGTCGTCCTCGACGGCGTTCGCGTGGGCGGCGAGGCCACCTTCGACGGCGCCGCCTTCACCGGCGGCCTGACCTGCCGGCGAGCCGGCTTCACCGGCCTCACCTCGTTCCACCGGGTGACCTTCGGCCAACCGACCAGCTTCGACGCGACCCGCTTCGAGGACGCCGCCTCGTTCCGGGAGGCTGTCTTCGACGGCGCGGTGTCGATGGAGCACACCGAGTTCGGACGCTCGGCCAGCTTCCACGCCGTCCGCTTCACGAACATGGCGCTGTTCCGCTGGACGGTGTTCGGCGCGGAGGCGCTGTTCGACAATGCCTGCTTCGTCGACGCCGCGAACTTCGGCCGGGCCCGGTTCCACAGCATGGTCAGCTTCCGGGACACGCAGTTCAGCCGGCAGCCGCAGGTCGAGCAGGCCCGAGCGGTGGCCGATCCTGGTCACCGCTGGCCGGCGGGCGCGACTGTGGAACGCCTCGACGACGAGTGGTTGCTCCTGCTCGACCGCTGACCGGCCGGGTTCGCGCTCGGTGCGGCGGCGGACGGGTCGTCAGCGCGGCGCGGCCGGTGGGCGCAGGCCGTCCAGGGCCACGCCGAGGACCCGGTCACGCTGCTCGGGTGACGGGAACTGGGCCATGGTGAGGCCACTGATCAGCCGCACCACGTCGTCGAAGCCGATGTCGTCACGGACCACGCCAGCGGTCTGCGCGCGGCGCATCAGCGGCTCACCGGCGGAGAAGATCTCCGTCCGGCAGCTGGCGAAGATCTCGGAGTCGTGCAGCAACTGCTCGGCCAGCGCCCGCTTGGTGGCGACGTACGCGACGAAGCGGTGCAGCCAGGCGACGAGCGCGTCCCAGGGTGGCAGCTCGGCCAGACCTTCGGCGGAGTGGCACAGCGCCCGGACCTCCTCGACGTAGACGGCCTCGAACAGGTGCCGACGGGTCGGGAAGTTGCGGTAGAGCGTGCCGATGCCGACGCTGGCCCGGCGGGCCACGTCCTCCAGCGAGGCGGCGGCGCCGTTCTCGGCGAACGCCTCGCGCGCCGCCGTGATCAGGGCGTCGTAGTTCCGCCGCGCGTCGGCCCGCTTGGGTCGCTGGGCGAAGACCTCGGGCGCCTGCCCTGCGCTGGTCATGACGCGCGTCACCTCACCCTGGTTGCATCCGGAGGCAACCCTCCGCTAGCTTAGTGGAGGCACCCCTCCGGAATCCCGGAGGCCTGCCTCCGGTTAGCTTACCTCGGGACCCGCCCGATCGCCGCCTGGCCACCGCGATCGCCCGGACCCGACAAACCACCCGTCACAGACGACGGACGACACGCACTCCATCCCGTACGTAATCAGGGAGTTTCCTCTCGTGGCAGTGACCTCCCGACGCAGCTCGCGTCGGCTCACCTTCACCGTGCTCGCGGCCGGCGCCGGGTTCTTCGCGATGCTCCAGTCGCTGATCACCCCGGTGCTGCCGACCATCCAACAGGACCTGCACACCTCCCAGAACACAGTGACCTGGGTCCTGACCGCCTACCTGCTCAGCGCGTCGATCTTCACACCGATCCTCGGACGCGTCGGCGACATGGTCGGCAAGGAGCGGATGCTCGTCGTCTCGCTCGCCGCCCTCGCCCTCGGCTGCCTGCTGGCCGCCATCGCGCCGACCATCGGCGTGCTCATCCTCGCCCGGGTCGTGCAGGGCATCGGCGGAGCCGTCTTCCCGCTGTCCTTCGGCATCATCCGCGACGAGTTCCCCGCCGCGCGGGTCTCCACCGCCGTGGCCGCCATCTCGGCGATCGTCGCCGTCGGCGGTGGCCTGGGCATCGTGCTGGCCGGGCCGATCGTCAGCACGCTCGACTACCGCTGGCTGTTCTGGATCCCGATGATCGTGGTCGGGCTGACCGCAGTGGCCGCGCACCTGTTCGTGCCCGAGTCGCCGGTCCGCACCCCCGGCCGGATCGACTGGCGCGCCACTCTGCTGCTCTCCGGCTGGCTCGTCGCACTGCTGCTGCCGATCAGCCAGGGCGCCACCTGGGGCTGGACCTCCACCCGGGTGCTCGGCCTGCTGGCGCTCGCCGTCGTACTGCTGGTCGGCTGGCTCGTCACCGAACTGCGGTCGAGCAACCCACTCATCGACATGCGGATGATGCGCCTGCCCGGCGTGTGGACCACCAACCTGGTCGCCCTGCTCTACGGCGCGTCGATGTTCTCCGTGTACGCGTTCCTCCCGCAGTTCCTGCAGACCCCGACCGCCGCCGGCTACGGCTTCGGCGCCAGCATCAGCCAGGCCGGCCTGCTCATGCTCCCGATGGTCAGCGCGATGTTCGTCGCCGGCATCATCGCCGGGCGACTCCAGGCCGTCTTCAGCGCCAAGGCGCAACTGGCCACCGGTGCCACGTTCAACGTGGCCGCCTCCGCGATGCTCGCCACCGCACACGACACCCGCTGGGAGGTCGCCGTCGCCGGTGGCCTGGTCGGCCTCGGGATCGGCCTGGCCTTCGCGTCGATGGCCAACCTGATCGTCGCCAGCGTGCCCGCCAGCCAGACCGGCGTCGCGACCGGTATGAACGCCAACATCCGCACCATCGGCGGCGCGATCGGCGCCGCAGTGGTCAGCGGCGTGATCACCGCGAACCCACAGGCCAACGGAATGCCCCGGGAGGCCGGCTTCACGATGGGGTTTCTCGTCCTCACCGCGATCGCCCTCGCCGCCGCGCTCGCGGCCCTCGCCGTCCCGTCCGCCCGGCGGGCGTCGGCCGGTCGCCGGCCGCCCGCCGCGACGATCGTCGAGTCGGAACTAGCCGGCGAGTTCGCCACCATGCCGGCGACCCGCTGAGGTGTCGTGTCGCGGCCCGGGCGGTTCGCCGCCCGGGCCGCGACGCGTTCCGGAGTACGCTGACCGCTCCCCGTCCGTCGTTCCTCAGGATGCGCCAATGCCCGAGTTGCTGACCTCCGACCGCATCGACGAGATCGGAATCATGGGCCCCGTCAGCCCCGACCCGGCCGCGTTCGTCGCCGAACTGGTCGGCGCCGTCGACGATGGCCGGGTCGCCGACCCCGACGACACCGGGTACGCCCTGCTGGTCGCCGCGGACATCCTGGAACAAGCCGGCGACCGGGCCGACGCGCTCGCCCTGGCAACCCGCGCCATCGCCGAACAGCCTGACGACAACGCGTACCCCCGGGCGGTGCGCGGCGGCCTGCTGCTGCGCCTCGACCGCTCCGACGAGGGCATGGCCGAACTGACCGCCCTGCGCCCACTGCTGGAGACCGACCCGGCGGCGGTTTACCTGGTCGACGAGCTGGCCGAGTCCGGCCGCACCGACACGGCGGTGGAGTGGCTCACCGGGGCGCTGGACGCCATCCTGGAACGGACCCGCACCCAGCAGCACGCGTCCGAGGATGCCCAGGACGAGGCCGCCGCCATGATTTACGGCCTGGCCCAGCGGCGGCACGACCTGCGCGAGGAGCAGGGCCTACCCCACGACGAGTACGACAACCTCGCCGACCGATTGCGCGCCGCGAGCACCCACGCGCTCGACGCCCTCGACGACGGCCCGGCCACACTGCTGTTCTGGCCGCAGGCCGAATTCGACGCCCTGCTGGAGCGCTGGCCGGCGCTCGCCGACAGCTACCCGCCCACCTGGGACGAGTACCGCGCCAACCTCGAACGCACGTTCGTCGAAGCCTCCGGGATGGGCGGCGTCGATCTGGGCGTCGTCGCCGGCACCGTCGACGGCCTGGCGGCCTTCGCCGGTGCCGACCCCATCGACGAGGAAACACTCGACGAGTACGCCGACAGCCTCGACGAAACCGGCGTGACCGCCTGGCCGCCCGGCCGCAACGACACCTGCTGGTGCGGCTCCGGCGCCAAGTACAAGAAGTGCTGCCTGCCGCGCTCGCGCGGCTGACCCTCCCTCGCCGGCTTGCTCCCGCAGCCCCGGGAGGTCATGTCCCTTTAGAGCCTGATGCCTGTGAGTCATCACGATGACCCACAGACATCACGTTCGCCCAAAACCGCCGGCACCCTCTTCAGGGGCGGCCACCGCTTAAGCCCCGCGTATGATCGACACCCCACCCGACCGTCCGGCTCGACGTTGGAGGCGATGGCGTGACCACACATGAGCAGAACGAGACTGTCGAGGACAGCCCGGTCGGCTGGGTCGCCAGCCACATCGAGCGTTACGTGCGCACCGACGGCGCCGACGGGGGCACCTTCCACGGCGTACCCTCGCTGCTGCTCACCACCCGCGGACGCCGATCGGGAACGCTACGCCGCACGGCCCTGATGTACGGGCGCGACGGCGACAACCACGTGCTGGTGGCGTCCAACGGCGGCTCGGCCAAGCACCCCGCCTGGTACCTCAACCTGACCGCCGACCCGACGGTGGAGATCCAGGTCGGCGCGGAGCGGATCACCGGTCGGGCCCGGACCGCGACCGGCGAGGAACGCGTCCGGTTGTGGCCGGTGATGACGAAGGTCTTCCCGACGTACGCCCGCTACGCGAAGGGGACCAACCGCGAGATCCCGGTCATCGTCATCGAACGCGTACCCGCCACCGATTGACTCCACGTCACCCGCTGAACGCAAAAGAACCTCCAAGAGCGACGGCCTCGGGGCTAACGCGCTCTCGGCGCGTTGGACGCGGCGCCTCAGCAGCACTCTGATCTCGGTACGCAGGGGACAGACCGCTGGCGCTGGGCACAGCGGCTGTTGCCTGGCTTGGCACTGCGGGTCGCAAGGTGACACTGACTGGCGCGGGTGGTTGGTGGATTGCGCTGCCACCACCCATGGTCAGTTTCCCAGCGCTCGGACCTTGGCGATCGTCTCCTGCACGTGCTGCTTGGCCGGGTCACCGCCCTGAGAGGCCTGTGCGAGCGCCTGGCGGTACGAGTCGATCATGCCAACCAGCGGGCCGGCGGCCACACCCTCCAGCGCGCCGGCGACGAGTGCCCGCGCCTCGGCGGCGTCCTGTGCTGCCGCTGCCGTCTTGGCCTTCGCCTCGTCCAGCTTCTGCGACGCCGCCGCCAACCTCGCGATGATCTGTGCTGCGCTCACGCGCGCCTCCCCGTGGTCGACCATCGCCTCCACCACCGCACTGGCAGAGACCACATGGGAGCGTACGAGATTCGCGTACCCAGCGCGACCGCCCGCTCGCTCCCGCGTCACCTCAGGGGCAGAGATTCCCAAGCGAGCGCCCCCGACAACTTGGCCTCCGGGACCTCGATCGCACTGAAGGAGACGCAGATCTTGGACAATTTCCGTTATGAGCTAACGGAAAGTGTCCAAGATCTGGAGCGGCGCGGGACCGAGAGCGTCGGGGGCGGTCGGACGCTCAGCGTTCGGCCACGAAGACGCCGACGCCACCCACGCCTTCAACCAAGCCCTCGATCTTGAGCGCGTTGATGGCCTGACGAACGACGATGGCCGAGACGTCATGCTCACGGCACAGCTCGGCGGTCGAGGGCAGCTTGTCACCTGGCGCAAGTTCGCCGGACTTGATCTGAGCGCGGATGCCGTCGGCGATCAGCGCCCACTTCGCTTTGGCGGGCATCGGGGCCGTCGGACCTTCAGCGCTCGGCGACGAACACGCCGAGTCCGTGAACGCCCTGCACCCAGCCCTGCGTTTGAAGAACCAGGATGGCTTGCCGAACCACTGTCGTCGAAATGCCGTGCTGGGCCTTGAGCTGCACCGTGGAGGGTAACTGATCCCCCGGCGCAAGCTCCCCTGACTCGATCTGGCCCCGGATGTGGTCCGCGAGCCCGTTCCCATCGCGCAGGAAGCGCCCGGTCGGTCGGTCCCCCCTTTCGGCCGGGCGTGCCGGGGTGTGCCCGCACGCCGCCCCGACGCAAGAGCCGTGAACAGCTAGGAGACGACCCGACGGGAGCCCCGATGCCCGATCGACCCGATGAATCCCCCACCGACCCACCAGCACCGGCTGAGCAACTCCATCGCCTTGTGTCCGATCAGGACGTCGAGGACGCCGACGATGTCCTCTTCGCCCATCCACCCCGGGTGGTACGGCGCTGGCTCTGCGAGTGCGGCGTCGACTATCCCTGCGCGGATGTGCGTTTTGCATTGCTGGTCAAGTCCAGTGCCGAGGCGGGCGAATGACCACCGACGCCGTGGACGACCTGCGGATCGGGCCGGTGGGCAGTTGCACGGGGCAGGGCCGTCCGGCCGGCGGCTGCCCTGGCAGGACGCGGTCACGGAGTGCTGGCAGGCGTTGAGCCTGGTCTACGCCGGCTTGGCCGCCGATCGGAAGTCACCGGGAGGCTCGGCTGGGGCACTGCTCGCTGGCCTGCGCGCTGCTCGGGTCGACGCTGACCGGGCTGCCGTACTGGCCGCCCGTGTCCGCTGGCGGCTGGGCGCGACCGAGGACCGGCTGCGGCGTACCCGGGAAGTGGCGGACGGGGTAGCGGCCCGGCACTTCGCGGCGGCGTTCACCCGGTTGGACCTGGTCGTCGCCCGGCTCGCGGTCGGCGGTTGCCGGATCGAGCGCTCGGTGGCGGCGCTGACCGGACAGCCGGTGGCGCCGCCTGCGCCGCCCCGGCCCATCAGCCACGCCGACCGCGACAGGGCCAGCGACGCCGAGGTGATCGCTCATGGTTGCCGAGCGGCGAGCGCTCTGGTGACCAGGCGGCATCGACTGACCGGGCGACACCCGTACAGGAGAGCACTCGCGATGATCAGGGGGCGACGATGGTGAGCGATCCGCACGCGGCGCTGCGCGGCCTGCTCGCCGGTGCGCTGTTGGTGGCGGTACGGCGGCGGTTCATCGCGGGGCAGGACCGGGCGCCGGTGATCCGGTTCGTCGCGTCCGCTCGGGAACGCTACGACGCGACCGGGAGCGACGTCGACCCGGTGCTGGCCGAGGCGTTGGTGTGGGAGGCGCTCGGTGAGCGTCCGCCCGTGCCCCACGATATGGCGGCAATCGTCGCGCGGACGGTGCTGCTGCTCGGCCTCCTCGAAGACGAAGGTCTCACCGACCGCGAACTCGACGAGATCCTGGTGGCCGCCGCCGACAACACGACGCACGGCGGGGATCGCCACCGGGTAGGCGCATCGGTGGAGTCCGACCGGGAGTGATCCGGCCCACGATCGACACGAGATTGCGGAGATCGGGGTGTCCCGCTGGCGCGGACACCCCGACTTCAAGGAAACCGAGTGGATCATGCCCGCCGGCGGACCGCGCACCCCGCGCCCCTGGTGGAACGACCAGCCACAGACGGGCAACGCCACGCTCGGGGCCGCGCCGGAGCGCGGAGCCTCCTAGACTCGGCGGCAGTTGACTGAGGGGTGACGTGGCGTGACGGCGCAGAAGACAGAAACGACGTCGGCCGGTCGTGGTCGCCGGGCTCGCGTCGTCGGGTTGTCCGGCGGTCTCCTCGGGCTGCTCGCCCTCCTGCTCGTCGTCTCCGTCGCAACAGGTGACGGGCAGAGCATCCTCGGCAGCCTGACGTCATCGTCGTCCGCACCTGCCGCCCCCGGGCCGGTCCCCGAAACTCGGCCGCCGCTCGACGGCACCTGTATCGCCAGGACCAAGGGCAAGGAGGCGATGGCGTACTTCCAGCAGGACATTCCCGAGGGCCGTTGGGGGGCACCGGTGCGCGGCACCGCCTCGGCGGCGAGTGAGCCGTTCGTGCTGTGGCTCTTCGACGATCGGTGTGAGCCGCAGCGGGCTGTCGAGGTGCCGGCGCGAACAAGTCGCACGTTCAAGGCCCAACTGGGTCAGGTCTGGTACTACGCCGAAGCGTCGGCTGGGCGCCCCGTCGACGGTTGCACCTGCCGCGTCTTCAGCCCTTCGGCCAGCGGCGCCGAGCAGAGGTTCAGCGACGCCGGCAGCATCACCTACCACCTGGTCTAGCCGGTCGACCCCGAGCCGGCCGACGGCACGGTCACCGCAGGCCGCGCACCATCAGCAGGTACGCGCAGTAGGCCATCGGCACCAGCAGGAAGCAGATCAGGAACCCGAGCGGCAGGTATCGCGGCGGTGTGCCGGCAACCATGGCGGGCCGCCCCCACCGGCCCAGCACCAGGTACCCACCGAAGAACGCCACCGCCGGCAACCCCGCGCAGATCCACGCGCCGAGGGTGAACCCGTCGACCATGCCGACCCCGGAGGCGAGCACCAGGATCAGCACGAGCACCCCGGCGACGGCCCCGCACCCGGCGTACACGGCGACCGCCCGGGCCAGCGGTGACCACGTCGGCAGCAGCGCGGGCCGCTGGGCCAGCATCTCCGCCTGCTGCCCGTGCCGGTCGGCCTCGTCGGCCATCCGCCGGGCCAGCTCCAACTCCACCACCGGGTCGGCCGCCGCCGCTCGCTGCGCGGGCACCCCGCCGCCCGCCGGGCTCACCGCCGTCGGCAGCGCCAGCCGCGCCTCCCCCGCCGGCAACCGGGGGTACGCCCCGACCCCCGCCCGCCCTGGCACGCCGGCTGCGCCGGCATGCTCCCCGTCCCCAGATTCGGCTGCGGTGGGAGGGGGCGCCGGAGCAGGAGCTGGCTGGTCGATGCCGATGGCCCGGCCGAGCTGGTCGAGGCGCTGCCCCTGGGCGTTCAGCCGCTGCTGGAGGTAGTCGACGGCGGCGTGCAGGTCGCGACGGCGCGCGGACTCGGCGGCGGCGTGTTGTTCCCCGGCCCGGTGCTGTGCGGAGAGTTGTCGGGCCAGCGCCGCGTACTCCTCGAAGGACACTGTCACCGCTCCCCGTCCGGCTCGTGCCCGTCGCCGACGAACGGAACGATCAGCCGGGTGCGCTGGTCGTGCCTGTCGATCAGCAGCGCCCGGTCGGGGCGGGGCGTGTAGGTCAGGTCGTGTGCTCCGAGGTGCAGGGCCAGCTCGGCGCCGGGCACGTTGAGCGCGACCAGGCAGGCGACGTCGTCGCGGTTCTGGGTGCCGCCGAGGTCGTCGGCGAGCCGGCGCAGCCCCCGCCACCAGCCGAGCAGGTGCACACCCTGCCCGGGGCCCTGGCGCAGGACGGTTCGCAGGTCGTCCAGGCCGGAGCGGAACGTGCCGGGGTCGGTGGCTCCGAGGACGGGCGCGGCGGCGTCCATGCCGAACACCACGAGGTATTCGCGGCCGGTGGGCTCGGCGGCCAACGCGGCGATGCGGTCGCGCAGCCCGGCCGCGTCGAGGCGTTGCACCGGGTGGCCGGCGGCCCGGAGCAGCGTCTCGGTGTCGTCGGCGACCGGGTCGGCGACGGTGACCAGACAGGCCAACTGGAACCTAACGTCACCGGGGGTGTGCTGGCGGGCCAGGCTGAGCGTCGCGGCGCGCAGCACGTCCGCGCCGGTCGGTGCGGTGCCCACCACGGCGAGGTGGCGGCCGGGGGTGGTGTCCATCAGGAACAGTGCTGTGGTGCCGTGCACGTCGACGGTCCGGCCGACGAGGGCCATCGGGCGTCGACCACCGGGGCGCAACCCGGCGAACGTGGCGTCGTCCTCGATCCGCGCGGCCTCGTACCCCTTGAAGACCGCCGGGGCCCGCGAGCCCGGCGGACGGGCCTGCCACAGGTCGTGGCGTAACGCGGCGACGTCCGACGCCGCCGAGTGCGCGTCCGGGAAGCGCAGCACGGTGTCGGCGCCGACCGCGCCGGCGGCGGTGTTGACCACGGCCGAGCCGATCGGCAGGGCCGCGGCGGTGTCGTTGAGCTGGTCGAGCACCCCACCGCCGCCGGGCAGGGCCACCCGCAGGGCGAACTGCCCGAAGATCGCCTCGGCCCGCCCGTAGAGGGCTTCGATGCCGGTCATGCTCTGGCTGGCCAGCACCAGGTGGATGCCGTACGAGCGGCCCTTGCGGGCCAACTCCTCCAGCAGGTCGACGGACTCGCGGGCCAACGCGTCGTTGCCGGCGAGCAGCACGTGGAACTCGTCGACGACAGTCACGATGCGCGGCAGCGGATTGTCGGGGGGCAGGTCGGCGAGCTTGGTGACGCCGTGCCGTTTGAGTGCGGTGGCCCGGCGCTGCGCTTCGCGGCGCAGCTCGCGCAGGACGGCGAGACCGTACTCGCGGTCGGACTCGATGCCGACGGCTCGGGCGTGCGGCAGCCAGGACGGGTCCCGACCGGTGGGCACGAACTCGGTGAAGCTCACGCCCTCCTTGAAGTCGAGCAGGTAAAGCTGCAACTCGGCCGGCGAGTAGCGGGCGGCCAGCCCGTAGAGGACGTCGAGTAGGAAGACCGTCTTGCCGGCGCCGGTGCGCCCGCCGACCAGCCAGTGCGGGGTGGCGTCGTCGAAGGCCAGCGTCAGCGCGGTGCCTCCGGCCCGGCCGATCACCGTCCGCAGGCCGTTGCCGGAGGACTCGGCCCAGCGCCGTTCGGGCAGCAGGTCGGTGAAGGGCAACTCGTCGGCGCGACGGGTGGCGGTGCCGAGGTGCTCGGCGAGGGCGCGTACCGAGGCGGGCGGCGGGTCGCCGTCGAGCAGGACGGGTGCGGCGAGCCCGCTGCCGTCGGCGCTGAACGGGGCGCCGGGCGGGTCACCGACGTGCGCGTACCCCTGGTTGAGCCGTACCGCTGTGGTGCCGCCGAGCGGCGGCGCGGTCTCGCCGGGCAGCCGGGACGGGTGACCGGCGAGCAGCACGCACACGGCGGCGGCCGGGCCGGCGTGGGTGAGCGCCGCGAGCCGGGCCAGCTCGCGCGGCGGCGGCGCGGCGGTGGCGACCACCACCAGCAGCCGACGGGCGCCGGGCTGACCGTGTTGCGCGGCCCGGGCATGCTGCTCGGCGGCGTCCACCAGCGCGGCCACCTCTGCCTCGCTGGTGGCCGGCGGGCCGAGCACCCCGGCGTCGAGCAGTGGGCGCAACGGGCCGAAGGTGGCGCCGAGCGCGGCGGTGTCGATGCCGGCGACGCGGACCTGACCGGGCGGCGCGGTGGCTACCAGCCGCAGCACCAGCGCCCGGAGCAACCCGGCGACCTGCGGGTCACGGGCGTCGGCGTCCACCGCGAGATGGTGGCCCCCGCCGAGCGGAACCAGCACCGGAAAGGTGCCGTCCGCTGTGGACGCCTCGCCGATCCGCACCGCGGCCGGCTCGTCAGTCAGCGGTGTGGCGCCCGGGGCGGGGGTGGCCAGGGTGGCACCGAGGCGGGCGAGGCGGGTCACCAGGTCGTCGGCGCCGGTCGGCGCGACAGTGGCCGGTGCCGCCCCCAGGACGCCGCGGGCAGTGTCCAGATGCGCCCGAGCGGCCCGGTGAGAGTTGACCGCCTGCCCGAACGCCGACGCGAGCCTGCCCACCCTCTGCCCCCAACGCCACGGCCGCCTGGTCCCAGGAACCCTAACGGACACCGGCGGCACCCGGACAGTCCTGCGAGGACGTGTCACGCCGGACCGGTCAGGCGGGGCCGCACACCGCCGGCCCAGACGCGTCGGCAGCGCCGCAACGAAACACTTCCACCGGCGCCCTCGCCACGTCGGGCACCTGCTCCACCCGCATCAGAGCCAGCCGCTTGTCGACCGGCTCCCCCGAGTCGGGAGTGAACCGGATCAGCCCGGCCACCCCCGGGTAACCCTGGCCGGCGTTCTGCCGCAGCACCTCGGCGTGCACGCCCACCGGGTTCACCGACTCCGGCTCCCAGCGTTGCCGGGGATCGGCGTGGTGCAGCCGGGCGGCGAGGCTCTCCACCGCCCGGACCAGCATCATCGACGCGTCGTAGGCGAGGCTCACCCGTTCGCCGACCTGCTCCTCGGAGCCCGGCCGGCAGCGCGGCGGGTCGAGCAGGTCGTCGGCCTGGATCCAGGACAGGAAGCTGGCCCGCGTGTCGTCGCGCCGGTCCTGGGCGGCACGCAGCGCCGCGCAGGTGGCCAGGGCCGCCTTGGAGACGTACGTGACGGGCAGGTTGCCGGGCGCGGCGGCGCGCAACCCCGGGTTGGCCATGTACCGGTTGGCCGAGTCGTCGGCGACGAGGTGTCGGGGCGGGTTGCCGCCGCACTCGCGCAGCGCCCGCAGGAAACCGTCGAACTCCGACCACCGGCCCGCGTAGAAGAGCAGGCCGGGGTAGCCGCACTCGTCGGTCAACCGCTGCCCGGTGCCCCACTTGTCGAGGCGGGTGATCCGGCTGCCGAACCGCTGTCGGAGCCCGTCGACGAGCGTGCCCACGTAGAGGTCCTCGGTGAGCGTGCTGCCCTCCAACGTCGTGTAGAAGACGTGCGCCTCGTCGACCTTCAGCACCTGCGTGGCGTACGCGTCGACGAGCTTCACCTGGTCTTTGTTCGGCGCGGAGATCTGCAGGTAGAGGCGGGAGTTGGCGTCCATCTTGTCGGCGGAGAGGGTGGGTGCCAGCACCGGCAGGCCCACCCGGTTCAGCTCGCGCAGCGCACGGGCGGTGCTGCTCCGGCTCTCCACCAACCCGACCACCCCGAGCACCGTGGGGTCGTCCCGGGCCAGCTCGGCGAGCATCGCCACGGCCCGGTCGGCGTAGATCATCTGCCGGCCGCCGTTGGCCACCACGATGCGCAGCAGCGCCGCGCCGTCGGCGCCGGCCGACTCCTTCAGCAACGCGTACTGGGCGGTGGCCATCCCTTCCAGCTCCTCGCGCTCGGAGACGTACGACTCCTCGTCGGCGCGGGTCCGGTTGCCGGTGAGGGTGCCGAGGTAGACCAGGGTGAGGAAGGGCCGTCGCCGGTCGCTGCGCTGCCACACCTCCTCGGCGGCAGGGTTCTGCGCGAAGATGCGCTCCTGGACGGTGCGCAGCCGGTCCTGGCCGGGGTCGTTGTTGAACACCTGTGCGGCGCTGTCGCTGTAGCCGACACACTCGCCACTGGCGGCCACCTCGACCGACACCTGGCCGGTGAGAGTGGGATGACAGCCCGGCCCCCACCGGCTGGCCACCCACACGCCGAGCGCCGCCACCAGCACCAGGCAGAGCGCCGCCGGCAGGAAGCGCCGCGACCACCACGGCGGGTCGGGCGCGGAGAACGGCCGCAGCCCTCCCCGCGACGGCGGGCCGGTGTCGGTCTCGTCGGGGCGCAACGCCACCAGCCAGGTGGCCGGGCGGCGCAGCCGCCGCATCTCCGGAAGCGCACCGGCCCACTCGTCGTACGCCTCGTCGGCCTCCGTCAACGGGTGCGGTTCGGGCAGGTCCGGTGGGGGTTGCCCACCGGACGCGACGATCAGCAGCGGGTCGTTGCGGCCGGTCTCGGTGCGGACGTCGCCGATCAGGCGGACCAGTTCACCGCCGACGTTGCCGGGGGCGACGTGGTCGACGAGCAGCGCCGGGTACGCCGTGCGCCGCCAGTCCGACGGACGCCACGGCCGACGCCGGTACGCCTGCCGCAGGTCCTCCAGGAACGCGTGCAGCAGCAGCTTGTTGACCTGGTCGGGTTGTTCCCCGTCGCGCCAGCCAGCGGTGAGGCGCTCGGCGAAGCCGAGGAAGGTGACCGACTGCCGGGGCGCCAGGTACTGCTGGCGCATGAACCAGTTGTAGTGCCGCCCGAGCACCGGCACCCGACCGGAAACGGCAGCGCGGAAGACCACCCCCGGCACGGCGCGACGGACCAGCCAGAGCAGCACCTGCGAGACGATGCTGACCGCATCGCCGCCGGAGGGCAACGCCTCCGGCGTCCGCGGGCCCTTGCGGTCACGCAGCCGGCGGACCAGGGCGGCACGGCTGTCGTCGGCGTCGACGCCCGGGCTGAGGCTCTGCTGCATCAGCCAGTCGGCGAGCGGGTAGTGCCGGAAGCGCAGTCGGGCGGCGCCGAACGCCTCCAGGGAGAGCTGCCTGTGCAGTTCGCGCAGCAGCGCCGGCACGTCCCCGGCGCCGGGCGGCACGTCGGCGTCGAGCACGGCGTGCGGAACGCGCCGCCGGAGGCCCTGGCCGAGGAACCGGCGCAGCGGCACCATCAGATCCGCTGTGTCGGAGCGGACCAGCCACAGCAGTGGCAGCCGGCGGTCACCGCGACGAGGTCGCCGCAGCAGCCGGGCGAGCAGAGCGAAGAATTCCAACCCACCGGCAGGCAGCCGCTCCCGGCCTGCGGTCGACTGCCGTTGGCCGATCAGCTCCCGACTGGGCAACTCCGAGCGCCGCACGCGTCACCTCCGATCAACACAGTGTGAACTTGCGGCGCAAGGCGCGCCAGGGCTGACGTCCGACCACGGGTGTGGCGGGTCGGCGACGTTCACACTTGTCGATTAGGTTGGCGTGGCGAACACCCGATGGAGGGAGTCCACCCCGTGCGACGAGTCCTCACGGCGGCCACCACCGCCCTGACCCTCACCACCGCCGGCACCATGCTCGCCGGCACCCCCGGCCAGGCCGCCCCGACGGCCTGGGGCCGTCCGGTCGTCTCCGCCGCGCCGCAACCCGGCGCGCCCGGACTGGGCGACAGTTACTTCCCCGACTATGGCAACGGCGGCTACGACGTCGAGCACTACGACGTCCGGCTGCGCTACGAACCGGCCACCGACCTGCTCACCGGCACCACCACCATTCTCGCCACCGCCACTGCGGACCTTTCGACGTTCAATCTGGACTTCCTGCTCGACGTGGAGTCGGTCCGGGTCAACGGCTGGGCGGCGACCAGCAGCACCGCGGGGGCGCACGAGGTGGTGGTCACCCCGTCCCGCACGGTGACGAAGGGCCAGCAGCTCACCATCGTCGTGCGCTACTCGGGCGTTCCGTCGGAGGCCCTGGTCAACGGTTACACCGGCTGGACGCGTACCGACGACGGCGCCCTCGCCGTCAACGAGCCCGAGTCGGCGTGGTGGTGGTTCCCGAGCAACGACCACCCGTTGGACAAGGCCACCTACGACATCTCGGTGTCGGTGCCCACCGGCGTCGAGGTGATCAGCAACGGCGTGCAGCCGAGGCCGCCGCTGGCCGAGGCCGGCAACCGCACCCGGTGGATCTGGCGGACCACCTCTCCCACCGCCACCTACCTGGCGTTCATGGCCATCGGCCAGTACGACATCGTCACCGACACCAGCCCGAGCGGTCAGCCGGTGATCAACGCGTACAGCACCTCTCTGGGAGCCCTCGGGCCGGCCGCGCGGGCCAGCATCGAGCGGACCGCGGAGATCATCGACTGGGAGAGCGGGATCTTCGGCCCGTACCCCTTCGAGGCGCAGGGCGGTGTGGCCGGGCCGGTCGACGGCATCGGCTTCGCACTGGAGACGCAGACCCGACCGGTGTACGCGGCGGGTTTCTGGCGACGCGGCGCCAACACGTACGTGGTGGCGCACGAGCTGGCCCACCAGTGGTTCGGCGACTCGGTCTCGGTGGCCGACTGGCGCAACATCTGGCTCAACGAGGGCTTCGCCTCGTACGCGGAGTGGCTCTGGTCGGAGGAGCAGGGCGAGGGCACCGCACAGGAGGTCTTCGACTTCACCTACGCCAGCTACCCGGCCGACGACGGGTTCTGGCAGGTGCTTCCCGGTGACCCGGGCGCCGCGCGGGTCTTCGACAACGCCGTCTACGACCGGGGCGCGATGACCCTGCACCAGCTCCGGCTGGCCGTCGGCGACGACGCGTTCTTCGAGATCCTGCCGACCTGGACCGCCGAGCACCGCCACGGCAACGGCACCATCGAGCAGTTCCAGGCCCTGGCCGAACGGATCTCGGGGCTGGACCTGGACGAGCTGTTCACCACCTGGCTGTTCACCGCCGGTCGACCCGACGTGGCGAGCGCCGCCCGCAAGGCCGCCCCGCCGGCCGAGCCCAAATCCTGGGCCAAGATCCGCGACGCTCACCAGTTGATGTCGCACTAGGACCCAATGCAAAATCGCACGTCGATCATGGAGTCGTGGTGCCCCACATATCGGGCGAAAATCAAGATTCTGCCCACCACGACTCCATGATCGACGGGGCAGGGGTGAAGCACCCTCGTCCGGTGAGGCAGGCGGCAGGTGTCTACGGGGTTGAGGCCGGCCCGGCGCCGGTCGCCTCAACCGTGCTCGCTTCGATGGCGCGGATGTGCCGGTACGCGAACCAGAGCGGTGGAAACGCCCCGACCGCGAAGGACAGGTCGACGAGCGTCCAGAACCAGGGGATGTCCCGGATCGGGCCACAGATCAGCGCCAGCGGAACGATGCCCGCGCAGGCGATCATGCCGACTTGCACCACCCAGACATTGCGCACCGGGTCACGCAGCGGCCCCCAGAACGCCACCGCCAGCACCAGGTGGGCGAAGGCCAGCCAGTCGGTGCCGTAGAGCAGGAACGGGTAGTCCTCGCCGGCCGTCACGAGCCCGGTGTGCACCCGCTCGATCCAGGCGACGAGCGCCGGCAGTTGGCCGGCGAGGGGGTCCAGTGCGCGCAGCAGCCAGCGCACCTCGATCTCCAGCGGAAACGCTGTGACACCGCTCAGGAAGAGCCCGATCAGCACGATCCACAGCCATCGGCGAGTTCGTCGTAGGCGCTCCTCGATCTCCATGATCGCAGCGTAACGATGATCTTCGTGGCGCCCTGTCCCGGAAGCGGTCCACCGCTGGTGACGGCTGTCTCAGCGGTTCGCCACCGGCCCGCCGGTCAACTCGGTCCAGGGCGACGGTGAGCGGCTTCAGCAGCGGGAGTGCCCGGTCGGTGCGGCAGCGGCAACTGCCGCACCGACCGGACGCCCGCGACTCAGCGAGCGGCGAGAGCCTGCGCGGTCGGGCCGACCGGGGCCGGCAACGCACCAACGCCGCCCAGATAGCCGTGGATGGCGGCGGCGGCGGCCCGCCCCTCCGCGATGGCCCAGACGATCAGCGAGGCGCCCCGGTGCATGTCGCCGGCCACGAACACCCCGTCGGCCTCGGTCTGCCAGCCGTCGTTCGCGTCGATGGCGCCCCGAGGGTTGCGGGCCACGCCGAACTGGGCCAGCAGCGGCTGCTGCTCGGTGCCCTCGAAACCGATCGCCAGCAGCACCAGGTCGGCCGGCAGCTCCCGCTCGGAACCCGGCACCAAGGTGACGACCCGCCGACCGTCGCGCTTCTTCACTGTCACCTCGGCGATCCGCACCGCCCGCACCTGGCCGGTGCCGTCGTCCACGAACTCCTGCACCGCCACCGCGAAGACCCGCTCGCCACCCTCCTCGTGCGCCGGATAGCTGCGCAGCACCCACGGCCAGGTCGGCCACGGATCCCGTGCCTCGTCGCGCTCCTGCGGCGGCTGCGGGTACAGGTCGAGCTGGTGCACGCCAGCGGGCCCCTGGCGGTGCGCGACGCCGAGACAGTCGGCCGCCGTGTCACCACCACCGATGATCACCACGTGTTTGCCGGCCGCGTCGATCGGAGTGCCGTCCGGCATCACCGCCGGGGCCAGCCGACGCTCACCGGTGGCCACCACGCCGGCCTGGTCGGTGGGCGCTGTCGCGACCGCGCGATTCGCCGCGACCAGGTGCGCCATCGCCTGGTGTACGCCCCGAAGCTCCCGCCCGGGAGTCTCCGGGGTGTCCCGGCCCTGCAACGCCCCAGCGGCGAGCAACACCGCGTCGTGCTCGGCGCGCAGCTGCTCGGCGGTGACGTCCACCCCGACGTTCACACCGGTGCGGAAGCGCACCCCCTCGGCGGTGAGCTGGGCCAACCGGGCATCGATGTGCCGCTTCTCCAACTTGAAGTCGGGGATGCCGTACCGGAGCAGACCACCGATCGCGTCGTCGCGTTCGTACACGGTCACCGCGTGACCGGCGCGGGCCAACTGCTGGGCGGCGGCGAGACCGGCGGGCCCGGAACCGATGACGGCGACCGACCGGCCCGACGGCGCCGGCACCGGGCGGGGAGTGAACCCCCGCGCCGCGGCGGCGTCGGCGATCTCCACCTCGACCTGCTTGATGGTCACCGGTTGACCGCCGGAGATGCCGAGCACGCAGGCCGCCTCGCAGGGCGCCGGGCACAGCCGGCCGGTGAACTCCGGGAAGTTGTTGGTGGCGTGCAGCGACTCCACCGCGGCGTCCCAGTTGCCGGTCCGCACCAGGTCGTTCCAGTCCGGGATGCGGTTGCCCAGCGGACAACCGTCGTGGCAGAACGGGATGCCGCAGTCCATGCATCGGGTGGCCTGCTCACGGACCAGTTCCTCGCCGGCCGGCGGGTACACCTCCCGCCAGTCGCTGATCCGCACCGGCACCGGGCGGCGGGCCGGCAGGCGCCGGTCGTAGCGCAGGAAACCGTTCGGGTCAGGCACGTGCCACCTCCTGGGCAGCCACCCGCGGGGCGGGCGGCACCGGCATCGCCGGCACAGCCGGCGCGGTCAGTTCTTTCATGACCGCGTCGTCGACGTCGCGGCCGGCTGCTTCGGCGGCCCGCATGATCTCCAACACCCGGCGGTAGTCGCGCGGGATCACCGCGGTGAACTCGGCCACCGCCTCCGGCCACCGCTTGAGCAGCTCCTCGGCGACCGCCGACCCGGTCTCCGCCACGTGCCGTTGGACCAGCTCGTGCAGGTACGACTGCTCCTGCTCGCCCAGCGGCACCAGGTCGACCAGCTCCGCGTTGACCCGGGCCCGGTCCAGGTGGTGCACGAACGCCGTGCCACCTGACATGCCGGCCGCGAAGTTCCGGCCGGTAGCACCGAGGACCACCACAGTGCCGCCGGTCATGTACTCGCAGCCGTGGTCGCCGACGCCCTCGACAACGGCGATCGCGCCCGAGTTGCGGACCGCGAACCGCTCCCCCACCCGGCCACGCAGGAAGACCTCGCCCGCCGTGGCCCCGTACAGGATGGTGTTGCCGGCGATGATCTGATCCTCGGCCCGCTGGCCCGGCGCGGCGTCCGGGTCGAGGAACGGCGCCGCCGCGTCCGGACGAACGATGAGCCGGCCCCCGGAGAGGCCCTTGCCCACGTAGTCGTTGGCGTCGCCGTGCAGGCGCAGGGTCACCCCGCGCGGCAGGAACGCGCCGAACGACTGCCCCGCCGTGCCGTGCAGCACGAACTCCACAGTGTCCTCGGGAAGGCCGGCACCACCGAAGCGACGGGTCACCTCACCGCCCAGCATCGCGCCGACGCTGCGGTGCTCGTTGCGCACCGCCACCTCGACGCGCACCGGCGCCCCGCCCTCCAGGGCCGGACCGGCCAGCGCGATCAGCTCGTTGTCGAGCGCCTGGTCCAGGCCGTGATCCTGGGCGCGGACCCCGCGTCGGGCCGCACCAGCGGGCAGCTCCGGCAGGTGCAGGACGGGCGCCAGGTCCAACCCGTGCGCCTTCCAGTGCGTCAGCGCCGGGGCCACGTCGAGCAGCTCGGACTGCCCGATCGCCTCCTCGATGGACCGGAAACCCAACTCGGCCAGGTAACCCCGGACCTCCTCGGCGAGGAAGAGGAAGAAGTTCTCCACGAACTCCGGCTTGCCGCTGAAGCGTTCCCGCAGCACCGGGTTCTGGGTGGCGATGCCGACCGGGCAGGTGTCCAGGTGGCAGACGCGCATCATCACGCAGCCCTCGACGATCAGCGGCGCCGTCGCGAAACCGAACTCCTCCGCGCCGAGCAGCGCCGCGACGAGCACGTCCCGGCCGGTCTTGAGCTGGCCGTCGACCTGCACCGTGACCCGGTCGCGCAGCTTGTTGAGCAGCAGCGTCTGCTGCGCCTCGGCCAGCCCCAACTCCCACGGGGTGCCGGCGTGCTTGAGCGAGTTCATCGGGGAGGCGCCGGTGCCGCCGTCGTGGCCGGAGATCAGGATGACGTCCGCCTTGAGCTTCGCCACCCCGGCGGCGACGGTGCCGACACCCACCTCGCTGACCAGCTTGACGTGCACCCGGGCCGCCGGGTTGACGCACTTCAGGTCGTGCACCAACTGGGCGAGGTCCTCGATGGAGTAGATGTCGTGGTGCGGCGGCGGGGAGATCAGACCCACGCCGGGGGTGGCGTGCCGGGTCCGGGCGATCCACGGCCAGACCTTGTTGCCGGGCAGTTGACCGCCCTCACCCGGCTTGGCACCCTGAGCCATCTTGATCTGGAGGTCGTCGGCGTTGACCAGATATTCGCTCGTCACACCGAACCGGCCGCTGGCGATCTGCTTGACCGCCGACCGACGGGCCGGGTCGTGCAGCCGCTCGACGTCCTCGCCGCCCTCACCGGTGTTGGACTTGCCGCCGAGCCGGTTCATGGCGATGGCGAGCGTCTCGTGCGCCTCGGCCGAGATCGACCCGTACGACATGGCACCGGTGGCGAACCGCTTGACGATCTCGGTGGCCGGCTCGACCTCCTCGATCGGCACCGCCGGACGGACCCCGGTGCGCAGTGTGAACAACCCGCGCAGCGAGCCGGCCTGCGCGGCCAACGCGTCGACCTTCGCGGTGTACTGCCGGAAGACGTCGTACTGCCGGGTGCGGGTGGCGTGTTGCAGCAGGAAGACCGTCTCCGGGTTGAACAGGTGCAGCTCACCCTCGCGGCGCCACTGGTATTCCCCACCGACCTCCAACCGGTCGGAGACGGCGGTGCCGGCCGGAGGCCAGGCCAACGCGTGCCGGGCGGCCACCTCGGCGTGCACGCCCGCGAGGCCCACCCCGCCGATGCGGCTGGGGGTGCCCCGGAAGTAGCGCTGCACCAGCCGGGTGTCCAGGCCGACCGCCTCGAAGACCTGCGCCCCGCAGTACGAGGAGACAGTCGAGATGCCCATCTTGGACATGATCTTCAGGACGCCCTTGCCGAGCGCCTTCGCGTAGTTGCGCACCGCTGCGGCGGGTTCCACCCCGGCCAACCTGCCGGTGGCGATCATGTCCTCCACCGACTCGAACGCCAGGTACGGGTTGACCGCCGCCGCGCCGTAGCCGATCAGCACCGCCGCGTGGTGCACCTCCCGGCAGTCGCCGGACTCGACGATCAGCGCCGCCTGCGTACGCGTCTGCTCACGCACCAGGTGCTGGTGCACGGCCGCGGTGAGCAGCAGCGACGGGATTGGTGCCAGGTCGGCGTTGGAGTCCCGGTCGGAGAGCACCAGGATGCGTACGCCGTCCTCGATCGCCTCGGAGACGTGCCGGCAGATCTCGGTCAGACGCGCCTTGATCCCGGCGGCCCCCTCCCGGATCCGGTACAGCCCGGAGACCCGGACCGCCTTGAAACCGGGCAGGTCGCCGTCCTCGTCGATGGAGAGGATCTTTGCCAGCTCGTCGTTGTCGATGATCGGGTGCGGAAGCACGATCTGCCGGCAACTCGCGGCACCCGGGTCGAGCAGGTTGCCCTCCGGCCCGATCGTCGACGCCAGGCTGGTCACCAACTCCTCGCGGATCGCGTCCAGCGGCGGGTTGGTGACCTGGGCGAAAAGCTGGTGGAAGTAGTCGTAGAGCAGCCGCGGCCGGGTGGACAGCGGCGCGATCGGGGTGTCCGTACCCATCGAACCGAGGGGCTCCGCACCGCTACGTGCCATCGGCCCGAGCAGGATCTTCAGCTCCTCCTCGGTGTAACCGAAGGTCTGCTGCCGGCGGCGCACCGAGTCGTGCGTGTAGACGGTGTGCTCGCGGGCCGGCAGGTCGTTCAACTCGATCAGCCCGGCGTGCAACCACTCGCCGTACGGCTGGGCGGCCGCCAACTCGGACTTGATCTGCTCGTCGTGCACGATCCGCCCAGCCACGGTGTCGACCAGGAACATCCGGCCCGGCTGGAGACGCCCCTTGGCGACCACGTGCGCCGGGTCCAGGTCGAGCACGCCCGCCTCGGAGCCGAGCACCACGAGCCCGTCGTCGGTCTGCCACCAGCGACCCGGACGCAGCCCGTTGCGGTCCAGCACCGCGCCGACGATGTCGCCGTCGGTGAAGGCCACCGACGCCGGACCGTCCCACGGCTCCATCAGGCTGGCGTGGAAGCGGTAGAAGGCACGCTTGGCCGGGTCCATCCCCGGGTCGTTCTCCCACGCCTCGGGGATCATCATGAGCACCGCGTGCGGCAGGCTCCGCCCGGCCAGGTGCAGCAACTCCAGAACCTCGTCGAAGTTCGCCGAGTCGGAGGCGGCGGGGGTGCACACCGGGAAGACCCGCCGGATGTTGCCGGGCACGTTCGGCGAGCGCAGGAGCGCCTCGCGCGCCTGCATCCAGTTGCGGTTGCCCCGGATCGTGTTGATCTCGCCGTTGTGGGCGATGAACCGGTACGGGTGCGCCAGCGGCCAGGACGGGAAGGTGTTCGTGGAGAAACGGGAGTGCACCAACGCGATGGCGCTGTCCACCCGCTCGTCGCGCAGGTCCGGGTAGAACGCCGGCAACTGGTCGGGCGTGAGCATGCCCTTGTAGACAATGGTGCGGCTGGACAGCGACGGGAAGTACGCCGGGACACCCCGCTCGGCGGTCTCCCGTTCAGCCTGCTTGCGCAGGCAGAACGCCACCCGGTCCAGTTCGATGCCGCGCAGCGGGGAACCGGCCGGCCCGTCGGGCGCGTCGGTGAGGCGGTGCGCGGCCAGGAAGAGCTGCCGGACCCGGGGCATCGCCGCCAGGGCGGTCTCGCCAAGGTCACTGGGGTCGATCGGCACGTCCCGCCAGCCGAGCAGGTCGGCGCCCTCGACAAGCGCGTACTTCTCCACCACCCGGCGAGCACGTGCCTCGGCGGCGTCGTCGTCGGGAAGGAAGACCAGCCCGGTGGCGTACTCGCCGGCCGGGGGAAGCGCGACGTCGGCCACCGCGCGCAGGAACGCGTCGGGGATCTGGATCATGATGCCGGCGCCGTCGCCGGTGTTCGGCTCCGCGCCACGGGCGCCCCGGTGGTCCAGCCGACAGAGCGCGCCGAGCCCGTTGGCGACGACCGAGTGTGAACGCCGGCCGTGCAGGTCCGCCACGAACGCCACGCCACAGGCGTCGCGCTCCTGCGCCGGGTCGTAGAGGCCCTGGGCGGACGGACGGGCGTGGGGCGTCGGGGACGCCTGTGGGCTGTGCGGGTGCTGCTGTTCTGTGTCCGCGTACGGCTGAGCCACCGGGCCTCCTGTCGTCACTCAGGTTGGATCATGGTGGGGACGACGTCGGCCCGTGGGTCTATTGAGTCTACGTTAGGGCCGGGGCCACACGGCCACCCGAGATTGATCACACCGTCCACTGGCTGGGACGTGTAGTCTCGCGCGGTGGATCCGCGAAACAAGGACATCTTCGACCGGTTGGAACGCTTCTACGACGCGGTGCCCCGCGACGTCGCCGGAGCGGAGGATCATGGCGGGTTGGTGCTGTTCGTCCGCGAAGCCGCCGGCTGGCCGTTCTACGCCCGCCCCCGGATCGACGCCACCGAACCGCCGTCGCTGGCCGACGTGACAGCGGTCCGCGAGCGCCAGCGCAAGCTGGGCCTGCCGGAAGCCTTCGAGTGGGTGCACGAGACGACCCCCGAGCTGCTGGCGGTGGCCCGCTCGGCAGGGCTGAGCGTGCTGGAGGCGCCGCTCATGGTCCTCGATCCGACCGCACTGCCCGACCCGGCGACGCTCTCCGACGCGGCGGTGCGGGTGCTGGCGGCGGACTACCCAGGCTTCGCCGCCGACGTCGCCGCCCGGCGCGCGGTGGCAGCGGTCTCGTTCGCCGCCGCCGGCACCGCCCCCGGTGACGCCGGCCCGGCCGAACGTGACGCCGCCGTCACCGAACTCGAACTGACCGCGCTCGACGAGGAGCGTGCCCGGATCGCCGACGGCCGACGGATCTCCGCACTCGCCGGCACGCCGGCCGAGGGCGCGCTGGCCAGCGGCATGGCGATGCGCGTGGACGACGTTGCGGAAATCGCCGGGGTGGCCACCCTGCCGTCCGCCCGGCGACGCGGGCTGGGCGCCGCGCTCACCGCCACCCTGGCCCGGGAACTCCTCGCCGCCGGCACCGAACTGGTCTTCCTCTCCGCCGGCAGCGAGGAGATCGCGCGGGTCTACCTGCGCGTCGGCTTCCGCCGGATCGGCACCGCCTGCATCGCCGAACCCGCCGCCCTCATCCCCTGACCCGCCCGGCGACCCAGGTCAGGTCGGCGGACGCCACTGGGCGGCGGTGGCGACGGCGCTGGACAGCAGCCGTGAGTTGATAGTGCCCAGGGCGGCGTCCCGCGCGCGCAGCGCCAACCGGCCGCGGGTCTGGAGCACCGCCGACATCCGCCGGGTCTGCCGGACCACAGTCGCGGCCCGGGGGCGGCGCACCCGGTCGTACGCCTGGACGGCGTCGGGCAGCCGGGCCTCCCGCAGCAGCGACGCGAGCGTGGCGGCGTCCTCGAACGCGAGGCAGGCGCCCTGCCCGAGGTGCGGCGGCATGGCGTGCGCCGCGTCGCCGAGCAGCACCACCCCACCGGGCCCGACCGGGAAGCCGTACGACCGGGGCAGCGGACGCAGCTCGCGAACCTCCTGTTGGACCAGGTCAGCCGGGTCGGTGGCGTCGAGCAGCGCGCCGACCGGCGCGGGCCAGCCCGCGTACCACCGGCGCAGCAGGGCGAGCTGGGTCTCCGGTGGCTCCGGGCGGGGCGCACCGGCGGCGGTGGCCACCCAGTAGATGCCGCCCCGGGTGGACCCGCCCGAGGAACCGCGCTCGCCCAGCGACGCCGCCACGAACCGGTAACCCGCGCCGAGGATCTCGCCGGCCACCGGCTGATCGTCGGGGAGGCGGGGTGCCTGGTACCAGGGGATGACCGCCCGCCAGGCGGCGCACCCGGAGCTGACCACCCGGGACTCGGGCGCGAGTTGGCGGCGGATGCCGCTGTCCGTGCCGTCGGCGGCGACCACCAGGTCGGCTTCGATGGTCTGCCGCCCGTCGTTGACCCCCGGCCGCTCGCCCGGCTCGATGCGGACGTGGCGCACTGTCACCCCGGTCCGCAGTTCGACCCGCTCGCCGAGGCCGGCGATCAGCGCGTCGTGCAGGTCCTCCCGGTGCACCACCACCGGCATCCGGTCGGCCGGGATGGGCCGGGGCTGCACGAGCCAGTGCCCGTCCGGGCGACGGACCCCACCGTCGGGCAGCGGGGTGGCGATGGCGGCCAGGCCGGCGCCGAGGCCGAGGGCCTGGAGCGCACGGACGCCGTTGGGCCAGAGCACCACGGCGGTCGGCTCGGGGCGCACCCGTTCGGCGCGTTCCAACACTGTGACCTGCCAGCCGGAACGGGCCAGCGCGCCGGCCACCGCGAGGCCACCGACCCCTGCGCCGACCACCACCGCGCTTCGCATCGGTGCCGCCCCCGCTCAGCTGTCCCGGTCGGCGGGACGCGCGCCGGTGGCTTCGGCCCGGTCGGTGCGGGACGACGGATCGTCCGCCGGCTCGTCGTCGCTCGACGCGAGGTCGGCCGGCGTCGCGTCCGTGGCCAGATCGTCACCGGCCGGACGGCCGTCGTCGTCGGTGTCCGGCTCCGGCGGTACGACGCCGGTGTCCTGCCAGGCGGCGTACTGCTCCTCGCTCACCACCCGGTAGCCCTCCGGCGCGGCGGCCCGCGCGGGGGTCTCCCGCTCGGAGAGGTCGACCTGCGACAGGTCGGACGCGGGAGGCGGGGTCGTCGCCCCCGCCGGGCCGAGCGGGATCAGGTAGTCCCGGGGGCCGCGCACCCGGACGAAGTAGATCAGGGCGCCGAGGAAGACCAGCGCGGCCGTCCAGACGTTGAGCCGGACGCCGAGGATCTGGTTGGCCTCGTCGGTGCGCATCAACTCGATCCAGAACCGGCCGACCGTGTAACCCATCACGTAGAGCGCGAACGCCCGGCCCCGGCCCAGCTTGAGCCGGCGGTCGACGAGGACGACCAGAGCCACCACGCCGAGGTTCCACAGCGCCTCGTAGAGGAAGGTGGGCTGGTAGAGACCCGGTTCGAGGATCGGCTGCCCGGCGTCGTCGCGCAGCGCGTGCCCGGGATTGTCCGGGTCCATCCGATGGATCTCCAGGCCCCACGGCAGTGTGGTCCGGCCACCGAAGAGCTCGTTGTTGAACCAGTTGCCGACCCGGCCGACCGCCTGGGCCAGCGGCAGCCCGGGGGCCAGCGCGTCGGCCACCACGCCGAACGGAATGCCGAGCTGTCGGGCCGCGATCCAGGCGCCGACCGCGCCACCGGCGACCGCGCCCCAGATGCCGAGACCGCCCTCCCAGATGGCGAACGCCTTCATCGGGTCCCCGCCGGCGCCGAAGTACTTTTCCGGTGAGGTGATCACGTGGTAGATCCGGGCGCCGATGATGCCGGCGGGCACCGCCCAGACGGCGATGTCGAGCACCGCGCCGGGCGCGACGCCGCGCTGCCGCAGCCGGCGCTCCGTCACCCAGCAGGCCAGCACGATGCCGGCGATGATGCAGAGCGCGTAGGCCCGGATCGGCACCGGCCCGAGCTGCCAGACCGCGGTGCTGGGGCTCGGCAGGGCCGCCTGGGGGGAGAGCGAGGCGAGGGTCACGGGTGCACACGCTACCGCTGCACACCCCCGCAGCGGCACCCCGGGCCGCTGCTGCGCGCATCCCGGTGACTTCTGGTTTGCACCGCCGTAGGCTCTTTGTCCATGAGCGCGCTCACCTGGGCGGTCGCCGCGGTCGTCACCGACGACACCGGTCGGGTGCTGCTCTGCCGGCAGGGCCGGGGTGCGCGTCGCTACGCGTTGCCCGGCGGGCGGCTGCGCCCGACCGAGAGCCCGGTGCAGGCTGCCCTGCGGGACATCCGCGCGGAGACCGGCTGGGACATCGAGCTGATCGACCTGGTCGGCGTCTATCACCTGACCGGGCCCACGGGGGTGACAGCGGCCGGACGCGCCGGACCGCTGCCGGACGTCCTCGTGCACGTGTTTCGGGCCCGCGCGGCCGACAACAGCCCGACCGGCGACCCACTGCCGGGTTGCCGGTTGTCCTGGCACTCCCCCGACGCGCTGCCCGACGCGGTCACCCCACTCACCCTGGCCGCCGTCACCGACGCGCTCGCCGGTCTCTCAGGAGTCCTCCGCGACGCCCGCCACACGCCCGGCGCGGCTCGCGCTCGGTGGGCCGGCGCGGGGCAGCCACCGGAACAACGCGGCGAAGCAGCGGCGGGCCCGCCGCTGCGACAGTGAGCACGCCGGCGCAGTCCGGCGAACGGCCGGCCAGGCGCACATCCTGCGGCACCGGTCCGCCCTCGACCGGCAGCCAGCAGTGCGACGCCGCCCGCCAACGGCCAGCCGGCGGCCCGGTCGCCGTCCATCCGCCACCGCACCGCCACCCGGCAGGCCAGCACTCGGCGGCGGTCCCGCGATACAGCTTGATGCCTGTGAGTCATCAAGATGACTCACAGGCATCAAGCTCGAAAGGCGAAGGCCTTCCACATCGGCCGCTCGACGGCCGCGGCGGTCAGCGGGTGGGGTTGCGGACGCCCTCGGCGAGTTCGGCGCTGAGCGTGCGCAGGGCGGCGAGCCCGTCGGCCTCGGTCGGTGCGTCGAGCACACACCGGACCAGCGCGCTCCCCACGATCACCCCGTCGGCGTAACCGGCCACGGTGCCGGCCTGCGCGCCGGTGCCCACACCAAGGCCGACACCGATCGGCAGGTCGGTGACCGAGCGGGCCCGGGAGACGAGCGTCGGGGCGGCGTCGGAGGTACGCGCCCGGGCGCCGGTCACCCCCATCACGGCGGTCGCGTAGACGAAGCCGCGGCAGTGCTGCACGGTCATCGCCAGCCGGGCGTCGGTGGACGACGGCGAGACCAGGAACGTGCGGTCCAGCCCGTGCGCGTCCGAAGCGGCAAGCCACTCGTCGGCCTCGTCGGGGATGAGGTCCGGGGTGATCAGGCCGGTGCCACCGGCGGAGGCGAGGTCACGGGCGAAGACGTCCACGCCGTACCGCTCGACCGGGTTCCAGTAGGTCATGGTCACCACCGGAGCGCCGGTGGCCGCCACCGCCTCGATGATGCGCATCGTGTCGGCGGTGCGTACGCCCCCGGCCAGCGCGATGTCACTGGCCCGCTGGATCACCGGCCCGTCCATCACCGGGTCGGAGTAGGGGATCTCCACCTCGATCACGTCGACGCCGGCCTCGACCATGGCGGTCATCGCGGCGATGCTGCCCTCGACGGTGGGGAAACCGGCCGGCATGCAGCCGACCAGCAGTGCCCGTCCGTCGGCGCGGGCCTTGTCGAAGGCCACCCCGATCCGGCTCATCTCACCGCTCCTTGTCGAGGATGCCGAAGTAGTCGCCGGCGGTGTGCACGTCCTTGTCGCCCCGCCCGGAGAGGTTGACCACGATGGTGGGCTCCCGACCCAGCTCCGCGGCGAGCTTCGGGGCCAGCGCGACGGTGCCGGCGAGCGCGTGCGCGCTCTCGATCGCCGGGATGATGCCCTCGGTGCGGCACAGCAACTCGAAGGCAGCCATCGCCTCGTCGTCGGTGACCGGCAGGTAGTTCGCCCGGCCGGTGTCGTGCAGCCACGCGTGCTCGGGCCCGACGCCGGGGTAGTCCAGGCCGGCGGAGATCGAGTGCGACTCCAGGGTCTGCCCGTCGGCGTCCTGGAGCACGAAGGTGCGGGTGCCGTGCAGCACCCCGGCGGACCCGCCGGTGATGCTCGCCGCGTGCCGGCCGGTGGCCACCCCGTCGCCGCCGGCCTCGAAGCCGTACAGCCGCACCGCCTCGTCGCCCACGAACGCGTGGAAGATGCCGAGCGCGTTGGAGCCGCCGCCGACGCAGGCGGTGACGGCGTCCGGCAGCCCTCCGGTGAGGTCGAGGCACTGCTGACGGGCCTCGTCACCGATGCCCCTGACGAAGTCGCGCACCATCGCCGGGAACGGGTGCGGGCCCGCCGCAGTGCCGATCAGGTAGTGCGTCTCGTCGACGTTCGCCACCCAGTCGCGCATCGCCTCGTTCATCGCGTCCTTGAGGGTCCGCGAACCGTTGGTGACCGGGACGACCGTCGCGCCGAGCATCCGCATCCGGGCCACGTTGAGCGCCTGCCGCTCGGTGTCGACCTGGCCCATGTAGACCACGCACTCCAGGTCGAACAGGGCGGCGGCGGTCGCGGTGGCGACACCGTGCTGGCCGGCCCCGGTCTCCGCGATGACCCGGGTCTTGCCCATCCGCTTGGTGAGCAGCGCCTGGCCGAGCACGTTGCGCACCTTGTGCGCACCGGTGTGGTTGAGATCCTCGCGCTTGAGCAGCACCCGCGCGCCGATCTTCGCGGAGAACCGCCGGGCCTCGTAGAGCAGCGAAGGCGTGCCGGCGTAGTCGCGCAGCAGCGCGCCGAACTCGGCCCGGAAGGACTCGTCCTCCATCGCCGTACGCCACGCCCCGTCCAGCTCGTCCAGCGCGGCCACCAGGGCCTCGGGAACGAACCGACCGCCGAAGCGGCCGAAGTGGCCGGCGGAGTCGGGCTGCGGGCCGGCCACCGGGGCCAGCGCGTCGGCGCTCATCGGGAATCCTCTCGCTGGAACGTCAGACCGGCACGGGGTCAGCGCACCGGTCGGGGCGTTGCCGGGTGGTTGCCGGCGTTGACCAACTCGGCGACCGCCTCGCGAGGGCTCTTCTGGGTGACCAGGCCCTCGCCCACGAGGACCGCGTCGGCGCCCGCGGAGGCGTACCGGATCAGGTCGTGCGGACCACGAACACCAGACTCGGCGATCTTGACGACGCTGCTGGGCAGGCCGGGCGCGATCCGCTCGAACACCGACCGGTCGACCTCCAGGGTACGCAGGTCACGGGCGTTGACCCCGATCACCTGCGCGCCGGCCTCCAGTGCACGGTCGGCCTCTTCCTCGTCATGGACCTCGACCAGAGCGGTCATGCCCAACGACTCGATCCGCTCCAGCAGGCCCATCAGGGCGTTCTGCTCGAGGGCGGCGACGATCAGCAGCACCAGGTCGGCGCCGTGCGCGCGGGCCTCGTGGATCTGGTAGCTGGAGACCACGAAGTCCTTGCGCAGCACCGGCACGGTGACCGCGGCACGGACGGCCGCCAGGTCGTCCAGCGACCCGCCGAACCAGCGCCCCTCGGTCAGCACGCTGATCGCCCGCGCCCCACCGGCGGCGTAGTCGACGGCGAGGTCGGCCGGATCGGCGATCTCGGCCAGCCGGCCCTTGGACGGCGACGAACGCTTCACCTCGGCGATCACGGCCACGCCGGGCTTGCGCAGCGCCGCGTACGCATCCATGGGCGGCGGCGCTGCCGCCGCCAGTTCACGGATCCGCTCCAGCGGAACCTGCTCCTGACGGCGGGCGACGTCTTCACGTACGCCAGCCAGGATCTCGTCGAGCACGCTTACGGACGCTGCCTGGCCGGCCTCGTCCCCCTCCGCGTGCGCATGCTCAGCAGTCACGAACGGACTCCCCTCTCCGGGCGTCATGGGCCGATGCTAGGGGCAGCCGACCGACGCCGAATGCCGGGGGTATGGCGCTGCTCACGAAAAGGGCTGCGGCATAATGGCCGACTTGCCGTGAACGGGTTGTCACGCAGCGCCACCTCCGGTATCGACCACCGTCACGCGGTGGGGAACCTGGCGGCCGCGGTCAGACCGGGCCGATCCATCGATCATGCCACCAGTTTCCGGTCCGCGCTCCGCGACAACGACGCCGATCGATGCTGTGAGCAAGGTCAAGGCCGAACGGACGGTCCCTGGTCATGGCCGGGACGGGACAGTTGACCGGGCGGTCACCGCGGCGAAACGTCGACCGGCGAGCATCGTCCTCGGGCAGACTCGATGACGCGCCTGCCCCGACCGCAGCAACTCCTCGTGCGAGGTGACCGTGAGCATTTCCGAGCCGCACACCACCATCGGACTGACCACCATTTCGCGGACGGTGGCGTCGCTCGCCGTCGGAGTGGTGCACAGCGTGGAACGCGCAGTGGTGGGCGAGGGCCGGATGCGGACGGCACGGGGCAACGCCTGGGAGGCGGTCTGCGCCGACCGGGCCCGCGCCGACCAACGCGCCGAGCTGAACCGCCTGGTCGCCGAACTGACCGCCGCGACCACCGCCTCGGTACGGGCCTGACGGCCACCGCCTCAGTCGGCTGTCGGGTCCTCGCCCCGGTCCAGCGCGTCCCACGCCTCGGTGGTCCGCCGACCCGCCAGCGGCGTCGGCGACCCGGCCGGGTCGCTCTGCGCCGACGCGGCGTCCGGAGCGGTCCGCCCCGGACGCTCGTACCGCGCGCCCATCGCCGGCCAGTCACCGCCCCGCACCGCCGTCCACCAGCCCCCCACGGCGGCCAGCAGGCCACCGAGCAGGCAGAGCGCCGGCCACTGCCGGCTCACCGCACCGCCCACGTCGGCCACCAGCCCGTACCCGCCGCCGGCCGCCACGGCCAGGCCCAGCAGGCCGAGCAGCACGCCGAGCGCCCGTCGCAGGCCGCCCCGGGTGGCCAGCACCGCGCCACCCCCGGCCAGGGTCACCAGGGCCAACGCCGGCAGCCAGGGCAGCAGACCCGCACCGCTGCGGGCGTCACGCACCGGCGGTAGCGGCGCCGGACGTACCGTCAGCTCGACCGACCAACTCCGCGTCGCCGCCCACAGCGCCAGGCCCGCGCCGGCCAGGCAGAGCAGCACGGCGTACGTCAACGCCCGCCGGCCCACGACGGACCGCTCCCCGCTCAACGGGCCGGCCGGAGAGTTTCGGCGGCCGCTATCGCCGCCAGCACGGCCGCCGCCTTGTTCCGCGTCTCCTGATCCTCGGCGGCCGGGTCCGAGTCGGCGACCACCCCCGCTCCGGCCTGCACGTAGGCGCGTCCGTCCCGGATCAGCGCGGTCCGGATGGCGATCGCCATGTCCAGGTCGCCGCCGAAGCCGAAGTAGCCGACCGTCCCGCCGTAGAGGCCACGACGGACCGGCTCCAACTCCTCGATGATCTCCATGGCGCGCACCTTGGGCGCCCCGGAGAGCGTGCCGGCCGGAAAGGTCGCGGCCAGCGCGTCGAAGGCGCTCTGGTCGTCCCGCAGGGTGCCGGTGACCGTGGAGACGATGTGCATGACGTGGCTGTACCGCTCGATGGTGGCGAACTCGGGCACCTCCACGCTACCGGGCTGACAGACCCGACCCAGGTCGTTGCGGCCGAGGTCGACGAGCATCACGTGCTCGGCCCGTTCCTTCGGATCGGCGAGCAGCTCGGCGGCGAGCGCGGCGTCGGCGGTGGGGGTGCCGCCCCGCGGGCGGGTGCCAGCGATCGGGTGCAGCAACGCCCGGCGCCGCCCGTCCGCGACCCCGGTGACCTTCAGGTGCGCCTCCGGGGACGAGCCGACGATGTCGAACCCGTCGAAACGCAGCAGGTACATGTACGGGCTGGGATTGCTGGTGCGCAGCACCCGGTAGACGTCCAGCGGGTCGGCGTGGGTGGCCCGCTCGAAACGCTGGGACAACACGATCTGGAAGCACTCACCGGCCCGGATGGCCTCCTTGGCCGCCTCCACCGCCTTCGGGTAGCCGCCGTCGGGCGTCCGGCAGAGCACGTCGCCGGCCGGCGGACGCTCGACCGTGGAGATCATCGGCGGGATGGGCCGGGACAGCGCACTGGTCATCGCGTCCAACCGGCCCACCGCGTGGTGGTAGGCGGCGGCGACCTGCGGGGCGCGGTCCGGGGCGTCCAACGGTGGCAGCACCGCGTTGGCGACCAGGATCGCCGAGCCGTCGTAGTGGTCGAGCACCACCAGGTCGGTCGCGAGCATCATGCCCAGTTCCGGGACGCCCAGGTCGTCCTCGGTCAGCTCGGGCAACCGCTCGAAGCGCCGGATCAGGTCGTAGCCGAGGTAGCCGACCATGCCCCCGGTCAACGGCGGCAGACCGTCGGAGGGGTCCCCGACCGGGCCGGCCAGCGCCGCCACCGTCTCCCGCAGCATCCGCACCGGGTCACCCTCGGCGCTCAGCCCGGCCGGCGGCTGACCGAGCCAGGTCGCCACACCGTCGCGTTCGATCAGTGTGGCGCTGCTGCGTACGCCGATGAACGAGTACCGCGACCAGGCCATGCCGGCCGAGCCGACGCCCTGCTCGGCCGACTCCAACAGGAACGTGCCCGGCCCGCCGGCCAGCTTCCGGTAGACCCCGACCGGGGTCTCCGCGTCGGCCAGCAGCCGCCGGGTGACCGGCACCACCCGCCACTGGGCGGCCAGCTCGGTGAAGGTGCCCAGGTCGGGGCTGAGGGTGCCGTCGGTCATCAGCCGACCCGCCTTTCGGTAGCGACTGCGGGGCCTCGCCGCGTGGCACGCCGCGCGCTCACGGTGCCTCCGTCCCGGTGACGGGCAGCTCGGTGAAGAAGCACGTCCGGTGGCCGGTGTGGCAGGCCGCGCCGACCTGGTCGACGCTCACCAGCAGCGCGTCTCCGTCGCAGTCCAGGGCGACGGACCGCACGTACTGGTGGTGCCCGGAGGTGGCGCCCTTGACCCAGTATTCGCGTCGGCTGCGCGACCAGTAGGTGGCCCGGCCGGTGGTGAGGGTGCGGTGCAGCGCCTCGTCGTCCATCCAGGCGACCATCAGCACCTCACCGGAGTCGTGTGCGCGCACCACGGCGGCGACCAGACCGTCGGCGGTGCGGCGCAGCTGGGCCGCGATGGCCGGGTCGAGCCGGGACGGGCGCGTCGGCGCGGGCGCGGCCAGCTCGTTGGGATCGCTGGGGACGCCGGTCACCGGCGGGTCAGGTACGGGCACAGTCGCCGATTCTCCCGCACGCGGCGCGGGCACCGCCGACCGCTCCCGGCAGGGCTGCGGCGCAGGCCCCGAGAACCAGGGCTGTGCGGAGGGTCGGGGCTGGAGCGGGGGCCCAGCCGGCCTGGCCAGCTGGGCGACGTAGCGGTCCAGCCGACCGTCGACGAGGGCGGCGGCCAGGTCCGCGCCGGCCGTGTCGGCGATCTCTTCGGCGTACGGCCGGATCAGCGGCAGCGTGCCGGCGACCAGCCGGACGGCGGCGGCCCACAGTTGCCCGGTGGCGCCCGGGCGCAGCCCGAGGCAGAGCAGCATGTCCGTCCGGTAGCCGGGTGGGGCCACCGGCAGCTCCAGGGCCGCGGCGAAGGCCGCCCGGCGGGAGTGCACCCGCACTGACGGGTTGGCCGGCCGCAGCACCGAGGGGCAGAGCCGCGCCAGGTCGGCGACGGCGAGCCGGACCCCGAGGCGGTCGCTTGCGGCGCGGGCGGCGGCGGCCTTACCCAGCGTGGCGATCAGCTCTTCCAGGCGGGGCGGCTCGGCGGGCTGACAGAGCACCGGCAGGTCGATCCGGGGCCGCCAGTGCGGGTCGGCCCAGAGCAGCCGTGCCGGCGCGGTGACCGGCAGTCCGAACGCCCAGTCGGCCGGTTCGCCGAGGCGGTGCACCCAGGACCGGACGTCGCGGGCGGCCACCGAGACGTGGGTGACCTGGCCTGCGGACTCTGCCAGGTAGGCCCGGCGGGCGGCATACGGTGCGCCGCCGACCAACACGTCGAGGTCGACGTCGCTGTGCGCGGTGGCGGCACGGCGGGCGTGGCTGCCGCGCAACAGGATGCCGACGACCGGCCGCTCGGCGGCCTGCCGCAACCGCGCGGCCCAATCCTCAAGAAAACCGCTATCCGGTAACGGAGCGTGACCCACGGCGCCATCGTGCCGTACGTCCGATCAGCGCGCAATGCCCGTTGGCGGACTTCGTGTCCGGTCCGGAGCCTACTGCCCGTTCTCGCGCTCCGCGCAACGGTCGACAGTTGGACAACGGTGCGGGCGTTGCGCGCGGCGCAGTATTTCACCTAGCGTTGAGTTCAACAGGTGATGAGTTTATGGAGGTGTGTGATGGACGATGCGATAGCCGTCCGAGACCTGGTCGTCGACCGGGGTGGGCGGCGAGTGCTGGACGGCATCAGCTGCCGGGTCCCGCGCGGCGCCGTGACCGGGCTGCTCGGTCCCAGCGGCAGTGGCAAGACCACGTTCATGCGCGCGGTGGTCGGGGTGCAAGTGGTCAGCGGCGGGACGGTCACAGTGCTCGGCCAACCGGCCGGCACCCCGTCGCTGCGGCACCGGGTGGGTTACCTGACCCAGGCGCCGAGCGTCTACGCCGACCTGACCGTCCGGGAGAACGCCCGCTACTTCGCGGCCCTGTACGGGCGGGGGCGCGTCGAGGCCGACCGGGCGATCAGCGACGTCGGGCTCGCCGAAGCCGCCGGTCAGCTCGTCGGCACGCTCTCCGGCGGTCAACGCAGCCGAGCCTCCCTGGCCTGCGCCCTGGTCGGAGAGCCGGAGCTGGTCATCCTCGACGAGCCGACAGTCGGTCAGGACCCGGTGCTGCGGGCCGACCTGTGGGCCCGGTTCCACGCGATGGCAGCCGCCGGCACCACCCTGCTGGTGTCCAGCCACGTGATGGACGAGGCGGCGCGCTGCGACCAACTGCTGCTGATCCGCCAGGGGCGGTTGATCGCCGACGACAGCCCGGCCGCGATCCGCACCGCCGCCGGCGTGGACGACCTCGACGAGGCGTTCCTGCGGCTCATCCGGGCCGGCGAGGCCGCCTCCACCAGCACCGACGCGACAGCCGCACGGGAGACAGCATGAACCCGCGAATCCTCGCCGCCACCACCGGCCGCATCCTGCGCCAGCTCCGACACGACCGGCGGACCATCGCGCTGCTCGTGGTGGTGCCGGCCGTCCTGCTCACCCTCGTCTACTTCATGTACGCCGACCAGCCGACCCCACCCGGCCAACCGAGCACCTTCGACCGGATCGCGCTGGTGATGCTCGGCATCTTCCCCTTCGTGATCATGTTTCTGGTGACGAGCATCGCCATGCTGCGGGAACGCACCTCGGGCACGCTGGAGCGTCTGCTCACCACCCCGCTGGGCAAGCTCGACCTGCTCTTCGGGTACGGCATCGCGTTCGGGCTGGCGGCCGCCGTGCAGGCCGCCGTCGCCGCCGCCGTGGCGTACTGGATCTTCGATCTGGAGACTGCCGGCAGCATCGGGCTGGTGCTCGGGATCGCCGTACTCGACGCCGTGCTCGGTGTCGCCCTCGGGCTGCTGTGCAGTGCCTTCGCGCGCACCGAGTTCCAGGCAGTACAGTTCCTGCCAGTCGTGGTGGTCCCCCAACTGCTGCTCTGCGGGCTGTTTGTGGCCCGCGACCAGATGGCCGGCTGGCTCCAGGCGCTCAGCGACGCCTTCCCCCTGTCGTACGCCATCGAAGCGTTGCAGGAGGTCGGCGCTCACGCCGAACCGACCGGCCGGATGTGGCGGGATGTCACTGTGGTGTTCGGCGCGGTGGTGCTGGCGCTGGTGCTCGCGGCGGCCACCCTGCGCCGACGCAGCGGCTGACCGCCCGCGACGGGGGCGGCGGCCAGCGCGGCAGCCGACCCCGGCCTGGGGCGGGCCGACCCACGACGGGCCGGTGGACGAACGAAGGGCGGCGATGACGCGGCGAACCGGCCGGCGACCCGGCAAACCGGGCACCCGGGAGGCGATCCTCGACGCGGCGCGGACGGCGTTCGCCGACCGTGGCTACGACGCCGCGTCGATCCGGGCCATCGCCGGCACGGCCGAGGTGGACCCGGCGCTCGTGCACCACTACTTCGGCAGCAAGGACCAGCTCTTCCTGGCCGCCATGAACTTCCCCGTCGACCCCGGTCAACTGGTACCGAAGGTGCTCGCCGGTGACCGGGACGGCGCCGGTGAGCGGATGGTGCGAGTCTTCCTCGGTGTCTGGGACTCCCCGGCCGGCAGCGCCGCGCAGGCGCTGCTGCGCTCCGCGGTGAGCAACGAGTGGACCGCGCGACTGCTGCGGGAGTTCGTCACCACCCAGGTGCTGCGCCGGGTGTTGGAGAACCTTGACGTCGAACCGGCCGAGCTACCGCTACGCGGCTCCCTGGTGGCCACCCAGATGATCGGCCTGGCCATGATGCGCCACGTGGTACGCCTCGAGCCGGTCGCCTCGGCGGACCCGGAAACCCTGGTGGCCGCGATCGGCCCCACGATCCAGCGTTACCTGACCGGCCCCCTACCAACCTGAGAAACAGCACCACCCCACCCAGACCGCCACACCCCCGCCCAGACCGCCACACCCCCGCGAACCCGCCACACCCCCGCGATCTTGCACTTTCTGTCCCGGCCAAAGGGATGAACCACGCATACCGACAACCGAAAGTGCAAGATCGTCGGGGGCGCGCGGGGCGGGGCCGGGGGGCGCCCGGGGCGGGGTGGGTTAGCGGGGTGGGTGGGCTTTGGCTGTTGGTTGTAGTGGCGGGAGCAGGTGGGGCAGCTCGGCGGGGTCGGCCACCGGGCCGGGGAAGGCCAGCCGGATCCGGCGCCTGGCACCGGGTTGGCCGAGGGCGACCACCAGCCCGTAGCGGTCGATGCGCACCACCCGGGGTGGGCCGCCCGGCGTCTGCTCGGTCAGCCCGAGCTGCCGGCGCAGATAGTCGGTCACCTGGGCGCCCCGGCACTCGGCGAGGTCGGCGAGCAGTCGGGCCTCGACCGGGTGCACCGGGTCCGGCTCGGCTCCGGCGTACTCCACTGGGTCGATCCGGTGCACGACGCCGGCCCGCTCCCAGCGGACCTCGACCACCTCGAAGCGGAACAGCTGGAACCGGGTGCCCAGGTCGAGCAGGTCGCCGGTCGGCTCCACAGTGGCGAAGTCGACGGCCGCCCGGCGGGCGTCGTCGCCGCGCAGCTCGGCCGCCCAGCCGGACACCCAGGCGCGGCCCAGGCCGGGCGCCCCGGCGGCGGGCGGCAGGTCGAGCACGTCGAGGACCACCGCGACGTCGCTGCCCCCGGCCGCCGGTTGCAGGGCGGCGGCCAGGTGGCTGGCCACCGGCACCAGCAGCAGCACCCGCCCGTCCGGGTCGGTGACGTGCCGGGCGTGGTGCGGGCCCGGCCGGTGGGCCAGGTGTACGAGGCCGGGCAGGCGGCCGGCGACGAGGGTACGGACGATCTCGGCGGAGTTGGGCCGCATGGGCGCGACCTCCTTCAAAGGTTAGGCTTACCTAACCCGGAGCCTAGAGCACCTGCCCTTCGGCGTCCACCACACCGCCGCACCTCACCGGGTCTGCTCCAGCCAGGAGGCGTAGAGCAGGCCGTACACCGAGTCGGCGTCCCGCACCAGCTCGTCGTGCGAGCCGCGCTGCACCACCCGCCCCCGGTCCACCACGATCACCTCGTCGGCGGCCTGCGCCGTGGACAACCGGTGCGCGATCGCGAGGGTGGTCCGACCCCTGGTGACAGCGTCGAGCGTGCGTTGCAACCGCACCTCCGTGGCCGGGTCGACAGCGCTCGTCGCCTCGTCGAGCACCAGCAGGTCCGGGTCGGCCACGTACGCGCGGGCCAACGCGACGAGCTGACGCTCCCCGACGCTCAGCGCCTCACCGCGCTCCCCGACCGGGGTGTCCAGGCCGGCCGGCAGACCCTCCAGCCAGTCCGACAGGCCCAGCTCAGTGAAGGCGGTACTCAGCTGCTCGTCGGTCAGCTCCGGCCGGGCGAACCGGACATTGTCCCCCACTGTGGCGTCGAAGAGGAACCCGTCCTGCGGCACCATCACCACCCGGGAACGCAGCGAGCCGAACCGGACGTCCGTCAGCGGCACCCCGGACAGCAGCACCGCCCCGTCCGACGGGTCCATCAGCCGGGTCAGCAACTTGGCGAAGGTGGTCTTGCCGCTGCCAGTCTCACCGACCACCGCCACCCGGCTCTTCGCCGGGATCTCCAGGTCGATGTCGTGCAGCACCGGTGGGCCACCCGGATAGGCGAACCGCACCCCGGCGAACCGGATGTCCAGCGGCCCGCCCGGCAGCTCCCGCCCCTGCTCCCCCGGGTCGGCCACGTCCGGGGCGACGTCCAACACGTCCAGCACCCGTCGCCAACCGGCGATCGCGTTCTGCGCCTCGTTGAGCACCTCGGTGGCGATCTGCACCGGCTGGATGAAGAGCGTCACCAGGAAGAGGAACGCGGTCAACTGGCCGATGGACAACGTGCCGTCCACCCCCAACAGCACGCCGAGCACCACCACGCCGGCAAGCGCCAGCCCCGCCGCCAACTCCCCGACCGAACTGCCCACGATGCTGATCCGGATGGCCCGCTGCTGCGCGAGCCGCTGCCTGTCGATCGCCTCGTCCAGCCGCCGCTCGGTGCGCCCCGCGATGCCGTACGCCCGGATCACCGGCGCGCCCACCACACTCTCGCCGATCGCGCCCAGCAGCGTCCCGGTGCGTTGGCGCACCGTCGCGTACGCGCTGCCGAGTCGGCGTTGCAACTGGCGGATGACGAACACCGCCGGCGCGAACGCGGCCAACACCACAAGGGTCAACTGCCAGGAGTACGCCAGCATCACGGCGGTGGTGACCACCAGCTGACCGAGATTGACGAGCAGGATCACCCCACCCCACTGGAGGAACTGGGTGATCTGGTCGACGTCACTCGTCACCCGGGAGACGAGCGAACCCCGCCGCTCCGACTGCTGGTGCAACATCGACAGGTCGTGCACGTGTCGGAAGGCCCGGGTCCGGACGTTCGCCAACGCCGTCTCGCTGACCGTGAACAGCCGGCGCATCATCAGGTAACCGCAGATCGTGGTGACCGTCAGGATCGCCGCGGTGATCGCCACCACCGACCAGACCACGTTCAGGTTCAGACCGCCGACGAGGCCCCCGTCGATGCCCTGCTGAACGGCGACCGGCACGGCCACCCGACCGACCATGTAGACCAACGCCAGGCCGAGCGTGCCGGCCAGGCCGATCCGTAGCTCGGGCGAGAGCGCCAGGCCCCGCCGCAGGGTCTGCCAGGTCGTCTCCTCCCGCGTCTCCTGCGGGTCACTCGTCTCCGTAGCCGCGCTCACCGGGTACGCCTTTCGTTCGCGACTGC